>NZ_JBEYWX010000026.1:0-107414 GCF_040644655.1 Streptomyces sp. NPDC046931
TGCACGGTCGCGCCACACAGGTAGATCGAGACACAACCCGGCCGGAGCGGGGCGAAGTCACGGATCTGCCGGGCACTGGTGTCGTACAGGCGAATGGCCACGCGTGTCTCCCTGCTTCTCGTGGCGGTGACGCTCATGGTTGACGGAAATCAGGCGTGGGCGCGGGCGGACTTGATGAACGCTGTGATCAGCTCCGGGTCCTTGACCCCTCGGCTCTGCTCGACACCGCTCGACACGTCGACGCCCCATGGACGGGTGACTTCCACGGCGTTCTGCACGTTGTCCGGCGTGAGGCCGCCGGCGAGAAGCCACTTCTCGCCGGGGCTGGTGAGATGCTTTCTGGTCCAGTCCCAGGGGGTTCCCGAGCCTGGAATCGGGGCGTCCAGGAGGAGGATGTCCTCTCCCATTTCCCCGCAGCGTGGGACGTGGTCGCTGAACGCGGTGCCGCGAATCAGCGTCCAGCCTTCGCGGGCCAGGTCGTCGTAATATCCGCGGCCCTCCTGCCCGTGCAGCTGGACGCCCGAGACACCGGCGATATTGGCCAGGGACCGCACATCTCGCAGTGGCTGATTACGGAAGACTCCGACGGTCAGGACGTTTTCCGGAACGCGGCGGCACAGCTTGGCGGCTGTGCCGGCGCTGACGCGGCGCGGACTGTCGGAGAAGACGAAGCCGATGGCGTCGGCTCCCTCTTCGACGGCCGTGTCCACGTCCCTTTCGGTTCGCAGACCGCAGATCTTGATGAACAGGCGTTGACTCACGCTGGGGCTCCGTTGCGGAGTTCGATGTGTCAGCTGGTGGTCATCGCCAGCTGCAGGCCGATGCCCACGAAGGCGGCGGCGAAGGTTCGGCGCATCCAGGCGAGGACCTTCGGCCGGGAGATCACATGGTCCCGGACCGCTGCCGCGAACGCCCCGTAGAGGACGAAGACGACGAAGGTCATCACCATGAAAACCGTGCTCAGTTCAAGCATGGGCGCGACGGAGTTCTTCGCGTCCACGGGAACGAACTGAGGCAGGAAGGCCAGGAAGAAGATCGAGAGCTTGGGGTTCAGGAAGTTGATCAGGATGGCGGTTCCCGTGATCCTGGCGGCCGAGGTATCGCCTTCCTGACGGTCTTCGACCTTCAGGGTGCCCTGTTCACGCAGCGTGTTCCAGGCCATGTACAGGAGGTAGGCCACGCCCAGGTACTTGAAGGTCTGGAAGACGACCGCACTGGTGTGCAGGATGGCCGCGAGGCCCGCGATCGCCGCCGCCAGATGCGGGACGATGCCGAGAGTGCAGCCGAAGGCCGCTACGACGCTCTTGCGAAAGCCCCGGGACAGCCCGGTTGCGATCGTGTACAGAGCGCCTGTTCCCGGTGACACGACGATGACGAACGATGTGATCAGGAACTGGATGCTCACGGATGCCGCTCCTTGGTCCTTGTCATGGCGTCCGCAGGGGAAGCCGTCTCCACGCCGGGTTCCGTGCCTGGCCCCGGCGCGGCAGACCGCCGTGTGCTACCGCAGATGCCTGGTCTACTCAACAGTCGGAACGCTACCGGGTGTTGTTGAGATCAGCTCGCGAGTTGCGGATTCAACATCGTCGCGTCGCATCAGGCTTTCGCCGATCAGGAAGGTGTGAATTCCTGCCTTGGCGAGACGGTCGAGATCCGGTCGTCCCTTCAGTCCGCTCTCGCCGACGACGACCCGCTCCTCCGGGACCTTCGAGGCGAGGGACTCTCCGGTGGTGAGCGTGGTTTCCAGCGTCCGGAGATTGCGGTTGTTAATACCGAGGAGGCGTGAGCGCAGTCGCATAGCGCGGTCCAGCTCCTGCTCGTCGTGAACCTCGACCAGTACGTCCATGCCCAGACCGAGCGCGGTGTCCTCCAGGTCCTTGGCCGTCGCGTCGTCGACGGCGGACAGCAGGAGCAGAATGCAGTCGGCTCCCCAGGCCCGGGCTTCGACGACCTGATAGGGGTCGTACATGAAGTCCTTGCGCAGGACCGGGAGGGCGGTCGCCGCCCGCGCGGCCGCGAGATGTTCGCGGCGGCCGTCGAAGGACGGACCGTCGGTCAGGACGGAGAGGCAGGCTGCGCCGCCCCGCTCGTAGGCCTGTCCCAGGGCGGACGGGTCGAAGTCGGTGCGGATGAGACCGGCCGAGGGACTGCGTTTCTTGATCTCGGTGATCAGCGCGTATCGGCCCTGGGCGAGGCGCCGCTCGATCGCGGTGAGAAATCCCCGGGGCGCCGGAGCGGCTTCTGCGCGGCGCTGCAGTTCGGGCAGTGCGACCGACTTCTTCGCGGCGGCAATCTCCTCGCGCTTGTAGGCTTCGATCCGCGTCAGAAGGTCACTCACGTCAGTCTCCTGTTCTGTGCGAGGCTGCGGCCAGCCGGTCGAGACACCTCTTGGCCTGGCCGGAATTGATTGAGTGCTCTGCCATCGCCACACCGTCCACCAGACCGGCGGCACGACCGGCGGCCACCAGCGCCGCCGCCGCGTTCAGCACGGCGACGTCGCGATAGGGGCCGCGCTCGCCGTCCAGCACCGCGATCAGCGCCTTCGCGTTGCTCTCCGGCGGGCCGCCGCGGAGGTCCTCCGGCCGGCAGCGAGGAAGACCCACGTCCTCGGGCGTGATCTCGTAGGTCCGCACATCTCCGTCGAGAAGTTCGGCGACGGTGGTGGGACCGGTGCCGGTGATCTCGTCGAGTCCGTCCGAGCCGTGCACTACCAGAGCGCGCTTGGAGCCGAGCTCACCCAGCACCCGTGCCATCGGTTCCACCCATTGCCGGGAGTACACGCCGACCAGGTGGTGGCGCACTCCGGCCGGATTCAGAAGCGGTCCCAGGATGTTGAAGATGGTCCGGGTGGCCAGTTCGATCCGTGCGGGCGCCACGTGTTTGAGCGCGGGGTGGTGGGACGGGGCGAACATGAAGCCCACGCCCGATGCTTCGATGCACCGCTCCACTCCGGCAGGGTCCAGCCCCGTCTTCACGCCCAGGGCACCGAGCACGTCCGCCGCGCCGGACCGGGAAGACAGTGCGCGATTGCCGTGCTTGGCCACGGGGACGCCCGCGCCGGCCACGATGAACGCGGCACAGGTGGAGATGTTGTACGACCCGGAGCCATCACCTCCTGTGCCCACCACGTCCACGGCCCCTTCGGGAGCCGCGACGCGGCGCATCTGCGAGCGCAGGGCGGTCGCGGCTCCGGTGATCTCCTCGACGGTCTCGCCGCGGACCCGCAGCGCCATGAGGATGCCGCCCACCTGAGCCGGCGTGGGCTCGCCGGACATCATCTTGGTGAACACGTGTGCTGACTCCTCGCGAGTGAGCGAGGCACCATCGGCGACCTTGCCGATCAGTGACCGGAAGCGCTCCATCAGACCCCCACCTCCGCGTCGGCGCCCCCGGCCGGGAGGGGCTGGTCCCAGTCGAGTTCGACGTTCTCCCGCCGGTACGGGGTCCAGTCGGTGAGCCCCGTGTCCAGGGTCCGCGCGAAGAGATGGCCGCTGTGTACGGCAGCGGCGATGATGCCCGGGCCCAGACAGTCGCCGATGCGTACGACCCTGCGCACACCGGCCTGCGCCAGTTCCTCCGGATTCCACTGCCCGAGTTCGTGATACAGGCCGTCCCGGGGCACCATGCTCGTGGCCAGGACCACCGCGTCGGCCTGGACGGCCGTCTCGCGGCCGGTGTAGACGCATGCCAGATGGGCCCTCCCCGCCCCCGTGCGGGACAGCGCGGTCGACGTGTGGACCGATGCGCAGAGTTCGAGCACGCGGCGGCCGACACGGCGCTGCTCCGCCGTGTACTGGGTGAAGGCGGCGACCATGCTCTCGGGAGTGACGAAGGTGACCTCGCACCCCTCCGTCACGAGTCGTTCGGCGAGGACGGTCGCCATGTAGTAGTGGTCGTCGTCGAACAGGACGACCCTCCCCGCAGGAAGGCGGCCCTCCATGATGTCGTCCGGCGTGAAGACCGGCAGCTGGTCCAGTCCGGGAATGGGAGCGAGGTGATGCCGGCCGACTCCGTCCCGCCGCCAGCCGGCACCGGTCGCCACGGCTACGAGCGAGCATTGGGCCTCGCGCACGAGATCGCCTGTGACCTCGTTGCCCGGCAGCAGCTGTACGTTGGGCATCGAGCGCAGCTGCTGAAGACGCCAGTCCCGGATCCGGGCATAGGTCCCGAGACCCGGCAGACGGCTCTCACGGGTCACCCGGCCGCCGAGCTCGCGGTTGCTGTCGGCGAGTATCACGCTGTAACCGCGCTGGCCCAGTGCCCGAGCCGCCTCCAGACCGGCAGGACCGGCTCCGGCGATCAGCACCGTGTCGTTCGTCGTGCGAACCTCGATCTTCTCGGGGTGCCAGCCCCGGCGCCATTCCTCGCCGGTGGTGGGGTTCTGTGTGCAGCGGAAGGGCGCCCCGGCCCGGTCGTAGGCCACGCAGATGTTGCATCCGATGCACTCGCGGATGTCGTCGAAGCGCCCCTCCTCGATCTTGCGGGGAAGGAAGGGGTCGGCGATCGACGGGCGTGCGGCGCCGATGAAGTCGAGCGTTCCACCGCGGATCATCGAGACCATCGTGTCGGGCGAGGTGAACCGGCCCACCCCGACGACCGGTTTGGTCGTGACGCTCTTGACGAACTTGACGTACTGCTCCTGGTAGCCCTCGTCGGTGAAGCGCGCGGTGGCACCGTCGTTGTCGAAGTTGCTGACGTTCACGTCCCACAGGTCGGGCAGTTCCGCGAGCATTTCGACGACGTCGTAGCCCTCCCCGTCCGCGGTGAAACCGCGCTCTCCCATCAGCTCGTCCACGCTGAAGCGCACGGCGACCGCGCAGGTGTCGCCGACAGCCTCCTTCGTGTCCTCGATGAGCTCACGCAGGAGACGGGCCCGGTTCTCCAGACTCCCGCCGTACTCGTCTGTGCGCTGGTTGCGCCGGCGGGAGAGGAAGTTGACGGGCAGCGTCATGTCGTGCCCTGCATAGATGTAGACGATGTCGAAGCCGGCCCGCCGCGCATTGAGCGCGGCCTCGCGGTGCCAGCGGCGGAAAGCCCGGATGTCGCCCTTGTCCATGGCCCGTGCCGTGCCCGGAAAGATACCGCGGGTCGCCTCCACGCTCGGGGCGATCGGCACGGTACGCGACTCCAGGTTGCTCACATGCGCGCCGTTGTGGGCCAACTCGACCCCGGCGAGAGCGCCGTGCTCGTGGATGAGATCGGTCGCCTTGGCGAGGTAGGGGATGTCCTTGGCGTCCCAGAGGCGGATTTCACGCTGGTGGTTGCCGGAGTGGTGGATATCGCACTGCTCGGAGCAGACGACCCCCCAGCCGCCTTCCGCCTTGACGGCGCGCATCGCGGCCATCGAGCTCGGATAGGCGCGCCCCATGCCGTTGCAGTGGGGCACTTGGTAGAAACGGTTCTTGGCGGTGACCGGGCCTATGCGGACAGGTTCGAAGAGTATGTCGTAGCGCGCGGGGCGGACCATGGTGTTCCTTAGCGGTGTCGTGGTCGTCGTGCGGGGCCGAGGCCCGGGCGGGGCTTCTGGGGACCGTCGGCCCCGGGTGATCGACGAGATCCGCGGACCTACTGGTCCTGACGGGGCGGATAGGGGCGTGCGCCGAAGATCGCGCTGCCGACGCGTACATGGGTGGCGCCGTGCTCGATCGCGGAGGTGTAGTCGCCGCTCATCCCCATCGACAGCAGCTTGAGGCCATTGCGTTGCGCGATCTCGGTGAGCTGCGTGAAGTGCGGTTCCGGGGGCCCGCCGACGGGCGGGATGCACATGAGGCCCACCACATCCAGACGGTGCTTGCCCCGGCAGGTCTCGAGGAACGCGTCGGCCTCCTCCGGCGGAACTCCCGCCTTCTGTGGCTCGGAGCCCGTGTTGACCTGGACGAACAGGCGCGGCCAACGGTCCTGCTGGGCACATTGCTTGGCGAGGGCGGTGCACAGCGAAGCCCGGTCGACGGAGTGAATGACGTCGAAGAGGGCCACGGCCTCACGGGCCTTGTTGCTCTGCAGTGGGCCGATGAGGTGCAGCTCGAGCCCGGAGAACCGCTCCAGCAGGCCGGGCCACTTGTCACGGGCCTCCTGGACGCGGTTCTCGCCGTACACCAGGTGGCCCGCCGAGATGGTCTGTGCAAGGAGATCCGGCGCTACGGTCTTGGACGCGGCGACCAGTGTCACCGACTCGGGGGTGCGCCCGGCCCGGGCGCAGGCCGCCGCCATCTCCTCCCTGACAAGCGTCAGGCCACTGGCCGGGGTGCCGGCGGCCGGCGTCTCGCGGGCGGTGGTCACAAGGGTCTCCCCTCTCAGGAGTACGAGAAGTCGAGGCGGCGATGGGAGGGATCGATCATCGCCGTGGTGACGATCCGGACGCCGAGGTCCGTCAGGCCGCCGTGCAGCTCCGCCTCCATCGCGGCGAGGTCGTCGGCCGCCGTGTCGTGGTGGGCCTCCGACACGATCAGTACTCGATCGGTCTCCGCGGAGACGACGGACTTGCCGCTCTGCCGGTACGTCCACCGCCGCGAGTGGGCGTAGCCCTCCGGGTCCGCGAACACGACCTCGCCCTCGGCCGGGTTCTCCGACTCGCCCTGGAACGTCAGATACGTCTCCGATCCGGTGGCGGGGCGGACCTCGATGCCCTCGGCGACCTTCGACATGTCGAAGGCGGCGATGGGGGTCCCGAAGGCCATCGAAACGTAGTTGAGATAGTCGACGAGGGGGTGGAAGCTCGGCATGTCCTTGCTCTTGCGGTAGCGCCGCAACAGAGCTTCGGAGGCGCAGCGGTACTGGGTGGGTTTGAGCCCCATCCGGGCGAACGCCTCACGCCATGCGGCGATCTCCGGCATCTCGGCCTCGGCGGCCGCGGCCTGACGCCGGTCGATGTCCTCGGCCAGCTTCTTGATCCGCTGGTGGCCCTGCTCGGCCCCGAGCACGTTGTCGGTGACGACGACCAGGGCGCGCAGGTTGGGGTGTACGTCCCAGATCTCGTCCGCATGGGTGAAGTACATGGTGGCGGTCCTCAGAAGGAGTAGTGGTTCACGTGATGACCGAAGCCGGGGATGCTAGGGATAGAGGCGTCCCTTGTCCCAGGCACCTTCGGGCTTCTCACGGCTGAAAACGAGACGATCGTGCAGGCGATACGGCTGGTCCTGCCAGAACTCCAGATAAGTTGGCCGAATGCGGTACCCGTTCCAGTGGGGCGGACGGGGCACGTCGCCCTCGCCGAAACGCGCCGTTTCCCGCTCGACGGCGGCCTCCAGCTCGGTCCGATCGGCCAGCGGCCGGGACTGCCGGCTCGCCCAGGCCCCGATGCGGCTCTGACGCGCACGGGAGGCGAAGTAGGCGTCGGACTCCTCGTCGGTGACGAGTTCGACTGTTCCCCGGAAGCGCACCTGGCGGCGCAGTGACTTCCAGTGCAGCACGGCGGCCGCCTGCATGTTGGCATCCAGTTCCAGGCCCTTGCTGGACCGGGAATTGGTGAAGAAGACGAAGCCCTCGGGACCGTGGTCCTTGAGCAGCACCATGCGGACGTCCGGCAGGCTGTCGCTGCCGGTGGTGGCCAGGGCCATGGCGTTGGGATCGTTGACCTCGCTCGTGCCTGCTTCTTCCAGCCACTGGCGGAAGAGATCGAAGGGATCGTCGGCCAGGATCTGCTGGTTCTGCATGGAAGCTCCTTGCTGGCGTCACAGGGCCGTGGAGACGGGGGTGGGCGGGCGGGGCTCCGCGGCGACGGCTTCGGCCCCGGCCCGCCCGTGGGAAGGCGCGTCAGGCGGCCGCGGGCAACCCGTCGAGCGACTGCTTGTCGGTGAGCAGGTTCCGCCACTTGTCCCGCTCGTCTCCGGGAGTGCTGATCAGCTGGATGACGCCGTCCGCCGTGATCAGGACCTCGGCGGCCGGAGGCACGTTCAGGAACTCCATGTGCTGGGTGGCGCAGTAGGCGCCGACGTCGAGGATCGCCATGTGGCTGTCGGCATCGAGCCCGTCCGGCACCGCGACTTCCCGAGGCAGGATGTAGTCGTTGCGCAGGATGGTGCGTCCGCGTACGGCCGCGCTCGTCGTGGTCTCGCTCTCGATCACCTGCATCGAGGAGTCCAGGAAGAGGACGTTGTGGTTGCGGTCGCGCAGCTGGGCCGAGGGCATGAGCATGCGGCAGCCGTCGGTGACGAGGATGTTCGAGACCGGCGTGGTGATGAGGGAGCGCTCCACGCTCAGCAGGAGGACCCCGGTGTCGGCCAGAACGTCGCGGGCCGGCTCGAAGAGGAGCTTCACGTCCTCCGGAATGTGCATCCGCTGGACCGAGTCCGCGATACGGGCAAAGTACTCCTGCCAGTCGAAATGCTTCTCCGACTCGTCCCACGCGTCGTAGTCGAAGCCGTGGCCGCCGGCGAAGTTGATCGACCGGGCGGTGGGGAAGTACTTCAGGTAGATGGAGAATACCTGCTCGACGATTCCGACCATGTCCTCCAGGGAATTTCCGCTGCCGCAGTACACCTCGAGCCCTTCGAGGTCGCGGTCGTATTCCTTGAGGAGGTTCGCCAGCTGGTCCAGCTCGCCGAACTTGATGCCCGGTTTCCCCGAGTCGAGGCTGTCGATCCGGACGCTGATGGTCGGCGCCTCGGTGCGCAGCGAGTAGGCGACCTCGTCGAGGCTCGCCAGGAAGGTGGGATTCCCCGTCTGGTCCCAGAAAGCGATCTCTTCGTCGGAGACGTGCCCCGGTGAGACGATGAACTTGTCGAATCCGAACTCTCGCAGGAGTCGGTACTCGCTGGGAAGCTGGACGAGTACGCCGACCCCGTCCATCTCCTTCAGGGGCGCTAACACGTGAGGGTTCGAGTTCGGGAAGAACGGTATGTACAGCTCGACCCTGTCTCCCAGGCCGGCTGCTGCCGCGGCGTCCCTTACACGCCCGAGGTTCTTGCGGAACTGCGCTTCGCTGTAGACGAAGGCCGGAGTGCCGACCTGCCCGGCGATGCGAGCGAGGTCGGCCTGTCGGAGCCACGGATGAGCCAGTGCGGTCATGTAGATCCCCCAGAGCCCGCGCGGTTTCCGGGCGCACAGGTAAGGCACGGCTGCGCAGAGAAGCCGGCAGATCCCCCCGTGCGCACCAGGAAGCCGCTGCGGAATGACGTTGGCGACGGTCTGATGGCGCTGCTCAACGTCTATCAACCTTCTTCACAAAGCTGCAATATTTGACACCTTCACTGGCTGAAATCAGATGTCGATGCGTCGGCAAGAACTCGATGGAGCTCCAGGCAGGAAGCGGGAAGCGTCATCTGTCCGAATGTTGAGATAACCCATGCGTGGCCGGAATTGACCTTTATCCCAGCATGTGGACATTCATTTGACGCGTCTGCATGGGTAGCCCCTAACATTGCCTCACTCCTTCGCGCCGCACAGGTTGGCCCGATAGCCGAGCCGCGCAATGGAGCGCTTTCTTCTTACCGTTTTCTTGGCGCGTGCACCAAGAAAACAAGGAGGGCGACCCTCTGGGTATTCCCTCCGGCATGGCCGTGTGCCCGAGTGGTCAGGGAGCCGCCTGCAAAGCGGTTTACATCGGTTCGAATCCGGTCGCGGCCTCTGTGGAGCCCTGCTGTGCCGGCCCTGCGACAAGACAGACGGGGGCACAACCGAGCCGTCATGGCGCCCTTCTGCGCAGGGCGCTGCGGTCAGCGGCCGCCCCGTCCGACGGGGCGGCCGCGCCGCGTCACGACGTCGTCGACTTGCCGTACCAGTCGCGCAGCCAGGTGCGCATCTGCGCGACCTCTGCGCTCTTGCTGGTGACGACGGAGCGGGCCAGGGCGGTCAGCTGGCTGTGGGTGGCGCGCCCGGGCACGGTTCCGGCCACGAGGACGGCTGCCTCGTGGTGGGAGATCATCGCTTCCAAGAACGCCTGATCGACGCTTTCACCCGTGGGCATCGAGGTGAGGTGGCTGGTCATGGCCCCCATGTCCGCTTGCATCGTCCTCATCGTCTTCCAGACGTCCGCAGGCACACGGGCGGCTGCTTGAGCCTGCGTGAGCCCGTCCCAGTCCTTGAGCCAGGTGGTCATTTCGCTCATTTCCCGGTCCTGGGCGGTAACGATCTGTTGCGCCAAGGCCTTGAGCTCGGGGCGTGTGCCGTGGGCGAGCTCCACCTCGGCCATGGCCACGGCCATGCGGTGGTGCGGGATCATGCCGACCACGAACGCCTGCTCGAAAGGGGGCCCCTGTAGCTTCTTCAGGGCGGCGGTGTACTGCTGGGCCGTCCGCACCAGCGGATTCGCGTCGGACTCCTGCTGAATGGCGGCCATTTGAGGGGTGAGAGCGGATGGGACGGCCGCTCCGGCGGTCGGTACCAAAGCGAGGGGCAGGGCGAAGGCGGCGGGTGCGAGAACCGTGGTGACCGCACGGCGCGCGGGAGATGGCATGGGGCCACTTCCTTTCGAAAGCGTTTCCGGATAACCCGAGCCCTCTAAACCTGCCATGGCCGGAAACGGCGGGCAGGTCGGATGGCCGCCGGGCGTGACAGCCGCCGCGGTGAAGGAGCCCCGGGCACGAGGGGCAACGCACGTTCGCGGCACTCCGTACACCATTGGTCCACCCGAGTGACCCGATGGCGCGGCAGACGCCGGCAGCCCGCGATGTGCGCCAGGAGCCGAGAGGCGATTCACGAGGGCTGCAACGTTCGCAGGGGAGACGCGTGTCGGCGGTGCGGCCACGCGCGGGCCTCGGTGCCGTGGTCCGCCTGAGCCAGCTTCCGGCCGGTGCCCACGGCGTCTGCCGCCCACCCGGTCACCCGGGGTGTGTCGTCGTCGAGGGGAGCGCCTGTTCCACCCGGACCGTCTTGCCATCGGGCGTGTACCGCACCCCCCAGTTCCGGGCCAGTTGGGCCACGATGAACAGGCCGCGTCCGCCTTCGTCGACGGTCCGCGCATGGCACAGGCGCGGTGTGGTGGGGCTGATGTCGTGGACCTCGCAGGTGAGCACGCGGTCCTTCACCAGGCGCAGGCTCAGCGGTGCGCTGCCGTGACGGACGGCATTGGTGACCAGTTCGCTGACGATCAGTTCGGTCGCATAGGTCAACTCCTCGTCCACGCCCCAGTCGGCGAGCCGCCCGTGAGCATGCGTGCGCGCCGTGGCTGCCGCTGTGGGGTCCTGGTCCAGAGGCCAGGTGGCGCCGTGATCGGCGGGGAAGGGGTGGGTGCGGGCGAGCAGGAGGATGGCGTCGCCGGGGCCGGTGTTGCCCTGCAGACGATAGAGGACCTCGTCGCACAGGTCCTGCAGCGGAGAGCGTCCGGTGCATGGGCGGGCGCGGACGCCGTATGGATGGCAGGGGTGCAGAGCGCGAGGATGTCGCCTTCGGAGAGGGCGACATGGGTGGTGGCGAAGGGCGGTCCCTCGGCGCTGCCCAGCGTGGGTCCGCAGCCGGTGTCGACCGGTTCCGTCGGGCCGTCGCAGTGGGCGATCACGGGCGGGGACTCGCCGGCGCGAGCGGATGGTGCAGGTGCGGGCCAGGGAGTCGTAGACCGCATACACGCAATGGGTGGTGAGCTCTTGGCGGTGCGAAGGGTCGCCGGGTGGGCGAGCGGCACGTTCCTGAGCGAGAAACAGGGCGGCGTCGTTGAGTCGCGGGAGCAGTTCGTCGGGCTCCAGGTCGAGTGCGGCCAGTAAGTGGAGGACTGTCCGCAGCTGCCCCATGGTCGTGACGGCGTGGATGCCTTGCCCGGTGACATCGCCGACGACGAGCGCGGTGCGGGCACCGGGTAGGGCGAAGGTGTCGTACCAGCCACCTCCTGCTTCGGTGCGCCCGAGCAGCTCCGCCGCCTCGTCGCTCCACTGCACCACTGTCCCGTCACCGTCGACCACCACCAGCGGAGCCTCGCCCGTCACAGGCCATCACCTCCACTCTCAGCCTCCTCCTGGTTGCCATCGCGTGCCTCCGATGCCGGGGGTGCACGGAGGGCCGGGGCAGCGGGGTCTGCGATCGCGGTCCCGGTCTCGACTCGGCCAGACGCCATCGCCCTGGGATCGGCCACGCGCCATCGCCCTGGGATCGGCCACGCGCCATGGCCGTGGGATCGGCCAGACGCCATCGCCCTGTGAACAGCAGGGCTGCTCGCGGTCAGCCGCGGTCGCGGAGGCTGGCTTCTTCGAGGTCGAGTTCACGCTGGATCCGGCGCCGGGTGGCGTTGCTGATCTTGTTCGCTTCGTAGAGGTGCTGGAGTTCGGCCGCCTCGATGGCGATGAGTGCCCGGCGTATCTCACGGTAGGCGTCGGCGGGACGGGCGTCCGGGTCGCTGTAATGGGCGTCTTCGGCCTGGTGAATACGCGCTTCCAGATGGCGACGGGCCTGTTTCACGGCGGCCTCGGCGGCGGCACCCAGCTCGGCGAGCTGATCCAGATCGCCAAGCTGTTTGAGCTCGTCGAGGGCGGCGCGGGCGATGTGCCGGCGCGTCCGGGCCTCCTCGCGGGCGGTGTGCTCCGGTTCCAGAGCGATGCCGGAGCGGCGGACGATGGGCACGAGAGTGAAACCCTGGAAGACAAGGGTGAGCGCGATGGTCCCGGTCGTGAGCGTGAGGATGAGCGCCCGGTGCGGCAACGGCGCCCCCGTCTGGGTGACCAGGGGGACGGAGAGCGCGGCAGCGAGCGGCATGACGCCTCGGGTGCCTGCCCAGGACAGGACGGCCGGAACGCGCCAGGAAAGCCGGCTGTCGCCCTCCCCATGCCGGTGGTGGATCAGAGCGGACAGCGGGAAGACCCACAGCAGGCGGATCGCCAGCAGAGTGGCGGCGATCACCGGCACCCACAGCGGCCAGCCGTGCTCGTCACGCGCGAGCTGACGGACAAGGGAGGGGAGCTCGAGGCCGATGAGGGCGAAGACGACGCTCTCCAGCAGGAAGGCCACCGTGTCGTAGACGGCGTGGACCTGGATGCGGATGGGGGCGTTGCTGAGCTTGTGGCCGGTGCTGCCGAGGACGACCCCGGACACGATGACGGCGGTGACGCCGGAGGTGTGCGACTGCTCCGCAATGACGTACGAGGCGTACGGAGTGACCAAGGCGATGACGGTCTCCAGTATGGGATCCTCGGTCCGTCTGCGGATGAGGGCGACCACTCCGGCGACCGCCGCGCCGATGAGGGCTCCTCCGCCCGCAAGGATCAGGAACTGCTCGACGGTCCCGGACACGGAGACGGCGCTGCCGGAAACCGCGGTGGCCACGGCGACCTTGTACAGGACCAGGGATGTCGCGTCGTTGAACAGACTTTCGGCCTGCACCATGGCCTGCACACGCGGTGGAAGAGACAGGCGCCGGCCGAGCGCGGTAACGGCCACGGGGTCGGTGCTGGCCAGTACGGAGCCGAGGATGAACGCTGTCGCGGTGGTGAGTGGGGTGATCGTCCGGGCGACGTACCCGACGGCGATGGCCGAGGCGACGACCAGGCCGAAGACCAGACCGGTGACAGGGCGCCACACGGTACGCAGGTCGCGGACGGACATTTCCCCGGCCGAGGCGAAGAGCAGCGGGGGCAGCACCAGCACGTTGATCACATGAGGCGGGACGCGAACCTCTGGAACCCAGGGCATCAGCCCGACGAGCAGACCGGCAATCACGAGCAGAGAAGGGGCGGGCAGGCTCCAGCGCCGGGCACCGGTCGCCACTGCGGTGGCCAGCACCACGAGCAGCAGGATGACGGTCAGGCCAGTCATGGAGCGTCCCCGGTGGGTTACGGCTTGTTACCCCCTCTGACCGGATGCTTTATCAACGTAACCGACGGGGACCGGCGACGCAGCCCGCCCGGAACCGCGACGGTCCAGGTGCGGCAGCGGTTGCGGCGGCGCACCTGGGCGTGGTTCAGGCCCCGGCGACGGGTGAGCGCTCCGGGCTCACGGGCAGTCCTCGGCGATCCCGGCGGCTGCGGTTGCCGTACCGGACACGATGCCGGGGTCAGCACCGTCGTCGTCCAACCGCCCCTTCGGGGGCGGGGTCGTAGGTGGCTGCGCGGCACGCAGGGCGAACTGCGGGGTCGGAGCGACGAGGTGGTCCGCAAGGGAGCCGCGAGGGCAGGCGGTGCGTCGGCGACGACGCCGGGCCGGGGCCTGCGCTGCCGCCCGTGACGGCCTCGCACCCTACTTCTCGGCGGCCGGAATGAGGCCGGGGGCGAACCTGTGGGAGATGGATTCCATCAGCGGCCTGCGCTTGGTGTTGTGGAAAGCAGCGATACGCCACTTCCCGTCGTCCTGGTGGACGAGGGTGTACGTCTGGATCTTGGCGAGTTTCTGCGGCCGCTTGCCTTTGTAGGTGTCGCCGCGCCCGTTGACGACGGCTACGTCAGGGCCGAGGAAGCGGATGCCGAGGACCTCGTCCGCCAGCTTGCTGCCCTTGAGGAACCCCGCGAACAGCGTGCGGTGGCTGTCCACGATGTCCTGTCGTCCCTGGTAGAAGGTGCCGACGAAGGTGATGTAGGTGGCGTCCTCGGTGAACAACTCGCCGTACGCCTCGGCATCGTGTCGCTCCCAGGCGGCGACGAGTTCATTCAGTACCGATGTGACGGCGGCGACGTCGTGCGTGGTCGTCATGGCGAACGGCTGCCTTCCTTTTTGGTTAAACTGAAGCAGATACTCAACGGAAGCAGTATCTGCACATGTGCAGATAACTTAGAAGGTGGTTTCGTCGGATGGCAACCCCTGGAGACTCCGTAGACTCCGCAGACTCCGCGGACGCCGCAGATGAGCACGTGATCTTCCGCCAGTACCTGGACGCAGTGGGGCTTCAGGGCCTGGCCGGCGCGGAGGCTGCTGGACTGCATACGTCGGAGTGGTACGCGCTGAGCCTGATCACCCTGGAGGGCAGCCTCACGTCAGGTGAGCTGGCCTCCAGGACCGGGCTGACCACCGGTGCCACCACCCGCCTGATCGACCGCCTCGAGCGGGCCGGCTATGCCCGCCGCGCCGCAGACCCCAAGGACCGCAGGCGCGTGATCGTGAAGCCGGTGCCCGACGGACTCAGCCGCATCGAGGAAGTCCTGGGCCCGCCCCGCCGCCACATCGCCGAGGTCCTGGCGCGTTACACCCCCCAGGAGCGCGCCGTGCTCTTCGACTACTTCAGGCAGGCCGCACCCGCATTCCGCGCGGCAACGGAAGAGATCCGAGCGGCCGCAGCCCCACGACGCAACAGGGCCGCCGCCCGGGCCAAGGACGACGGCTGACCGCGGACAGGTGAGACGTGCCCGCCCGGACCGCCTCACCGGACACACCGGCCCGGTCGTATCAGTCGCATACTCCCCCGAGGGCCGGCTCCTCGCCATGGCCGAATGGGACCACGTCACCCGAGTGGGGAACATTACGGGCCCGTTGAACGGAGTTCACCCTGCCACTCCCCCATCTTCCTACGCATGCTGGGTGGCGGTCAGCCGGCTCGTGATCTCGTCCGCTGTCAGCACGAGCGCGAAACCCTTGCGCAGGACCGCGAGTTCTGGTTCCTGCCGGGTCTCGTCATCGGTGGCCGTGACGTCGGAGCCGAAGACGACCTTGTAGCCGCGCTCATACGCCTGCCGGGCAGTGGTGCCGCAGCAGTAGTTGGTGAGCGTTCCTGTGACGATGACCGTGTCCCGTCCGAGGTTGCGGAGCACTGTGTCGAGCGGGGTGTCGTAGAAGGCCCCGTAGGAGGGCTTGCGGATCAGGACCTCGTCAGCGTGGCGGCCCATCTGGCCCCATACGCGGGCAGGGCCCGGCCGGCGCCAGTCGGTGTCGGCGTGCGGCAGGAACCGCAGGGTGCGCGGCCGGTCCAGTCCGAGATGCGTGTCGTCGAAGAGGGTCCAGATCACCGGGATGGAGACGCCCCTGCATTCTTCGACCAGTTGCTGTAGCCGGGGGGCCATCCGGGTCGCCGCGGGCACCCAGTAGGGGCTCCAGCCAGGCTCCACGAACTCGTCTTGCATGTCGATGACCAGAAGCGCCGTCCGTTCGGGCCGTATGTCGAACGATGCCCGACCGTGCTCGTAAGAGCTGCGCGCACGCGCGGTCACCCATGCCTCGGTGTACGTCACCCTTACCTCCTACATCGTTTCGAGGTACCTCGGTTCGATGTGCGAGAGTAGCAGCATGCTTGAACTCGCGATCCTGGGATTCCTGGCCGAGGGGCCGCTCCACGGTTATCAACTGCGCCACCGCATAGCGCACTTGTCCGGCCATGCCCGGCCGGTCAGTGATGGCAGCCTCTACCCCGCGATCAACCGGCTGGTCAACGCCGGGCTGTTGGACCGGCGAGCAGAACCGGGCGTCTCGGCTGCTCAGCGGCACACCGTGAGCCTGACCGATGCAGGCCGCTCCGAGCTGCTGCGTCGGCTGCGCGATGCCGACGGCCTGGACATCAGCGACAGCACCCGGTACTTCACAGTCCTGGCTTTCCTCTCCCAGATTCCCGACACCGCCGACCAGCACGCAGTGCTGCGCCGGCGGTTGGCATTCCTGGAGCAACCCGCGAGCTTCTTCCACGAGGGTGACCGCCCGTTGTCCGCCGAGGAAACCGACGACCCCTACCGACGCGGCATGCTCACCATCGCTCGAGCTACCAGCCGCGCGGAGCGATCCTGGCTGCGGGAAGTCTTGGGCTGACGGGCTGCCAGTGAAGGCCACTCGAGGCGGGCCACGTACCCGGCTGATGATCGAGCCCACGATGCTGGACGCGCTCGCCGAGCAGGGGGCGGCCCGGCACTACGGCACGGACGAGCCGCAGCCCCTGTTTACCGGGCGTGGCTGGCAGGCGGAGACGACGATGCCGTACGCAGAGGTGGGGCAGGCAATGAGACGATGGCCGCAGAATGGCGCTACGGGCGGGGGCCCACCTGGTGCACGCCACACGGTGAGGACGGGCGTCAGCCGGTCCATGGTCCACACGTGGTGACGCCGGCCGGGCCGCCTTCGAGGACCCGTAATGCGCCGCCGCACGGCTGGTGTTGTGGGCGGCGGCCTTGCCCTGGCGGCAGCTAAGAGCGCCCCTTGCGAGCCTTGCGGCGAGCGCCCAGCAATACGCGTAGCGTGCTCAGGAGTGTCGGACTCGCCGAGCCGCGCAGCAACTTTGCACCACGCGCCAGCGCGGCATCAGCGGTCAGCAACTCGACTTCGACCAGCGCGCCCATCAGCGGGCGGTAAGGGGCCGGAGCCAGGGCGGTCAGCTTCCTGGCCGTCTGCAAGGCGGTCCGAGCCTGCGTTATCTGGTGGCCCAACAGCTCTCGAACACCCGGGACTTCGCGGCCAGCGGCCAAGTCGTCCAGTTTGACTGAGAAGCGTTGCAGCATGTCCGCCGGTATGCCCAGTTGCCCCTCCCGCAGGTCCTCGGCGATGTCGTTGACGAAGTCCAGCCGCTGACTGCCGTCGATGAACGCCCGGCACGCCACCCGATACGGCCCGTCGTCGGTCTCCGGTCCCAGCAGCGTGCCAACCAACATGAAGGCCGGCAGTGAGTAGGCATCCACATAGGCCTGGTAGTCAGCCTCGTCGAGGAATCCGGTGAATTCCAGCTCGGCTGTCGCGGTGGACAGATATTCCTCTACCGGCCTTCGCAGCCGCGGGTATGCAGCAATGGTGTGAGCCAGCGTGCGGAGCAGCGGATCACCGGCGACTCCCGTCTCCAGCACCCGACGTACCCGATCTCCCCAAGACGCCCAAGCTGCGGCTCGCTGCGCCTTCGGACCGGTGTCCAGAAGGTTGTCCCCGTGGTGCATCACGGCCGTCGCCACTACCACGTGGGGCAGCATCGGACGTGGCAGAAGCGTCTGCACTGCCAGGTATGAGGCGCGGCGGAAGCGTGCCACCAGTCGCCGCTGAGCCTCGTAGTCCCCTCGCAGCTCCGGGTCCTGGATCCCCGCAGCGTCCAGGCTCTCTCTCCACGCATTCATGGCACGATCGTAGGCCGGTCGCCTTGTGCGCCCTGGCGGGGTGGGCTGCGGGGTGGCGGGCGGCGCATCGACCACCCGAGGCGACGTCATCGAGGCCTTTGGGCACCGGCTTTTGAGCAACGTGGTTACGGATAGCGTCTGCCGGGTCGGTCTGGCGCTGTATGACGCCGGCCGAGGTAACGACATGGCCGTCGCGGACGAAGACGGGCTCACTTTCCACCCGTACCTGGGGGAAGGCCACGCTGACGGCGCTTGAGAGCTTCCGGGGGCATGACCATGCGCCACCTGACTACGGCGGTGGCCTCTGCTGAGCCGCCGCTTGGCGCGTTGGACGGGTTGCGCGGTCCGTACAGGGCGCCTTGTGGGGCGGCCGCCACCACACCGGAGGGTGGCGGCCGGTGCCGGTGCCTGGTCAGGCCACCAGGGTCTGTTCCTGCAGCTCCGTCAGTCTCACGGTACACAGGCCGCCGCGTTCGGTCCTCACATCTGTCACCTTCAGTTGGGTGCCCGGCGGAAGGATGAACTCCTCCTCGCCGGTGAAGGCGGAGAAGTCTCGAATGCTCACGGCCCGGGCGGGGGTGACCTCGAACAGCGTCCGCTTGCCGCGACTGCCGAGGAACGCCTGGCCACGCTGAGCTCGGACGTGCACGGGGACACGCCCCACCAGGTCACGGTCCGTCCGAGCGGGTACTGCGCACGCAGGTCCAGCGACACTCCGCGCCACAACGACCGGCTCTGGGCGGGGTGTTGCGACACCGCCGAGAACAGCAGCCGCAGATACGGCAGGTACGGGACGAGCCTGGTCCGGTCCGGGGAGCGCGGGGTGGCATTGATCTACCTGCTCCTCGCCTCCTCCAGCCTCGCGGAGGCGGCGGCAGCGGCGGTCCGATATCACCGGTTGGTGAGCGAGGCGGGGGTGGTCGCCCTGGACCGCGGTCCCCGGCGGTCACGGCTCGTCTACCGGCCGTCGGTGGCTCCGGGGACGATGCACCCGCAGCAGGTCGAGGCCATCGTCACCGGCATGGTCACCGCCGCGGGATGGATTGCGCCCGACTGGACGCCCGTGTCGGTCACGTTCGCCCACCCCGCGATCGGCGACCCGCGCCGGTACACGGAGATTCTGCGCTGCCCGGTCGTCTTCGACGCCGCCGAGAACGCTGTCACCGTACGAACCGCGGAGCTGGAGCGCCCTCGCGCCCTGACCGACCCCGAACTGGTCGCGCTGCACCGCCGGCACGCGGACGGCCTGCTCGGCGGCCTGCCGGCGACGGCCATGCTGCGCACACGGGTACGCGGCTGGCTGGACCAGGCCGACCTCCTCCGGGCCGGTCCGGAGGACCTGCGGGACGTTCTGTTCCTCAGCTCCCGGACCCTGCGCCGAGCCCTGCGCGAGGAGGGCACCTCTTGGCGCGAACTCCTCGACGAGGCACGGCACATGCGTGCCTTGCAGTTGCTCCGCACAACCGGCTTGCCCCTTGAGGCTGTCGCCCGCCAGGTCGGACTGAGCGGAGCGGCCGCCCTGGTACGCGCCTTCACCCGCTGGCGCCACATGACGCCCGGCGCCTACCGCCGGCATCACGCACACAACAGCGTCGCCTCACCCGAGGACCCGGCGTAGCAGACCCGTTCATGTGCCGGTTCGGGAGGCTGCTGCAGGGGTGAGGGGGCATCACCAGGCGCCCGTCGGCCCATGCTTCAGGCAGCGGGCCTGGACGCGGCCGGGCGCCGCCGGAGCGCCGGCGTGGTGAGCGACGGCGGAGTCCAGACGCCGTCCGGAGGATAGACGTCGGTTCCGGGCGGCACGATGTCGTCGATCCGGTCGAGGACGGCGTCGTCCAGCATCACGGACGTGCCCTTGAGCGTGCTGCGCAGGTGCTCCATCGTGCGCGGGCCGATGATCACCGATGTGACGGCCGGATGCGCGAGCGGGAAGGCCATGGCCAACTCCGGGAGCGAGCAGCCCACTTCCTCGGCCACGGCAACAAGCTGCTCGACCGCCTCCAGCTTGGCGGCGGTGAGCGGCGCCGACGGGTCGAAGCGGTGCGGGTGCAGGGTGGGACGTCCGCTGCTCAGATCCAGGGCCCGGCCCTTGCGGTAGCGGCCGGTCAGGAACCCCGAGGCCAGCGGGGACCAGGTCAGCACCCCCATTCCGAGGCGTTGCGCGACCGGCAGCACATGCCTCTCGACGCCTCGGGCCAGCAGCGAGTAAGGCGGCTGCTCGGTGCGGAACCGCTGGAGCCCTCGGCGGTCTGCCACGTGATACGCCTCGACGATGTCGTCCGCGGGGAAGGTGGAGCAGCCGAACGTTCTGATCTTGCCCTGACGCACAAGATCGGTCAGGGCGGAGAGCGTCTCCTCGATGTCGGTCGTGTGGTCCGGCCGGTGCACCTGGTACAGGTCGATCCAGTCCGTTCCCAGCCGCCGCAGGCTGTCCTCCACCTCCCGGACGATCCAACGCCTCGAGTTCCCGCCCCGGTTGGGGCCGTCCCCCATGGGAAAGTGGACCTTGGTCGCAAGGACCACGTCGTCGCGGCGGCCCTTCAGCGCCTTGCCGACGATCGTCTCCGACTCTCCGGCCGAGTACATGTCGGCCGTGTCGATGAAGTTGATCCCCTCGTCGAGCGCGGCGTGGACGATCCGGACGCACTCGTCGTGGTCGGCGTTGCCGACGGAGCCGAACATCATGGTGCCGAGGCAGTAGGGGCTGACCTCGATGCCGGTGCCGCCCAGAACGCGGTGGTGCATACGACTCTCCTTGAGGCCAGTCCTGTTGGGGATGTCACGACACTACGCGTTGGAGTCCGCTCCAGGGCAAGCGTGGCTTCCGTTCCGGGCCGGGGCCTTCGGAAGGGGGAAGCCCGGTACCACGTTCAGGACAGGCGGGGACGGCCGTCATGGGGCCGAGGACTGGTCCTTCGTTGCGCCACGCAGCGGTAGCCCGGCGGCGCGGTAGATGCCGTCGAGGACGCCCATGGTCGTCACGGCGTCCCTGGCGGAGGTGAGGACCGGACCGCCGTCGAGCACGGCGGCGGCGAAGGCCGTCAGCTGACAGACATAGCTCGACGGTTTCCGAGACACGCGCTCCCGCCGCACCGCGTGCCGTCCCGAGCCGCGAGGCGCACGGATCGTCAACTGGTGGTAGAGCTGCGGCATCACGAAGTTGGTCACATTCAGTTCGCCGTCCATGCCCACCGCACGGGCCCGGATCGACAACACACGGCGCGACCACATCGACGCACGGACGCGACCGGTCACCCCGCCCGGGAAAGCGAGTTCGGCGCTCATCGCCCGGTCGATACGCGGATCCTTACCCAGAGTGATCATGCGTGCCGAGGCAACTTGCGGATCGCCGGCGCCGAGAAGCCTCGCTGCGTGCACCGCGTAGCAGCCGGCGTCCATCGCCGCGCCGCCCGCCAGCGCGTAGTCGTACCGGATGTCGCTGAAGCGGGGCAGGGGGAAGCAGACCTCGGCCTCGACGTGGCGCAGCTCACCCAGTTCGCCGCTCGTCACGACCTCGCACATCCGCTCGGCGAGCCGGTGGTAGCGGTAGTGGAAGGCCTCCATCACCACCAGGCCGCTGCGCGCGTAGGCTGCGTCGGCGGCGTCCGCGACGCGCTCGGCTTCGGCGCGGTTGGCAGTGAACGGCTTCTCGCACAGCACATGCTTGCCTGCCTCGAGAGCTTTCAGTGTCCACTCGGCGTGCAGACCGTTGGGCAGGGGCACGTACACGGCGTCCACCTGTGGGTCGGCGAGCAGCGTGTCGTAGTCGGTGTGCACGACGGGGACGCCGTGCTTGCGGGCGAATGCCTCGGCGCGTGTGCGCTCGCGTGCCGCGACAGCGGTCACGGTGACACGCGGCGTCTGCCGCGCGGGCCTGATCAGCGCACTCGGCGCGATGGCGGCTGCCCCGAGCAGCC
Source organism: Streptomyces sp. NPDC046931 (assembly GCF_040644655.1). Taxonomy (NCBI): domain Bacteria; kingdom Bacillati; phylum Actinomycetota; class Actinomycetes; order Kitasatosporales; family Streptomycetaceae; genus Streptomyces; species Streptomyces sp. NPDC046931. The sequence continues at coordinate 21,782 of NZ_JBEYWX010000026.1, forward strand.
CGATTTGAAGGTTGCCGGGCACGGGGACCAGTGTGCCGGCACTGCTGCAGGGTGCGGAATCCGGGCTGTAGCTCACCTCGCTGAATCTCGCGTCGTGTCACCGAGGGAGAATGCGCCCGACGTGATCGCCGTCAGCCGCGACCCAGGAGCATCGTTGTCCCCTACGTCATCGTCAGCCTGCGCCCGGTTGGGGCTTGCGGCTGCTCTCCTCCTGCCGGCCGTCTTGCTCGGCGCATGCTCCGCCGCCGGCGGCGACGGCTGCCGTGACACGGCCGACCAACTCGAGTCGCTGGCCGCCCAGCCGCTGCTCGACGCGGCTCCGGCCGGCGCGGTGGCCCCGGCCAACTACCGCGGCGTCGGCGCGACCACCGGATGCGACGACGACAGCCCCGGAAGGCCCTGGCTGCACGCCGACCATCTGTACGCCTATCCGGGCAAGCCCGACGACGTCGTCGCCCACTACACGAGGATCGCCGCCGCGGCCGGCTGGCGCCTTGAGGCGGACCCGGCACCCGGGGCGCCGCCCGCCGGTGTCGAGGGCGCCTGCTGGGCCAGGACCGCACAGGGCCGGCACCTGCTGCTCAGCGTCGACTTCCGTACCGCCGGCTTCTCACCCGCACCGGAGGTGGGCACGGGCATCGCCTACGTCGTATCGGTAGGCACCCAGCCCGACGGCAGCACGGACACCTGCTGGCACTAGGCGCTCGCGTCCGGGCCGGTTGAGGCCCTCATCGGCGCGTGCCCGGACCGTCGGTGCGGTGAACACCGCTCCCCGGGTGCGTCGACCACCCACAGCGGAACCGCGAACTCCGTTCCTTCTCCCCGGGTTGGCCGTTCCCCGCGAAAGTGCCTGAGCCCGGCGGTTTCCCTGCCGCCCGAATCACCGGGCAACGGGAAACCCGTCGACCTGGCGTTGCCCCGTGAGCAGGCTGGAACCGTCAGCACCAAGCACGTCCTGCGGTCCGCAGGACACCGCACGAGGGGAACAACCATGCGCACCATCTTCCGCGGCGCCGCCGCGCTGGCGACCGCCGCTGCGGCCGTGGTGGCACTGGGCGGTGCGGCTCAGGCCAAGCCGGCGGGCGACTGGGCCGGCTGCCCGTCCGGCGCAGTCTGCATCTACCCGCAGAACCAGAATCCGGCCGTCTCGCCCAGCCAGATCTACTACAGCTACGGCCCCCACAACCTGAGCAACCAGTACGGATGGCACTGGGTGCTCAACAACCAGTACGGCGGCGCGACCGCAAGCCTGTGCACCGGCTACAACGGCAGGGGCTGCGGAGCCCCGTTCGCGCAGCAGACTGGTGTGTGGGCCGATCTCACGCCCATCAACTCCATCACCCTCAACCGGCCCTGACCGGCACCGACAGCGCTTCCGGAACCGCCCTCTCCAGGATGGTTCCGGAAGTGCGCGTTTGCGCCACTTACGAGTGAAGCGCTTCGCCTCGCGTCCCGCCCGGAAAGTAATCTGGGCACCCGCCCGACTCACGGCAAGGGCATGGGGTGCCATGGGGGACGCCTTGAGCGAGTCACAGCAGGCAGCGCACGATCACGAGGGCAACGAGCCGGAACGGCCAGGGACGACCGCACGGTCAGGGACGGACGCGCCGTCCTTCGCCGCCCAGCTGAGACGGCTGAGACGTCGGCGGGGGCTGTCCCTGGCCGATCTGGCCCGGCAGACCCACTACAGCAAGGGGTACCTCAGCAAGATCGAGACGGGTGCGAAGCCTCCGACCGTCGATGTCGCCCGCCGCTGCGACCGCATTCTCGCCGCCGAGGGCGAGTTGCTCGCACTGGCGGAGGCGGCGACCGCCCGAGAACACGTTCATGACAACGATATCGGCGCGACTGCGGCCACCTGCCCTTACCGCGGCCTGTCGGCGTTCACCACGCAGGACGCGGAGTGGTTCTTCGGCAGGGAACGGGCGACGGCCACACTCGTCGAACGGCTCTTCCAGCGCATCGGCATCGGGCCGCTGATGCTGGTGGCCCCGTCGGGTGCGGGAAAGTCCTCCCTGCTCAGCGCCGGGCTCGTGACCGCTCTCGGGCACCCCGGCCGGTTTCCCATGCCGGGCGCGGACCGCTGGCCGGTGGTCTCCCTCACACCCACGGCGCGCCCTCTGGAGGAGTTGCTGGAGCGCACGGCGAAGGCGCTGGGCTGCGATCTGCGGCTGAGCGCGGCCGAACTCCGGGACAGGCCCCGGGCGCTGCTGGAAGCGGTCCACCGGATGACGGACACCAGGCGGCCGGAGTCCGACATGGACGACCGTCGCCCGCCACCGGTGTGCCCTGTGCTGCTCGTGGACCAGTTCGAGGAGCTGTTCACCCTGTGTACGGACGACGGCGAGCGCCGCGCCTATGTCCGGGTGCTGTGCGCACTGGCCACGTCCCCACCGTCCGGGCCGGCGTACGATCCCGCCGTGATCGTGCTCGGACTGCGGGCCGACTTCCTGGGGCGGTGCCTGGAACTCCCGGAACTCTCCCCGGTGTTCACCGACGGGCTGTTCGCGCTGCCCCCGATGTCGGTCGCCGAGCTGCGTGAGTCGATCACCCGCCCCGCGGAACGCGCCGGCATCACGCTGGAACCCGGGCTGGTCCCGCTGCTGCTGGGCGACGCCGGGCTGCGCGACGAGCCTGATGCGGCCGGCCACGGGGGCGTCCAGGTCCAGGAGACACCGTCCGGGGTACTGCCCCTGGTGTCCCATGCGCTGCTGGCCACATGGCAGCACCGCGAGCAGTCCACTTTGACCGTTGCCGGGTACGAACGCACCGGCGGCATCCGGGGGGCGGTCGCCCGCACCGCCGAGGATGTGTTCGCCGGGCTGTATCCGGCCGAGCAGAAGACGGTCCGGCGGATCCTGTCCCGGCTGGTGCACGTCTCCAAGGACACCGGCGCTACACGGCGCCGGACGAGCCGGACCGTCCTGATGGAGCAACTCGGCGACACGGACGAGGTCACGGCGGCGCTCGACGCCTTCGTACGGGCCCGACTGATCACCGTGGACCACGACATGGTCGAGATCACCCACGAGGCACTGCTGCACGCCTGGCCACGGCTGCGCGACTGGATCCAGGCGGACCGGGCCGGGCTGCTGATCCACCAGCAGCTCGCCCATGCCGCCGCGGACTGGGAGCGCGAGGGCTGCGACGCCTCCGCCCTGTACCGGGGCACCCGGCTGGAGACGGCACGCTCCTGGGCAGATGAACTGGACGGCTCCAGCCGTCTCAGCCGGGGGGAGAAGGCGTTCCTTCAGGCAAGCCGCGCCGAGGAGGAGGCACGTCAGCGTCGGGCGCGGCGTCAGGAACGGCTGCGCGACGTCATGCTGGCCACTCTCGTCGCCCTGCTCGGCCTCGCCCTGACCGCGGGCGCCCTGGCCTATCGGCAGCGCACAGCAGCGGTCGCCCAGGAGCATGTCTCCCGCTCACATGCCCTGGCCCTCCAGTCCACCTCACTGGCCGGCGGCCGGCCCGAGGCCTCGATGCTGCTGGCGGTCGCGGCCTACCGGGCCGGCGCCACGCCCGAGGCGCGCGGCGCACTCCTGAGCACTCAGGCCCAGCCGTTCGCCCGTCGGCTCGGCGGCCAGCGAGGACCGGTCAACGCGCTCGCCTTCGCACCGGACGACCGACTGCTGGCAACCGCGAGTTCCGACGGAACCGTGAAGCTGCGGCGTCCGGCCGACCAGCGCACCGTCGCGACGCTCACCCTGCCCGGGCGCGTTCGCTCGGTCGCCTTCAGCCCCGACGGCCTCACTCTCGCGGCCAGTTCGACAGGCGGTCCCGTGCGCCTGTGGCTCACGGCCGGCCGAGGGACCGTGTCGGTGCTGCCCGAGCGGACCACTGGCGCCCGAGCGGTGGCCTTCGATCCCCGCGGCCGTACGCTCGCCGTCGCAGGCCGCGACGGAACGGTGCAGCTGTGGGACACCGGGCCCGGCCACCGGGCCCGTGCGGTGCTCAGCGGTCACTCCGGGAACGTCACTGCGCTGTCGTACGCCCCCGACGGCCGGACACTGGCTTCGGCCGGCTCCGACCGGACCGTACGGCTGTGGAGCACCGACACGGCACGCCCCGTCGCCGAACTGCGCGGCCACACCGACGAGGTGCTGGGCGTGGCCTTCTCACCGGACGGGCGCAGCCTGGCCACGGGAGGGGTGGACCGGACCGTGCGGCTGTGGGACGTGGCCGCGCGCCGGGCGGCCGCCACGCTGACCGGACACGGTGACGATGTCAATGCGGTCGCCTGGACACCCGATGGTGCGAGTGTCGTCAGCGCGGGGGGCGACGGCACGACCAGGCTGTGGGACGTGCGCAGCGGACGGCCGACGGCGACACTGGCCGGACACACGGACTACGTCCTCGGAGTGGCCGTGAACGGCAGCGGGACCCTGCTGGCCACCGCGGGCTTCGACCAGTCCGTCGTGCTGTGGGACCTCAGGGGCCGCGCGCTCGCCGCACCGCCGTTCACCGAGGTCTCTCACGCCGCGTACAGCCCGGACGGGAAGCTGCTGGCCACCGCCGGCACCGATCACACGGTACGGGTGTGGGACGTGGACCGGCGACGGCCGCCGGCCATCTTGACCGGACATCGCGAGAGCGTGGTCTCGGTGGCCTTCGCTCCCGACGGCCGCACGCTGGGCTCGGCGGGATCCGACGGGACCGTCCGCCTGTGGGACGTTCCGACCCGCCGTCCACTCGGCACGCTCGAAGGCCACCGCGGAAGCGTGTTCGCGGTGGCCTTCGCTCCCGACGGCCGCACGCTGGGCTCGGCGGGATCCGACGGCACCGTGCGCCTGTGGGACGTTCCGACCCGCCGCCCGCTCGCCGTGCTCACCGGGCACACCGACTTCGTCAACGACATCGCCTTCAGCCCCGACGGTCGCACCCTCGCCAGCGCCAGTGACGATCTGACCGTACGGCTGTGGGATGTGGCCGCCCGCCGCTGTACCGCCACGCTCACCGGCCACACCGGTGCGGTGCGCGGCGTGGCGTACAGCCCCGACGGGCACACGCTGGCCAGCGGCGGCAACGACGGCACCGTGCGCCTGTGGGATCCGGGCCGGAAACGACCGGAGGCGTCCCTGACCGGCCATGCCGGATCGGTGCGGGGCATCGCCTTCTCACCGGACGGCCGGCGGCTGGCGAGCAGCGGCAGCGACCGGACGGTGCGGCTGTGGGACGTGCGGGAGCGGCGCCCCTGGGCCGCGCTGACCGGTCACACCAACGCGGTGTGGGGCGTGGTCTTCTCCCCGGACGGGCGGACGGTGGCCAGCAGCAGCAACGACGGAACCGTCCGGCTGTGGGACCTGGACCTCTCCGGGCGGATGGCTCAGGTCTGCCGAGTGCTCGAGTCCGCCGGCCGCAGCGCACGTGTGGGGCTCACCCCCGAGTCCGGCGTGTCCGTGGCACAGGCCTGCGCCCGCCCCTGATCCCCCGTCCTGGCGAGCGGGGGTTTCCCAAGGGTTTCCCGTCGCCTTCCCGAAGAGGGTGCCGCGCCGGCGTCGACCGGTGGGAGGGCCGGTCGGCAGCCTGGACGCCGACGCGGCGCCCGCAACCGGCGCTGCGGCGTCCTTCGCCGCGGCGGGGAGCCGCTCGGGAGCACTGCACATCCACGACACGAACGGGGGTACCGGCATGCGCGACAGGACCGGTCTCATCGGCGTAATCATCGGCTTACTCACCCTGCTCACCTGGGCGTTCACGTCCTCGGCCGTTGCGGCCGAACGGGCGCCCGCCACGATCGCCGATGCGCGGGCCGACGAAGGGTGCGCCGCCCTGGCACCGGGCGCCTCCCCGGCGGCCGAGCAGGCGATCGCCGCGGCATGTTCGCAGGTGGCGGCAGGGGTCTGGTACACCTGGGGTGGCGGCCACGGGCCCCGGCCCGGCGCCACCTATGGGCACGTCGACCCGACCGACCCGGCCAGCGAACACGATCCGGAACGGCGCGGCTTCGACTGCTCGGGGCTGGTGCGCTACGCCTATGCGCAGGCCGCCGGGTCCGACATCCTCAACGGCGACGCCAGCGCCCAGTACTACACGCTCCGGGCCGCCGCCCGCTTCACGGCCGCCCAGGGTCTCGCCCCGCTGCTCCCCGGCGACCTGCTCGCCTGGGGCACCTCGCAGGACCTCCACCACATCGCGATCTACCTGGGCGCGGGCAAGATGGTCGAGGCAAGGCAGTCGGGCACCAAGCTGATGGTCAGCGATGTACGCCTGGGTGGCGACTACTTCGGCGCGGTGCGCGTCAACACCGGCGCGGTGACCGGGCATGTCTTCAGCACCTGGGGCACGGGTGTCTGGACCAAGGCCCAACCGTCCACGCATGCGGCGCGGGTGTACGCCTTCCCCGGCCCGACCACGGTCCGGATCGAGTGCCAGAAGCACGCGGAACTCGTCACCGCCGACGGCTACACCAACGACGCCTGGTCCTACCTGCCCGACTACCGGGCCTGGGTCACCAACATCTACATCAGGGGCCCCGCCTGGCTCGACGGCGTGCCCACCTGCACAACCTGACCTCTGACACGACGGGGCTGCCGGATCCCACCGAGACCGCGGCCAGCCCCGTCGTCGTCAGCAGCCGCAGCGCCGCTTCGTCCGGTCGCCGTAGCCCTACGGGGTGGCTCTACCAGCGGGCCCCGTCAGCAGTTGGTGATCGACCAGATCCTCGCCCAGTTGCCGTGCGTATCGTGCGAGCCGGGCCCGTTGTCCCGATAGATGAACTCATCGTGCTTGCCCCACATGGTGGCCCTCATCCACGACTTGGTCTGATTGTTGTACCAGGACCCGGCCCCGCTCCAGCCCGAGCCGCGGAGGGCGTGCTTCCCGCACGGCCCCATCCGCTGTTCCCTGCCGCCGTAGTCGACGTCCGTGTAGGCGCAGAAGTCTCCGTAGGGGCAGACATGCGCCGCGGTCCGGCTGGTCACCGGACCGCGCGTGGTCGCGAGGTCGCGCACGTACTTCTCGCCGGGCACGACAAGTCGCACCGAGACGCCCTGGCCCAGGTCGACGATGTTCGCCGCCACCTGCCGGCCTCCGGACTCGGCGATGGTGGCATCCACCTGCCGCTGCAGCTTTGCGCTTTGCGCATCGGTCAGTCCTGCCTGACGGCTTTGGGCCGCGAACCCGGAGTGCGTGTCGGGGGCGGCCGAGGCTGTGGCGGCAGGTGCGGCCAACGCGCCGATACCCGCCAGCAATGCTGCCGCTGCGCCTACTGAAATGCGCGACCGAAGTTTCACTTCGGAACTCCTTTCGTCGTCTTGGGCGATTTCCGGCGCGCCTGTCCGGTCCCGGCAGAGGAGCAGCCGGGGGGAATCGCGGCCGTCTAGGGATCCGAGGCCCAGGTTGCCGACGCGTCCGGTGCTCGGTCGATGTGATTCGGGCTCACCCGAACAACGGCATTCCCGGAGGATGGGGTCCAGACTGTGACGGGGTTGGAGCGTGGTGTACCGCATCCATTCCACGGTTGAGGACCTGGCGCGTACGAGGGTTGCCGAGGCTCCGCCGCCGTTGTGGGAACCGCCTCGCCGAACCCGCCGCATCCGCTGGGCCCCGCCCGTGCTATCCGGCGGGCCTTGACCAGCAATCCGGCGCGCCGCACCGGTACGCGCCGCCCGCACAGCCTGGCGTATTTCCTCCCTGCCCTCCACATGAGTGGTCGAGCCCTTCGTATGGTTCAACCCCCAGGGGTGGCGGGCCGCTGCCGGCAGTGGTGGGCGACGCCTTCCGCGAAGGAGCGGGCCAGCGGGGAGAGTGCGTCCCAGCTGCGCACCGCCCATCCCGCGGCAAGGGGCGGGAGCGCGGGGATGGGAATCAGCCGCAGGTCCGGATGGCCCGGGCCACTCCAGTCGGGCAAGGCCGGGACGACGGCGTGGCCGAGTCCCAGCTCGGCGAGAAGGAGCGCCGTGTCCCAGTCGGTGACGCTGGTGTCGAAGACCGGCCGGATCCCGGATTCGGCCAGCCGGGAGCTGAGTTGGGAGCGGGAGGTCGAGTTCTCCGGGAGCCCGATGAGCCGGGCGTCTTGCAGGTCGGCGGGCTCGATGAAGGCTCTGCCCGCCAGCGGATCCCGCGCTGTGACGGCGAGCGCCCAGGGCAGCTCGACGACGGGGTGCTGCTCGGCGGAGCGGATCGAGGGCCCGAGGGTGATCCAGGCGAGGTCGACGCTGCCGGCGGCGAGGGCCTCGAAGCAGCCGCGGCTGGAGGGCTCGGTCTGGAATTCCAGGCTGGCCTTGGGAAAGCGCCGACGGAAGTCGACGACGGCGGCAGCCATGAAGTGCCGGACGGTGGTCGCCCCGGTGGTGACCCGCACCGATCCGCCTTCTGCGTGGGCGAGGTCGTTCAGCTGGCGCAGCGCCTGATCTATGCACCCGAGGCCCTCCGTGACCGCCGTGTGCAGCCGTCTTCCGGCAGGGGTCGGTACGACGCCTCTGGGCTGCCGCTCCAGCAGGCTGAGGCCGATTTCACGCTCGAGCCGCTTCACGTGCTGGCTGACCGCTGACTGTGTGCAGGCCAGGTCACGGGCGGCGGCGCTCAGGGAGCCGGTCCGGCAGACCACGGCGAAGACGCGGAGATCGTCGAGTGTCACGGGCCCCCAAGGTATTGCTTGGGGGCTCCCCAGCAAACCCCTGGGTTGACTTGGGTTTCGGGCGTGCTCGATCATCGATCCAGGGCCCAGGGCGGCAACCCGCCCTATGCTTCCACAGCGGTCCGGACGCGTGGCGGCAGGGCGGGTGCCGACCCGCTGGACATCGTTCTTCCAAGGACAGGGAGTCCACGTGACCACATCGGCTCTGACGGTGGCCGTCCTCGGCCCGGGCGGCATCGGCGGCCTGATCGGCGCACTGCTGGCCCGCGACGGTCACCGCGTCGTCTGCCTGGCCGGCGAGGAGACCGCAGCCGTACTGCGCCGGGACGGTCTGCGCCTCGAGAGCACGCGGTACGGCGAGTGCGCCGCGGCGGTGGAGGCCGACACCCGGCTGCGCGAGCCGGTGGACGTGCTGCTCGTGACGGTCAAGCAGACCTCTCTCGCGGCGGCCCTCGACCGGGTGACGCCAGACGTCCTCGGCAACGCCGTCGTGATTCCGCTGCTCAATGGCCTCGACCACCTCGCCGTGATCCGTGGGCGCTACCCGGCGGGCCAGGTCGTCGCAGGGACGATCAGAGTCGAGGCGACCCGCACCTCACCAGGCCGTATCGTCCACACCAGCCCGTTCGCCGACATCGAACTGGCGGCTTCGCTCGACGAGTTGGCGGACCGACTGCGTCACTCCGGTCTGGGCGTGTCCCTGCGGGACGACGAGACGGCGATGCTCTGGGACAAGCTCGTCTTCCTCGCCCCCTTCGCCCTGCTGACAACCCGGCACCGGACCGATGTCGGCACCGTCCGCACCGAGCATCGGCCGGAACTGCTCGCCGTCCTCGACGAGATCACCGCGGTGGCGCGGGCCGCCGGTGCGGCCGCGACCACGGACGCCGTGCTCTCCTTCTTCGACCGCGCCCCGCAGTCGATGAAGTCCTCGATGCAGCGCGACGCCGAGGCAGGACGCCCGCTCGAACTCGACGCCATCGGTGGAGCCGTCCTGCGGGCGGCGACCGTTCACGGCGTCGGCACCCCGATCACGGCCCGGCTGGTGGGAGAGGTGGCCCGCGCGGCGCATCAGGACGTCTGATGCAGGGGCTTTCCCAGCCGCCGAAGGCTCCCCCGGCGGGCGGCCCCGGCCGCGGCACGGAGCCCGACATACGCGCGTTCCTGGAGATCACCGCAGCGCACGAGCTCGACGTGCTCACGCACAACACCGGGCTGGCGGAGCGATACGGCCCTGATCTGCACCCGCTGTTCGCCGGCGCACGCGATCCGCTGTCAGCGGCGGCCTGGCGGTCATGCGTGCGTCTGCTCGGCCGGTACGCTCCCCGATCCGGTGCCAGGGGCAAGGACCACCGGTTCGGACCGTCCGGCGCACCGGGGCCCGAGCGCCCCTGACCAGCGCCTGCCTGCCGGGCCCCGACGGCAGTCCGATCGAGATCAGCGCCTACGACTGAGCCGCGCCTCGCCCATCGATCGGCGCAGGGCAGTGGTCACCGCGGCTCGGGCGGGGCCTGTCTCCTTGGGTGGCCGCCACCGATGTCGACAGGTCGACGAGGATGGCGCGCCGCTGGGGACTCACGTCCGCACACCCGCACTTGCCAGGGTTGCAGAGCGCACGGGTAGTCCTCAGGATGGAGCCGTGCCGGCCATCGGCCCGAAGGGAGCGCCTGCCGGCGAGCCCGGGACTTGGGCAGATGGCAATCCTGACATGCGGCGCCATCCACCGGAACGGGCCCGGTGCGTTGGGGACTGGAGGCGGGCTCCCAGACCCGGTCACCTACCGCGTCCGCACGCCCCAGTCCCATCCGTTTCATGGCACCGTCCACACCTCGAAGGAAGCGCGGAACACACGCATTGTGTGTGCGGTCTGGGTGACGCCGCATCCCCCGTTCAGCGCAACTTGAGCAATGCGAGTTCCGCCGGCTGGGACGGTCCGTGGTGCATCCACGACAGGAGAAGAATCGATGACGATACGCACCCGGCGGCTGGGAAGACGCCGCCCCATGGCTCTGCGCACCGCGGCCCCGCTGGTCTCCCTGGTGCTGGCCGCTTCCGCCTGCGGCGAAGCGGCCGCGCACGGGGGTGCCGCCGGTTCCGTCAGGGCCGCCCCGACCAGCAACATCGCAAAGGCCCCTGGCGCCACCGGCTCCCTGCCCGGCTACTCGGCCAGGGAGAGTGCATCGGCCGCCACCCTCACTCCTTCGGCCGCCACCACCTGCGTCGACAAGTACTTCAACGCCATGACCTCCGCGCAACGGGTGGGGCAGCTCATCATGGGCGGCGTTTCCGCTGCTCGCCCCGACCAGACGCAACTGCGTACTCTGCGGAACAACCACGTGGGGTCCATCATGCTGACCGGGCGCAGCACCGCCGGGACACGGGCGACCAGAACGCTGGTCGACAGCGTACGAGGTCAGGCGGACCAGGTCGGCGGGCACCGAGTGGGAATGTTCGTCTCCACCGACCAGGAGGGCGGCCGGGTGCAGGTACTGAGCGGCCCCGGGTTCTCGACCATACCCAGTGGGCTGACGCAGGGCAGCTGGTCGACCACGACGCTGCGCAGCCGGGCGGCCGAGTGGGCCAAACAGCTGAAGGCCGCCGGGGTGAACCTCGACCTGGCTCCCGTCGCCGATGTGGTTCCGGCCAGCCTGGGCACCCGCAATGGACCGATCGGCTCCTACTACCGCGAGTACGGCCACACACCGGACATCGTGAGTTCCCACAGCAACGCGTTCTCCAGTGGTTTCGCTCAGGCGGGCGTCATGACCACCATCAAGCACTTTCCGGGGCTGGGCCAGGTAATCGGCAACACCGACACCACCGCGAACGTGCAGGACTCGGTGACGACCGCCGGCAGCTCCAGTCTCACACCGTTCCGGAGCGGTATCCGTGCAGGTGTTCCGTTCGTGATGGTCTCACTCGCCACGTACACCAAGATCGACCCGCGGCACATCGCAGCCTTCTCACCGACTGTCATCGGCCAACTGCTGCGTACCCAACTGGGCTTCAAGGGCGTGGTCATCTCGGACGACCTCGGCAACGCGGTGGCGGTACGGTCCTTCACCCCCGCCCAGCGAGCGGTGAACTTCCTTGCGGCGGGCGGAAACATGATCCTGACGGTACGGCCGGACGTCGTACCGGCGATGACGCAGGCCATCCAGACCCGGATGCAGCAGGACGCCGGCTTCCGGGCCAAGGTCAACGACAGCGTGCGTCGGATCCTCGCCGCCAAGCGCAACGCGGGACTGCTCGTCTGCAGCTGAACGCCCGGCGGGCGGGCGCGCGTACATCGCGCCGAGGTCGGTCGCAGAAGGAAGGAAAGGCGGCGGCGGGCGGTGGGCTGGGCGTCACGGGGCTCCGGTAGTCCGGCCTACGGCCACAGCGCCTCGCCGCCGTCCCGAACCGGCAGAGGCCCCGGGGCGGTCCGATTCGTAGAAATCCGGTCCAGCCCACCTGGACGGTGCCGGAAGACGGACGGTGCCGGTCATCAGCCTTGGTGGCCGGCCGGCTGAGCAGCTGTGGGCCGTCGGTGGCAATGTGACCCGCACCCGCTTGCGCCTGCCCCGGGGCAAATCCCGCCACACTGCACAATCCCCCCTGGGTCAAGAGATACGGACGTGTCTGAGCGGCTGAGGAGAATGACCGATGGACACAGCAGGACACCCGGATCGGAGAACTCTGCTTGCCGCCGGGCTTGCGGGCGCCACGATCGCCCTCGCGGGCTGCTCAACGACGAAGGCCGTACCGATGGCAAGCAGCCTTTCACCGGAAGCCAGGCCGACCTCGCCCGCCACCGCGTTCGCCCGACTGATGGAAGGCAACAAGCGCTGGGTGAGCGGAGATCTTCGACACCCCGACCGGGACCCGGACCGGCGCCAGTTCGTGTCGCAGCAGCAGGAGCCCTTCGCCGCGATCCTTTCGTGCATCGACTCCCGTGTGCCGCCCGAACTCCTCTTCGACACCGGTCTGGGCGACCTCTACGTGATGCGCACGGGCGGGACGGCGGTCGGCTCGGTTGTCACCGGTTCGGTCGAGTACGGGCCCATGACGAGTGGCACTCCGCTCATCGTGGTCCTCGGGCATCAGCGCTGCGGCGCCATCAAGGCGGCGTACGACGCTCTTCGTGGCGGCAAGTCGCTGCCCGGCAATCTCCAGGCGATCGCCAGGGCTCTGCGGCCGGCGTACAGGCAGGCCCTCCCGGAACGGGGTGCCGATCCGGTCGAGACCATGACCCGGGCCCAGGTCGAGTTGACCGCGACCGCTCTGCGTTCCAATCACGACCTGGCACCGCTCGTGGGCAAGCGAGCCCTTGCCGTGGTCGGCGCCTACTACTCCCTCGACACCGGGAAGGTGGAAGTCCTGGACGGCGCGCCCTCCTGATGACCCACCGGGCGGGGCCCTGTGCGAACACCCGAAGGCTCCAGCAGCTCGTTCAGGGCTGCACGGCGGTCCCGCCCCGTGCGTACGAGGGCCTGGGCGCTGTCGGGGGCGTGGTCGGCCTGGGCGGTGACGGCCAGGACCGCGGTGCGGACGGCCGGCTCGCCGACGCCGGCTCGCAGGCTCTTCAGCCAGACGGTGGCCACGGCGCGCACATCGCTGTCCGGCTCGGGGTGGTTGCCCAGATCGGGGTCCTCGAGGATCAGATCGAAGAGCAGCGCCGCCCGGTTGGGCCAGCAACGGTAGAGGGTCTGACGGGTGACGTCGGTCATCGGCCAGATCAACTGCTATCTGCTGCCGAACCCCAGCCAACACCAACGCGCTGCCCGCGCAGGAGACGGGCGCCAAGCCGGCCCGGGCACTGCCGTACCAGCCGAACGCCTACATCAGCCGGTTCGACTACAACGCGAACGGCCAGATCCTGGCCTGGATCGACATGGCGAATCAGGGTGTCCAGGCCGGCGAGGCGGTGCACTTCTCGGTCTACGCCAACGCCTACCGCAGCGGCGGTCCGTGGCAGTACACCGTCGACCCCTACAACGCCGCCACACGCACCGACGGCTGGGCGGAGGACTACTTCAACGTCGGCACCGGCTCCGGCAACGGGCTCTACGACCTGAGCGTCGTCGGCCCCAACCGCTTCCTGCGCCGGTTCACCGGCAACGCCCTCGGTCCGGCCAGGAACATCGAGGTCGGCTGCTACTACGCCCCCGCCCCGACCACCGGCAAGCAGGCGGTCTGGTTCCGCATGACGAACCAGACCGCCGCGGGCATGACCTTCACCATCAAGTCGAACAACTACCGAAGTGACGGTCCCTGGACCTAACAGGTGGCCGCCGGAGGGTTCACGGACGACTTCTTCAACGCCGTGGCCTACCAAGGCGGCTGGTACGACTTCACGGTCACGGTCAGCGCCGACAGCTCCTTCTCCCGGCACTTCGTGGGCACATCGAGACGGGCGCCCCCAGCGTCACCGGCTGAGCCATCGGTCCGCACCCAGCCTGCGGTGCGGACCGAACCGACCGTGTGCCCGATGGCGTGCCGGTCACCGGACCGGACGGCGGCCGACGCTGCCACACACCCGTCTATTCGGTCGCTCCCTGTTCGCCGTCACGCTAGGTTGGCGTGATGTATGAGCTCCACACCGATCGTCTTGTGCTCCGCGGCTGGCGGGAGTCCGATCTGGGTCCTTGGGCGGCCATGAATGCCGATCCGGCGGTTCGCGAGTACTTGCCGGGCGTACTGACACGGGAGCAGAGCGAGGCATCCGCAGCCCGCTTTCAGGCCGACCTCGACGGGCGAGGCTGGGGGTGGTGGGCAGTGGAGGTAGGGGCGACCGGCGAGTTCATCGGGTTCACCGGGCTGGATCCGGTGGATGACGGCATGCCGTTCAACGGTGTGGAGGCCGGCTGGCGTCTGGCCCGTTCGGCGTCGGGACACGGATATGCCAGCGAGGGTGCCAGGGCTGCCGTGGCCTTCGGCTTCCAACGCCTCGGTCTGGCGGAGATCCTCGCGGTGACGGCGGCCACCAATCTCCGTTCGCAGGCAGTGATGCGCCGTATCGGCATGACCCGCGATCCGGCCGATGACTTCGACGACCCGGGCGTGCCCGACGGGCCACTGCGCCGGAGCGTGGTGTACCGGCTCCGAGCCGAAGACCAGCGGCCCGTTCGGCGCCAGGCACCGTCCCGGCCCTATCCGACACAGGGAGCGTGATGCGAGTCGAGTACGACGCGTCGGCGAACATGGCGTACATCTACGTCGTCGACAGGATCGGTCCAGGAGAAGCGGTCCGGCAGGTGGTCGCGGGCGAGGACACCCTCGCGCTGCTCGATCTCGACTCGCAGGGACGGCTTCTGGGCATCGAGTTGTTCGACGCCCGAGCCCGGTTGCACCCCGATGTGCTGGACAGGGCCGAGCAGATCGGTTGAGCCGCGTCCCTCGGCGGCCCAGTGGGTCCCGGGTCAGGCGGCGGAACGCTCGGGGGTCAGGCGACGGCGCAGCGCGGTCTGCCGGATGGCGGGCGGGTCGTAGGCCATGTCCGGCGTTCCGACGTCGGTGCCGGGCGGCACGATGGCGTCGATCCGGTCGAGGATCTCGTCGTTCAGGGCGGTCTCGGCGCCCGCGAGCAGATCGTCGAGGTGGTCCATGGTCCGCGGGCCGGTGATCGCCGAGGTGACGCCCGGGTGAGAGATCGCGGAGGTTATCGCCATGACGCCGCCGCGCCCCCCTGCGCCGCCGGGAAGGCTTTCGGAATTCCAGTCCGGCCTCGCGTACGGGGGGTGCGAAGGCGTCCGTGGTGGCGAGGGCCACGTCGTACCCGGCCCGGCGCAGTCCGGCGCCCAGGCCCGTGTACGGCGCGATGTCGCCGCGCGACCCGGCCGCGGCGATCGGGATCTTCATCGGTCCTCCTCGGAGTCGGTGCGGGCGCCTGCGCGGCGGGCCGCGTTGGCGTGAACCGCCTTGCCCGGATAGGCGGCCAGGCCCGGACGTTGTTGTGACGGAGGCACGATCCCGAGCTCTGGTCGGCGTTCCTCGCCCGTTGTGAACGGCTTGTCGACGTGACCGACGCGGCTGCGCGGGATCTGTCCCCGGATACCGAGGTCATGTGGACGGGCCGGTCCGTGAAGGTGCCGTTCTTCGCTGAACACATGCGCGAAGAGCTGGTTCTCCACCGGTGGGTCGTGACAGGCGACGACAGTACTGCGGTGCGCGCGCTCACCGAGCCGTGGATGACCGAGCACAGTGTGCACGAGGTCGGCCAGCCACTGTTTCATCGCGGCCCTGCCCGTTTGGATTGGGCCGGAGGCGACCGGGTCGAAGCGCGCCTGCGTGTGCCGGGCGCCGATGACATCCTGGTCACGGCTGACGCAGAAGGCAGCAGCATGCGTCTGGTCGCCCAGGAGGGGCCGGCCACGAGGGAGAGCGATGCGGCCGTTCGCGTATTTCTCATCCGGGGACGTCGCCCGGCGGACCCCTCACGCTGGCACAGTGACGCGGGTCCTGAGGCGCCGCGATCGGTGCGCACTCTCCTCAGTGGTTACCGATCCTGGCTGTGCCGAAGCCGTCCCGGTCGGGTTGCATCGTGTTCCGTGCGGGTCACGGTGCGGCCGGCTGCTTCGAGCCGGGACAGCCGACGGTGTTCGCGGGCGGCCCAGCGCCGGACTCGGTCGGGCTCCAGTGGGGAGCCGTGTCCGACATGGAGTCTGGTGGGGTTGAGGGCGAGCATCTCGCGCAGGCTCGCGAGGTTGCGCAGGGGGTTGTCGTGGAAGGGAGGGTTGGCCGGCCTGCCGGGGATGAGGCCCATGAAGGAGTTGGCGACCAGGTCACCGGCGACGAGGTCTCCTTCGTCGGTGAGGACGGAGATCGATCCGGCGGTGTGTCCCGGGGTCGGCATGATGCGCGCCGTGATGCCGAAGTCCTCCAGGCCCGTTTCACCGTGTACGAGTACATCGGGTTCGAACGATTCGGCCTGCACGTGCAGGTTCTTGTTCCTGGCCATGAGGCGGCCCATCGGGCCGGTGGGCAGGTACGGTTCGCGGGCCCGGCCGGTGCGGAAGGGGCCGATGTCCGCGCTGTGGCCGGCCACCGGTGCCCCGGTCAGGCGGTGCAGTTCGGCGGCGGAGCCGAAGTGGTCGATGTGGCCGTGGGTGATGACGATCAGCGCGACGTCGGTGGGGTCCACGCCGTGCGCGGCGACCTGATCGTAGATCCTTCGGCCGCTGCCCGGAGTCCCGGCGTCGACGATGACGGGTCGCCGGCCCAGCAGCAGGTACGCATTGATGCTGTGCCGGCCCATGACCGGGATCGGCACAACCTTGGTTCGGGACACGGTCTTCTCCTGGTGTTGTCGTGGTGTGGCGCTCGTGCGGGCGTGACCGCCTGCCGCCGGGTGACGGTGCGCGAGGTGGTGAGCGGCAGGGGGAAGCGTCGGGGTCAGCGGAATCGGCGGCGGTATTCGGCGGGGGTGGTCCCCAGGCGGCGCCGGAAGGAACGGTGCAGGCTCTCCACGGAGCCGAGGCCGCTGGTGGCGGCGACCTCCGGCAGGCTGAGGTCGCTGTCCTGGAGCAACCGGCGAGCGGCCTCCAGCCGGGCGGACTCGACGTAGGCGGCCGGTGTGGTGGCGGTGCGCTCGCGGAACAGCCGGGAGAAATGGCGCACGCTCAGATGCAGACGTGCGGCGAGTGCTTCGGCGGAGAGGTCCTCGGTGAGGTGCTCGCCGATCCATACGCGCAGGTCGTCGATGCGGTCCCCGGTGGCGACCGGCACGGCGAGCGGGACGCTGAACTGGCTCTGGCCGCCGGAGCGTTTGACATACATGACCATCATCCGGGCGGTGTCCAGGGCCAGATCCGGGCCGTGGTCCTCGGCGACCATCGCCAGTGCCATGTCCATCCCCGAGGTGATGCCCGCGCAGGTCCACAGGTTGCCGGCCCGGATGAAGATCGGGTCCGGATCGACGGTGACACGCGGGTGCGCGGAGGCCAGCTGCGCGGCCGTGAGCCAGTGGGTCGTGGCCGGCAGACCGTCCAGCAGGCCGGCTGCGGCCAGCAGGTGCGCGCCCGCGCAGACCGAGCCCGTCCGGCGGGTTCGGGGCACCGCTTCACCCAGCCACTCGATGATCTCGCTGTCGAGCACAGGCTCCACGTCGTCGTCGCCCACGTGGACCGCACCCGCCACAAGCAGGGTGTCCACGTGGCCGTTCACCTCGTCCAGTGTCAGGTCGGCGATCAGCCGGATACCACTGGAGGTGGCCACCGGGCCGCCATCGGCTGTCGCGATGTGGACGACGTAGCCGGGCCGGCCGGTGCATGCGACCCGCGTGGCGACGGAGAACACCTCGGCCGGGCCCGTGATGTCGAGTACTTCGACACCCGGGAAGGCGGCGATGACGACTCTGTGCGGTGGGAGCATGCCCTGATCATTTCGCCCCGCCGCAGTGGCCGCAATGACGATGTTCTGTCAGATCCGGACATCGCCGGGCAGCCATCGGTCTTCGCCATTTCCCCCCGGGGTCGGAGTCAGGCGGACTGTCGGATCTCGAGGAGGAGGTGGCGGGGGCCGCGGAGCATGGCGTTCTGCCGGTAGGGGGGCGGGTCCTGGACCAGGGTCGCGGTGCCGAGGAGGGGGAGCAGTGCGCCGAGTGCGGTCTGTGCTTCGATGCGGGCGAGGGGTGCGCCGTAGCAGAGGTGGACACCGCTGCCGAAGCCCAGGTGCCGATTGTCCGGGCGGGCCGGGTCGAACCGGTCGGGGTCGTGGAAACGCCTGGGGTCGCGGTTGCCCGAGGCCAGCGCGAGCACCACGCTGCCGGCCGCGGGAAGGGTGGTGCCGGCGATGTCGATGTCGGCGAGGGGGATACGTTCCCGCATGTGGACCGGGGGCTCGTAGCGCAGCAGTTCCTCCACCGCGCCGGGCAGCAGGCCGGGGTCGCGGCGCAGCCGGTCCAGCTGGTCGGGCCGGCGCAGCAGGGTGAGAACCCCGTTCGTGATCAGGTTGACCGTGGTCTCGTGTCCGGCGATCAACAACAGGACCGCGGTTTCCGCGAGTTCCTCGTCGGTGAGCCGCAGGGCCGGGTCGGGTTCGTTGATGAAGGCGGACAGCATGTCGTCGCTCGGATGGGTACGGCGCTGCTCGGCGAGGTCCAGCAGATACCGGCCCATCTCGGCCCGTGCCTCTTGGGCCGCCTGGTTGCGCTCGGCGGCGTCCTCTCCGGGTTTGACGTCGGCACCCGCGACGATGGCGTCGGACCATTGCCGGAAGAGCGGTTCGTCCTCGCGTGGTACACCGAGCAGTCGGCAGATGACCGCGACGGGCAGCGGGTAGGCGAAGTCGTCGACGATGTCGATTTGCCGGCGGTCCCGGAGCGCCTCGAGCAGTTCCCGGGTGATGTCGGCGATCTGGCCGCGCATGGCGTCGACCCGGCCTGGGCTGTGCGGTGGACCGAACGGCCGCATGGCCAGGGTGCGCAGTCTGTGGTGTTCGGGGTCGTCGAGCCGCAGGAAGGGCAGCTGCGCGCCTTCCACGTACAGAGCGCCGGCCGAGGCCGGACGGCTTCTCGGATCTGCGCTGATCCGCGGATCGTGGAGCAGAGCGGCGATCTCGTGGTACGTGCCGACCAGGTAGCTGCCGTCCGCCTGCCGCACCACGGGTCCCGCTTCGCGGAGTTCCGCGTACAGCGGGTACGGGTCGGGGCGGTTGGCGTAGTCGGTGATCCGTTCCAGCAGGGTGTCCGCGGTCATGATGGCGCTCCTCGGGGACGGGTGGAATGGTCGGCCTCAGTACTGCACCACGGTCAGCCGGCGGTCCGGCAGATAGCCGGTGAGTGCGACGGTGGGGCCGTGGGAGAGCCCCTTCGGGTCCGGTACATCGGAGGGAAGCGGGACTTCGGCCGCCATCGGGCGGTCCGCCGCGCCGGGGGCGGGCGGGAACGGAGCGGCGGTCTCGATCAGGTGCTGGTAGTACTCGAGCGACTTGGCCATGTCGACGGTGACCGCGGCGGTGACCCGCCCCCGGTAGCCGTACACCATCGCCAGACGGCGCGCCTCCAGCGAACCCTGCGCGATGACGACCTGGTCGGAGAAGACGGGAACGCCCACAGACTTGATGTTGAGCCCGAACTGGCTCGACCAGAACACCGGCACCGCAAGGTGGGGACGCCGCAGCGGCCCCGGATTCACCATGTTGTGGGCCGCCACCTCGGCCTGCGCGACCGCGTTGCCCCAGTGCTCCAAGGACAGCATCTGGTACTCGAACAAGGGGTGCGGGAAGCGGGAGACGTCACCGGCCACGAAGACGTCGTCGGTGACGATTCCGTACATGTTGAAGGCCCTGCATCCTGCGTCGCAGGCGACACCACGCGGGCCCGCGGCGAGGCCGGAGTCCGCCAGCCATTCGACGTTGCGCACCGCCCCCAACGCCACGACGCACACGTCCGCCTCGACGCGGCTGCCGTCGGACAGGTCCGCCCCGATGAACCGGCCGCCGCCGTCGCCGCGCAGGGCGGTGACCGTCACCCCGCACCGCAGGTCCACCCCGTGGCGCCGCTGCATCCCGGCGGCAAGCTTCGACAGCGTTCCACCGAGCGCCCCGACCAGGGGGCCGGGGCCACGTTCGGCGACCGTCACCTCCAACCCCCGTTCCCGGCAGGCCGAGGCGATCTCCGAGCCGGTGAAGCCCCCGCCGATCACCAGCACCCGCCGTGGTCCGGCGGCCAGCCGCGCGGCCAGGCCCCCGGCGTCATCGCGGGTGCGCAGGGTGAACACCCCTTCCAGGGCTGCCTCCTCCGGGTTGGGCCAGGGCCGCGCCCGGGTCCCGGTGGCGATCAGCAGCCGGTCGAACGGCAGCGGATCCCCATCGGACAGCAGCACCCGCTTGCCCAGGGGATCCAGACCGGTGGCCCGCACCCCCAGCCGCCACTCGGCGTCGGCATCCCGGCGCATCGGCAGCCCGGTGGTGTCCGCCGCCGTCTGGCCGAGCAGCACCTGCTTGGAAAGCGGCGGTCTGTCGTAGGGCGGGCAGGCCTCATCCCCCACCACGGTGAGTGAGCCTGTGAAGCCCTTTTCGCGCAGCGTCTCGGCGGCCCTCAGCCCGGCCAGCGACGCGCCGACGATGACGATCCGGCCCTTGCGCAGGTCATCGGTCACCCGCGCTCACCTCCTCACCGACGAGGATGGCCTGCACGGGGCACGCCGCCGCGGCCTGGCGCACGCGCTCCAGCTGTTCGTCGGGGACCGCCGGTGAGTACAGCAACGCTTCCTCCCCGTGCAGCCGGAACACCTCCGGCGCGAGGAACACGCACTGCGCATAGCCCTGGCAGAGCGTGAGGTCCACAACGATCTGCATCTCGCCGCTCCCTCCGTCGTCCCACCCCCCTCTCTCCCTTAGAGGGTGAGGGAAGAATCGGGCTCTCGCCCGGCTGCTACGCCGGGGGCAGGGTGGGCGCAGGGTTCGGGGACAGGAGAAACGCGGACACCGACGGGTCGGCGAAGCACAGGGAAGTCCGGAGGCTGTTCACCCGTTCAGGTCGGTGCCCACCTTCGCTTCGGGTTCGTAGTCGGCCGACTCAGGAACCAGTGGATTCGCGCGTCTGCGCCTTCGATCCTGCGACGGCGGTGCGGGTGTCGCCGGCGGCCCGCTCCAGGGCTCGGGCGGCCTCCTGAGCGGTGGAGTGGGTGAGCAGCATGACGATGGCGGTCTTGGCGTGGCCGCCGGCCTCCCGCAGGGCGTCCGCGGCCGTGTCGGGGTCGGTGCCGGTGGCTTCGACGACCATGCGGCGGGCGCGGTCGACGAGCTTGTCGTTGCTGGCCCGGACGTCGACCATGAGGTTTCCGTAGACCTTGCCCACGCGCACCATCGACGCGGTCGAGAGCATGTTGCAGACCATCTTCTCGGCGGTGCCGCCCTTGAGGCGGGTCGACCCGGTCAGGACCTCGGGG
Organism: Streptomyces sp. NPDC046931; assembly: GCF_040644655.1. Lineage (NCBI taxonomy): Bacteria > Bacillati > Actinomycetota > Actinomycetes > Kitasatosporales > Streptomycetaceae > Streptomyces > Streptomyces sp. NPDC046931. The sequence goes on from NZ_JBEYWX010000026.1 coordinate 43,232, forward strand.
CCGGTGGGGACCTCGATCGGGATGTCGGCGTAGCGGCTGACGACCGCGTCGCGGTTGCAGGCGACCGACACCGTGACGGCTCCCTTGGCGGCGGCGTGCTTCAGGCCGCCGATGACATAGGGGGTACGGCCGCTGGCGGCGAGTCCGACGACCGTGTCCGTGTCGTTCACGCCGATCTCGTCGAGGTCGGCGACCGCCCTCGCGGGCTGGTCCTCGGCCCCCTCGACGGCCACGACGAAGGCGCCCGGGCCTCCGGAGAGCAGGCCCACCACCTGCTCGGGGGAGGTGCCGAAGGTGGGCGGGCACTCGACGGCGTCGAGCAGGCCGATACGGCCGCTGGTGCCGGCGCCGATGTAGATCAGCCGTCCGCCCCGGCGCAGCGACTCGCTGATCGCCTCGACGGCGGACCCGATCTCCGGGAGGGCGTCGCGTACCGCGAGGGCGACGGTCTGGTCCTCTGCGTTCATGACCGAGAGCAGTTCGGAGACCGGCATGCGGTCCAGCTCGGCGGTCCGCTCGTTGCGGCTCTCTGTGGCCAGTGTGCTGAGGTCCACGGAGCAGTCGTCCTTTCAAGGGTGGTGCTGAAGGGTCGTAGCTGAAGGGTGGGGGGAGAGGGGAAGCGGCGTCGGCGGTCAGTCGCCGGCGGATGTGCGGCGGGGCGACTGCGGGCGCCTGCGGCGCTGGATGGCCCCGTACGTCTTCTCGAGAGCCGCGGTGGTGGCGTCGAAGGAACGCTGCGCCACGCCCACGAACAGGCAGTCGATGAGCGCGAGTTGCGCGATGCGGCTGACGGTCGCACCGGAGCGGAAGGGGGTCTCCCGGGCGCATGTCGTCAGCACGAGGTCCGCGCTCTCCGCGAGGGTGGAGCGCGGGACGTTGGTCAGGGCGATGGTGGTGGCGCCGCGTTCGGCGGCGGCCTGGAGAGGCTCGAGTGTGTCCTCGGTCTCCCCGGAGTGGGAGATGGCGAGGGCCACGTCCCCGGGCCCGAGGAGGGCGGCGGCGGTGAGGGCGGCATGCCGGTCGGTCCAGATGAAGGCCATACGGCCGATGCGGTGCAGCTTCTGGTGCAGGTCCTGCCCGACGAAGGCGCTGGCACCGACGCCGAAGATGTCGATCCGCCGGGCCCCGGCCACAGCGTCCACCGCGCGGCCCAGCACCTGGAGGTCCAGCCCGGCCCCGGAGTCCTCCAGGGCCCGCACCTCGTTGTAGATGATCTTCTTGACGATCTCGCCCAGTGTGTCGGTGGCGCTGATGTCGGTGCCCGGTGCCGGGCGCTCGCCGCCGAGAGCGTGCTCGTGGGCGGCGGCCGCGGCCAGCGCGAGGCGCAACTGGGGGTAGTTGGTGATGCCTATGGCCCGGCAGAAGCGCATCACCGTGGCCACCGAGGTGTTGGCTTTCTGTCCGAGGGCGCTGATGGACAGCTCCGAGGCCTGCGCGGGATCGGACAGGACGGCGTCGGCCACCCTCCGTTCCGAGGGGGCCAGGGTGGGCAGCGCCGCGCGGATGCGCGCCAGGGTCGCGGCGGGGGTGGTGTCCTCCGCCGGCCGGGCCGGTGTGCGGGGTGGTTCCTGGCGGGCCATGGGCCTTTCCCTCCTGAGTGAGTGGGCGACACATTAACCACGCCTCGGTAGCGCGTCAAAAATTTACGCACTGAGCTATGAGAGGTTACTTATTGACATTCGGAGGTTGGCCTTCGGATACTCGCTGAACCGCGATCCGCGCCCGTCACCGGCCTTCCGGCCGTCCTGTGACCGCCCGACGCGCAGGATCCCTGGAGACACGAAGGCGTGCCCCATGACAGCAGCAGTGGCCGTGGACCTCGGCAAAACCGGCTGTCGTGCCGTGCTGTGGAGCGGCGACGACCCCGCCCAGGACGTCCACGAGGTTCCCGGTGCCCCCGGGCTCGCCGCGGACAACGGGGTGGCGGCGGCCCGTGCCGCCGTGCGCGCCGCGGTCCTCCCGCTCCTGGAAAGGGAACCCTCACAGCGGCTGGCGGCGGTCTGCGTCGGCGCCGCGGGGGCGGCCGCCGCACCGGAGGCGGCCCGCGAACTGGCCACCCTGCTCCTCGACGACCTGCCCGCGGACGAGGTGGCCGTCACCAGCGACGCCGTCACCGCTCACGCGGGCGCCCTCGGCGGCCGCACCGGCGTGGTCCTCGCGATCGGCACCGGCTCCGTCGCCATCGGCATCGGGGGCGACGGATCGTACGCCCGCGTCGACGGCTGGGGCCCCTGGCTCGGCGACGAGGGCAGCGGCGCCTGGATCGGTGCGGCAGGACTGCGGGCAGCACTGCGCGCCCACGACGGACGCGGACCGGACACCGCGCTGCTGGCGGCGGCCGTCGAGCGTTTCGGCGACCCCGACCGGATGCCCTCGGCCGTCGGGCGGGACGGCAACCCCGCCCGCACCGCCGCGTCCTTCGCCCCGGATGTGGCCCGTGCCGCCGCCGCGGGTGACGCCGTTGCCTCGGCGATCGTCCGGGACGCCGCCGCCGCGCTCGGCGAGGCCGTGCTCACGGCCGCCCGCCGGATCGGTGGCGGCGACGCCCTCCCCGTCACCGTCACCGGCGGGCTCACCGGCCTGGGCGAACCGCTCCTCGGCCCGCTGAGGACAGCGCTCACCGGCTCCCCGCGCCCCCTTGATCTGCGGCCCCCGCTCGGGGATCCGCTGGACGGCGCACGCCACCTGTCACTGGACACCTCGGCTCCGCACGAACTCCATGTCGCCCGCGTACGGCGGACGACGCCCCTCCCCCTGTCCCCACCCCGCCGGTGACACCGCCGGCCGACGCCCAGGAGTAAGCGTGCGTCAACTCGACCTCCTGGTGGTCGTCGTCTATCTGGTCGCCATCGCCATGATCGGACTGCGCCCGGCCGGACGACAGAGAACGGCGAAGGACTACTTCGTCGGCGAAGGCCACATGCCGTTCGACGTCCGCAGCCACTGGCGCTCCGCTAAGGTCCTGGACGACGGCCTGCGGGTCCGCCTCCTGCCCGGCCTGACGGTCCGTCAGGCCAATGTGCGGCTCGCCCGGTACGGGCGCCGGCTGGGCCCCGATCCGGCCAGCGAGTCCGCGTGCACCATCGGCGGACCGACGACATCCCCCGTGGCGGCCCCGCCCGCCCTGCGTCCCAGCGGCCCGCCGAGGCGCAGGCGGTGTTCTTCGCCGCATGTATCGGCAGCGTCTTCGCCCCGGAGGGCACCTCGGGCGGTGCGGCGGCCGCGTTCCTGAGGCTGTGTGAACGGGCCGGCATCCCCGTTGCCGTGCCCGACGGGCTGGCGGGCCTGTGCTGCGGCACGCCGTGGCAGTCCAAGGGCTACACCGCCGGGCACCGCACCATGGCCGCCCGCACACTGCGGGCGCTGTGGGAGGCCAGTGACGGTGGCCGGCTGCCGGTGGTCTGTGACGCGTCCTCCTGCACCCACGGCCTGGAGCAACTGGCCGGCGCGCTCCCGGAGTCCGACCGCGCACGTTTCACCGCGCTGCGCTTCGTCGACAGCGTCGCCTTCGCCGCCGAACACCTCCTGGCCGCGCTGCCCACACCCCGCCGCCTGGACAGCCTCGCTCTCCATCCCACCTGCTCCACCGTCCATCTCGGCATCAACGATGCCCTGCGCACCGTCGCCGCCGCCGTCAGCGCCGAGGTGACCGTGCCCGACAACTGGGGCTGCTGCGCCTTCGCCGGGGACCGCGGTCTGCTCCACCCGGAGGTCACCGCCTCGGCCACGGCCGGCCAGGCGGCCGAGATCACCGCCGGCGACTTCGACGCGTACGCATCGTGCAACCTCACCTGTGAGATGGGCATGAGTCGCGCCACCGGCCGGCCCTACCGGCATGTGCTCGAACTCCTCGACGAAGCGACCGCATGAGCCCGTAGGCACCGTTGGGCGCCGGCGCGTGTGCGGGGCGGCGGGCCGACGTCGCACGTTCTGGAGAGAATCTGGTCCAACCAGTTGACCACTGACCTCGGCCCGTCCACCCTGAGCGCCATGACCCAGCGACACATCCGGCGCGAGGCGGTCTCCGACCAGCTCTTCGCCGTGCTGCGCGACAGGATCCTCGGCGGTGAGCTGCCCCCCGGTTCCCCCCTCACCGCCGAACGGGACCTGGCGGCCGAGTTCGGTGTGAACCGTCATGCCGTCCGTGAGGCCGTCAAACGGCTTCAGCAGGCCCGGCTCGTCGAGGTGAGCCACGGCGGACGCACCCTGGTCCAGAACTGGCGCCGTACCGCCGGTCTGGACCTGGCCGTGGGAATCGCCGCGGCGGGCTGCGGGCCCTCGGTGGGGGATCTCGCCCGGGACGCCCTGGAGATGCGCGCGTGCATCGGTGCCGACGCGGCCAGGTTGTGCGCGATCCGGTGCTCCGAGCACACCGCCGCGGCGATCGTCGAGGCCACGGGCCGTTACGCGCGCAGCGGGCCCGACCTGGCGGAGCTCGGCCCGGCGGACATCGCCTGGTGGCGACTGATCGTGGAGGGCTCGGGAAACCTGGCCTATCTTCTGGCGTTCAACAGCCTGGTGGGCGGGGCGCTCCCGGTTGCCGCGGTCCCCGACGATCTGCGGACCGCCGAACTCCTCGACGTCGACGCCCATGTGCGGCTCGCGGCACATATCGCGGCGCGTGAAGCCGGGTCCGCCGAGCGGCTGGCACGCGAACTGCTGTCCCGCAGCGTGCCGGTGACGCCCCGGGAAGGCGGTGTGCTGACATGATCCCGGCCGTGGTCTACGCGATACCGGCGTTCGTGCTCCTGGTCGTCGTCGAGGCCCTCTCCTACCGCTTCCTCCCTGACGACGACGAGCGCGGTTACGAGGTGCGCGACACCGTGACCAGCATGTCCATGGGCGCCGGCAGCCAGATCATCGGGCTGCCGTGGAAGGCGGTGACGGTGCTCGTGTACGCGGCCCTCTTCACCGTCTCGCCATGGCACCTCTCGCCCGCCTCCGGGTGGACGTGGGTACTGCTGTTCTTCGCCGAGGACCTCGCGTACTACGCCTTCCATCGCGCCCATCACCGGGTGCGGGTGCTGTGGGCGAGCCATGTGGTCCACCACTCCAGCGTCCGCTTCAACCTGTCCACCGCCCTCAGGCAGAGCTGGACACCGATGACGACCCTGCCCTTCTGGATGCCCCTCGCGCTGCTCGGCATCCCGCCCTGGATGATCCTGCTCGAACAGTCCGTCAGCCTGATCTACCAGTTCTTCCTGCACACCGAACGGGTGGACAAGCTGTGGCGGCCGGTGGAAAGGGTCTTCAACACGCCCTCCCACCACCGTGTGCACCATGGCTCGAACAACGTGTACCTGGACCGCAATTACGGCGGGATCCTCATCGTCTGGGACCGGCTCCTCGGCACCTTCGAGCCCGAGGGCGAGCGGGTGGTGTACGGGCTGACGAAGAACATCGGCACCTACAACCCGCTGCGGGTGGCCTTCCACGAGTACGCGGCCGCCTGGCGCGACGTCCGTGCGGCCCGGCGCTGGCGCGACCGCGCCGGGTACCTGTTCGGTCCGCCCGGGTGGTCGCCCAGGGCGGAAGGGTGACGCGCCGCTGCTGAGCGTGGTCTTCGCCGCGCCGCAGGCGTGGCGCTTGCCGCGCTCGGAGATGTGACGCATCCGTCCCTCTCCCACGTTTGCCTCGGGCAGCGACGCGGCGTAACGTCCGGAGTGAACAGAACGTTCTATATATGTCCGCCTCGGACTAGGGCGTGAGCGCGGCGGCCCTCGGCATCAGGTTCCCCGGCAGCCACCTCGGCGACGACCCCGACGCCCTACCCACCGCTCTTGACGCCGTCCCCTTCGCCCAGCCCGACGGCGGCACCGGGACCGACCTGTACTTGAAGCCCGACAAGTAACGCGACGGCTTCGTCGGCGACAAGTTCGGCGACGCCACGGTGGCGGAGCCGGCGGCCGCCCAGCGCACCGCCACCGCACAGGCGCTCGGTGAGCCGTCCGGCACCCCGGCCTGGAGGACGATCCCTTCCTGGTACCTCGTCGCGCGCGACGACGCCCTCCCCGCCGCCGCCGAGCGGTTCATGGCGGCGCGGGCGCACGCCCACACCACGGAGATCAAGGCTCCGGTCGCCGTCCAGCCGACCGATCCGGGCACCGGGACGAACCTCGTGAAGCAGGCCGCCGGCGCCCAGTGACCCCGGCCCCAGGACGCGGGAAGGAGAGGGGTCAGCCGGCGGCCAGGAGAGCGGCGACGCCGTGCACGAGGGTGCCGTTCGCCTTCCGTGGATCGCTCAGGTAGCCGGCGACCATCGCGCCGTCGCGCAGAGCGACCATGGCATCGGCCGACCGCGCGGGATCCGCCACACCAAGCTGCCGAAACGCGTCCTCCAGCGCCTCGTGAAACCAGGACCGGTGCGTCAGTACCGCCTGGTGGACGGCGCTGTCCCGCTGCGGGTACTCGGCGGCCGCGTTGATGAACGGGCATCCCCGAAAGCCCACACCGCACAGCTCTTCCCCGATGCCGCCCGCCACGGCCTGAAGGAAGGCCGAGGAGTCGGCGAGCTCCTCCCTGGCCGCGGCCATGCGGGTGCGGATCTGCTGATCCGTCGCCTCGAGGTACGCCCTCACCAGGTCGTCCTTGCCCTTGAAGTGCCGATAGAAGGTGCCCCGGGCGATGTCCGCCTCCTCCATGACACGGTCGACGCCGACGGCCCGGATGCCCTCCGTGTAGAAGAGCCGGCTCGCCGTGCTCAACAGCCGATCACGCGCCTCCGACCGACGACCCCCCGGTGGCCCACCCTTCGACTTCGACATACCACCAGCATACGGAACGTTCTATTCATGCAGCTCCCGACTTCCGCGCGAGGCTCGCACCACGTGCTCGCCGACCTGCTGTGACTTCCCCCACCCACCCTTGCCCCGCCCAGCAAGGGCTACCTAAGTTCTGCCATATGTCCCCCCACGACCGCACTCTTCCCAACGAACCGGACGAACCCACCACAGCCGGCCGGCCACCGGCGGACCGCCCGGACAGCGCGTCGCTCGTCGAATTCAGTGTCGACCTGACCTCGCACGAGTCGCTGCGACGCACCCACGTCCTTGCCGCCATCGGCCCCGACTGGGATCCCGTCGCGGTGCTGCGCGACGAGGACAGAGCGCGTGAGCTGCTGTATTCCGACCTCAGCGAGGAGCAGCAGCGCCTCTACGACGACCTGGTCGCGGCCGGCGTGCTGCCCACGAGAGGCGACGGCAGTGCTGCCTCTTGACCCTCAGGCCGATATCGGACGCCGCGCCTGGGTGGCCTGCCCGAACTGCAACGACAGGGATGGCTGCAGAGCGTGCGAGGAGCGGCGTACATGCCCCGAGCACTGGCGCTATCTGCTCTCGAACACGGGCAGCCTGCTCCACTTGCAGTGCCCGTCGTGCCTCCACATCTGGACGCATGAGTCCGGCTTCGGAGCCACTCGGTCCCGCTGGGCGGGGGGCACCGGCGACCTCGGGCGGCAGTGAAACCTGCACCCGCACCGGGCGGGCCCTCCCACCCCGGCACGATGGCGAACCGACGGCCCGCACCATAGGGCCACCCCCTCTCGGCGATCGCCTCGATGGATCCACACATCCATCCACCCCTTTTGTGCCGATATTCTGTGGTTTATGCACTGGATCGGACAGTCGCGGCTTCACCCTCGTCCGCAGGGACGGTGGAGCCCTGTCCTGCTGTCGCCGGTGATCCTGACGGTCGTTGTCGCCAGCCTGGCGTTCGCCACCCCGCGGCAGGTCGCCTTCAGCCGCATCCTGACCGCCGCGCCCGCACTCGCCGCGTCCGTCTGGACCGTGCTGCCCACCGTCCTCCTGGGCGCGGCCTGCCTCCTGATCATGATCGGGCTCAGCCTCGTCTACCCGGATCTGGGCACCTGGTACACCGTGGGGGCCATCGCCGCGGTCACCATGGCCGCCGCCTACGCGAGCCACATCCGGATCACGCGGGAGCAGGCCCTCATCCAGGTCCGGCTCGTCGCCGATGCCGCGCAGAAGGTTCTTTTGCGTCCCCTGCCGTCCCGCGTCGGCTGCGTGGAGATCGAGTCGATGTACCTCGCGGCCGAGGCAGAGGCCCGGATCGGCGGGGACTTCTACGAGGCCATCAGCACCCCCTACGGGGTGAGGCTGCTCATCGGCGACGTACGAGGGAAGGGCCTGCCCGCGGTGGGAGCAGCCGCCGCGGTGGTCAACTGTTTCCGGGAGGCCGCCTACGAGGAGGCCGATCTGTGCAGCATCGTCCGCCGCATGGAGATCAGCAGCACCCGCCACATCGATTCGTTCCCCACCAGAGAGCTGTCTGAGCACTTCACGACGGTCCTGCTCGCCGAGATCTCGCCACAGTGCGAACGCATCAGCCTCCTGAACTGCGGACACCCTCCGCCACTGCTCGTGCAGAGCGGAAAGCTTTACGTACTGGACCCCACCACGCCATCTCCGCTGCTCAATCTCGCGACCCTCATCGGCGACCACTACTGCATCGACACCGTCGCCTGCGCCCCCGGCGATCAGCTGCTTTTCTACACCGACGGCATCATCGAGAGCCGGAACACCAAGGGTGAGTTCTTTCCCTTGCAGGACTGGATGCGGCGCCAGACGTCAACGCGGCCGCGCGAGCTGCTCCATCGGCTTCATCATGATCTCCTCCGGCACAGTGGCGGAGGGCTCGACGACGACATCGCGGCGCTGGCCGTGCGCCTGCGCGACAGGTCTACGACGTGCGCGACCGGTCCCAGCGCCCCGGCCCAGAAACAGTGAAGATCATGCCGAAGGAGCCAGCACGACCGCCGCGGACGGCGCGGGACGAAACGCCCGAGGAGCGGGCCGACCGCAATCTGGTCGAGCTTCTCCAGGAACTCCGTGTGGTCCAGACCGGCGTACAGATTCTCTTCGCCTTCCTGCTGGGAGTGGCCTTCACCAGCCGTTTTCCGCAGCTCAGTGCGTTCCAGCGCAACACCTATGTCGTCACGCTGCTGCTGACCGTCATGACCTCCGCCGTCCTCGCCACCCCGGTGGCTCTGCACCGCGGCCTGTTCCACCGCGGCGTGAAGCCTCGCATCGTTGCTCTGTCCGCCCGGCATGCCCAAGTCGGGCTCGTCTTTCTCGCGCTGGCTCTCAACGGCGCCGTCCTGCTGCTGATGGATCTGGTACTCGGCCGCACCGCGGCCATCGCCATCACGGCCGCAACCACTGCGATGTTCGCCGGCCTGTGGTTCCTGCTGCCATGGGCAGCGGGACGCGGATGACCTCAGGGTCCCCCACCCTGCGCCGCCGGGCTTGACCGCCGCCTCCGCGGTGTCCGGTGTCCACCAGCCCGCGATCAGGTGTGGGACATCGGGCCGACGGGACGGTCGGGTGCCGAGTTCCGTCCTCGGCGGAGCGTGCCGTGTGGCGGGGGCTCCTGGGTGAAACGGGCGGCGGTCTCCAGCAGCATGGCGTGAACGAAGGCCTGCGGGAGATTGCCGCGCAGCTGGCGCTGGGCGATGTCGAATTCCTCCGCGTACAGTCCCGAGGCGCCGCATGCGCCGCGGTTGCGTTCGAACCAGCGATAGGCATCGGCTGTGTGGCCCTGCTGGTGTTCGGCCAGCGCCATGACAAAGCCGCACAGCACAAAGGCGCCCTCGGCCTCCTCCAGGGGCCGGTCGTCGTGACGGAACCGGTAGACGAAGTGGTCCTGGGTCAGTCGCTCGCGGCAGGCGGCCAGGGTGGCTCGAGTGCGCGGGTCGTCGGCGGGCAGCGCCCCGCGCACTGCGGGCAGCAGCAGTGCGGCGTCGACCGCGGGATCGTCGGGGGCGCGCTGCCAGTGGCCGTCGGCGTGCACGCTGCTCGCCGCGGTCTCGGCGAACAGCGTGTCGGCGAGCCGGGTGCAGGTGTCGGCGAGCGGTCGGTGCGGTGCCGCGTCGGCCAGGGCGCGCAGCCCGGCGACGCAGATCAGCCGGCTGTGGGTCCACCGCCGGGCCTCCAGCTCCCAGATGCCCGCGTCCGGTTCCCCGTGGCGTTCGGCGATGGCCCGCACCGCGAGGTCGGCGGCCTTCCAGGCGTCGGCATCCAGCCGGTCGAGACGTTCGGCCGCAGCCAGCAGCAGCAGTGCCTCGCCGAAGCAGTCGAGCTGGAACTGCCTGCTCACGTGGTTGCCGATCCGGCTGAAGCCGCCGGGGTAGCCGGGCAGGTCGAGTTCGTGCTGGCCGGGGACGCGCGTGCCGTGCACGGTGTAGGCGGGGGCAAGCCGGGGGCCGTCGTCGAGCAGCCGCTCGCTGACGAAACGGACGGCGCTGTCGAGGAGCTCGGGCGTGCCGGCCGCGGCCGCGGCCTGCCCGGCGTAGCTCTGGTCGCGGATCCACACGTACCGGTAGTCGTAGTTGCGGCCTGCCTCGGCGCGTTCGGGCAGGCTGGTGGTGGCGGCCGCGACCATGCCGCCGCCGTGGGTGGTCAGCCCCCGCAGCAGGGCATAGGCGCGTCCGGCGTCACGGGCGGCGACGGTCTCCAGCGGGGGCATTGACTGTCGCCAGGCCCGTTCGGTGGCGGCCCAGGCCTGCTCGGCCCGCGGGGGCGTAGGCGGCAGCGGTGAGCAGGAGCACTCCAGGACCAGGTCGTGGCTCTTGCCCGGCTTCAGCACGAGGTCGGCGGTCAGGCCCTCGTTGCGGACGGTCGCCGACGCGGCGCCCTGCCAGCGCAGGAGGTGGCGGCCGGTGGCCAGATGCCAGACACCGTCGTCGTCACGGTGCACGGAGGTGAGCGGGGCGCGGCCGTAGTCGGCGTGCGGGTCGAGGAGGACCCGGATCTGGGCGGTTCCGTCGACGGCGAGCAGCCGCCGCAGCAGGACCAGGCGGTTCTCGTCGCCGGGGTAGGCCAGGGTCTCGCGGCACTCGACGACGCCGTCGGTGGTGACCCAGCGGCTGCGCCAGATGAGGGTGCCCTCCTCGTAGTAGCCGCCGGGGACGTAACGGGCGCGCGGGGTCACCGAGTAGACGCCTCCGCCGCCGATGAGCGAGGCGAAGACGGCGTCGTCGTGCCACGTGGGGGCGCACAGCCAGGTCAGGACGCCGTCCGGTCCGATCAGCGCGCCGCGCTCCCCGTCGGCCAGCAGCGCGTAGTCGTGCAGTGGGTGCGGCGGGAAGGATGGGGTGCTCATGGGTGCTGTCTCCTGTTGATCAGCCCACCCGGTAGGGCCCTGCGCGCCCGGTGTTGAGGGTGAGCCCCAGTCCGGGTGCGCCGTCGGTGCCGGGCGTGATGCCGCCGCCGTCGGGGGCGAGGACACCGTCGAAGAGAATGCGCTCGATGCGGACGTGATCGTGGAACCACTCCAGGTGCCGCAGGTTCGGTGCCGCCGCGGCGACATGCGCGTGGGCGTGCGGGGCGCAGTGCCCGGAGATGCCGATGCCGTGGGCCTGGGCGAGGGCGGCGGCTCGTAGCCAGACGGTGATGCCGCCGCACCGGGTGACGTCGGCCTGGAGGCAGTCCACGGCTCCGGCGGCGAGCATGTGCGCGAAGTACGGCAGCGTGTAGCCGTACTCGCCGGCGGCGACGTCCGAGGTGACCTGGCCGCGGATCATGGCGAGGGTGGTGAGGTGGTCGGAGGAGACCGGCTCCTCGAACCAGGTAACGCCCTCGTCGGTGAGCGCCCGGCCGACGCGTACGGCCTGTTTGGCGTCGTAGCCGCCGTTGGCGTCTACATACAGCTCCGCCGTGTCGCCGATGGTGGCACGGGCCTTGCCGACCCGCCGACGGTCGCGGCTCTCCTGCCGCCCCCACGACTCGGCGATCTTGATTTTGACGCGGGGGATGCCCTCTTCCTCGACCCAGCCGCGCAGTTGCCTCTCCTGTTGCGCGTCGTCGTACGTGGTGAAGCCGCCGCTGCCGTAGACGGGCACGGTGTCGCAGGCGGCGCCCAGCAGCCGGACCAGCGGCAGGCCGAGCAGGCGGGCCTTGAGGTCCCACAGGGCGATGTCGACGGCGGAGACGGCCTGGGCCGCGACGCCGGGCAGTCCGGCGTTGCGCACCGCGCGGTGCATGGCCTCGTTCATGCGCGGCACGTCGAGCACCGCTGATCCTTTCACCACACCGGCGAGCAGGTCGTCGATGACGCGTGCCGTGGCGGCGGGCGCGTAGGTGTAGCCGGTGCCGGTTGTGTCGCCGCAGCGGACGGCGGCCAGGACGAGTGTGGTGCTGTCCCAGCTGAGGGTGCCGTCCGCTTCGGGGGCGTCGGTGGGGATGGTGAACACGGCGGTGTCCACCCGCTCCACGACCGGGGTGTCGGTCACCTGCGGTCCTTCGTGCGGTGCCTGTCCTCGCGTTGGTGGCTGCCGGGCAGGAACTCCTGGATCTTGGCTTTGAAGCCCTGGCGGACCATGGCGGCACGGTCGCTGTCGCCCTTGAGGATGGAGACCGCGGCGGCTTCGATCTGGTCGAGGGTGGCGTGCGGCGGGATCGGCGGCACCGCCGGGTCGGTCACGAAGTCGAGCACACAGGGCTTGTCGGCGGCCAGCGCGGCCTCCCAGGCGCCCCGCACATCGCCTGGCTTCTCGATTCGCATGCCGTCCAGGCCGATCAGACGGGCGAAGTCTGCGTAGGCGACGTCGGGGATCGACTGGGAGGGCAGGAACTGGGGGGCGCCTTCCATGGCGCGCATCTCCCAGGTGACCTGGTTGAGATCACGGTTGTTCAGGATGGCCACGATCAGCCGCGGGTCCTGCCACTCCCGGTAGTACTTGGCGATGGTGATCAGCTCGGCCATGCCGTTCATCTGCATCGCCCCGTCGCCCACCAGGGCGATCGCCGGGCGGTCGCCGTGCGCGAACTTCGCGCCGATGACGTAGGGCACGCCGGGCCCCATCGTGGCGAGGGTGCCGGACAGCGAGCCGCGCATGGCGCCGCGCAGCTTCAGGTGCCGGGCGTACCAGTTGGCGGCGGAGCCGGAGTCCGAGGCGAGGATGACGTTGTCGGGCAGCAGGTCGTTGAGTGCGTGGGCGACGTACTCGGGGTTGACCGGGTCGGCGTCGACGGCGGCGCGCCGCTCCATGACTTCCCACCAGCGGGCGGTGTCCTTCTCGATCTTCTTGCGCCAGCCCCGGTTCTTGGACGACTTGAGCAGCGGCAGCAGTCGGGTGAGCGTCTCGCGGGCGTCGCCCACCAGGTTCACCTCGAACGGGTAGCGCATGCCGACCATGTGCGGGTCGATGTCGATCTGCACGGCCCGCGCCTGCCCGAACTCCGGCAGGAACTGCGTGTACGGGAAGGACGAACCGATGACGAGGAGCGTGTCGCAGTCCTGCATCAGCTCGTACGACGGGCGGGTGCCCAACAGGCCGATGGAACCGGTGACATAGGGCAGGTCGTCGTCCAGAGCGTCCTTGCCCAGCAGCGCCTTGGCCACGCCGGCCCCGAGCCGGTCGGCGACCGCCATGACCTCCTCGCGCGCGCCGCGGGCGCCCTGACCGATGAGGATCGCGACCTTCTCACCTGCGTTGAGCACCTCGGCGGCACGGGTGACGTCCTCGTCGGACGGTACGGGTGCGTAGCGCGGCATGCCCAGGCTGGAGGGAACCATCTTGAAGGCGTGCTTGGGCGGTGAGTAGTCGAGTTCCTGTACGTCGGCGGGGATGATGACGGCCGTCACCGAGCGTCGGGCCATGGCGGTGCGCATCGCCCGGTCCAGCACATTGGGCAGCTGTTCGGGAACGGTGACCATCTCACAGAAGTCGGAGGCGACGTCCTTGTACAGGCTCAGCAGGTCGACCTCCTGCTGGTAGGAGCCTCCCATGGCGCTGCGGTTGGTCTGGCCGACGATCGCGACCACCGGCACATGGTCCAGCTTGGCGTCGTACAGGCCGTTGAGCAGGTGGATGGCGCCGGGGCCGGAGGTCGCGGCGCACACCCCTGCCTTGCCGGAGAACTTGGCGTAGCCGACGGCTTCGAAGGCGGCCATCTCCTCGTGGCGGGCCTGGATGAACCGGGGGTTGTCGCCGGCGCGGCCCCAGGCGGCGAGCAGGCCGTTGATGCCGTCGCCGGGGTAGGCGAAGACGTACTCCACCCCCCAGTCGCGCAGGCGCTCGAGGACGTGGTCGGAGACCTTCGTAGACATGTTCTGACCTTTCCTGAGTTGCTCTCGGGGGCTCGGTCACGGGTGGTGCAGGCGCTGCCGAACCGCCCGGCCGGCCGCGGTGGCGGCCGTCGCCATGAGGGCTGCGGCGCCCACGGTGGTCGCCCACCGGGCCGCGTGGGTCGGGTGGGCGGGCCGCTCGGCCAGGCGTTCGGGGTGTTCACTGGGCAGATTGCCCTTCAGGCCGAGGCCGAGCGCTTCGGCCAGGTGCAGGGCCCGGCGTCCTGTGTCGCCCTGTTCGATCTGGGTGCGGCAGCTGAAGCCGTCGGCGAGGAGCAGGCTGTCGGGGGCGGCGGTGCGGACCGCGGGAAGGAAGCCCTGTTCCGCGACGGCCATGGAGACCTCGTGGTGGCCGCGTTCGAAGCCGAAGTTGCCGGCCAGTCCGCAGCAGCCCTCGTCCAGGACCTCGGCGTCCAGGTGGGCGAGGCGCATCAGTTCACGGTCGGCGTCGAACTTCATGATCGCGTGCTGGTGGCAGTGGGTCTGCACGGTCGCCTGCCGGGCCAGCTGCGGAGGCTGCCAGCCGGGCGCGTGCTGCACCAGGTGCTCGGCGAAGGTACGCACCTGCCCGGCCAGCCGCTTGACGTCCTGGTCGGCGGGCATCAGCTCGGGTGCGTCGGCCCGGAACACCGCGGTGCAGGAGGGTTCCAGTCCGATGATCGGAGTGCTTGCCTCGAGGTAGGGCCCCAGCACGTCGAGGGTGCGGCGAAGCACCTTCTCGGCGACGGTCAGCTGGCCGGTGGAGATCCAGGTCAGGCCGCAGCACACGGGCGTGGTGGGGACGGCGACCCGGAAGCCCGCGTCCTCCAGGACTCGTACGGCCGAGATCGCGATCGAGGGGTGGAAGTAGGTGCTGAAGGTGTCCGGCCAGAGCACCACGGTCCGCGGGTCCGCGGGATCGGGCTTCCCGGCGTCGCGCGCCTTGTACCACCGCAGGAAGGACTGCTTGGCGAAGAGCGGGGCCTGCCGGGCCTCGGCCACGCCGGCCAGCCGCTTTCCCGCGCGGGCCAGACCGGGGGCGTGGAGGAGGGTGTTGACCAGGGACGGGGCGATGCGGGAGAACCGGGCCCACACCGGCAGCCAGCCCATCGAGTAGTGGGCGGCGGGGCGTGGCCGGCCCCCGTAGTGGTGGGAGAGGAACTCGGCCTTGTAGGTGGCCATGTCGACGCCCACCGGACAGTCCGACTTGCAGCCCTTGCAGGCCAGACACAGGTCGAGGGCGTCGCGCACCTCGGTGGAGCGCCAGCCGTCGGTGATCGTCGAGTCGGCGTGGCCGCCGAGCATCTCGAACAGCAGCCGGGCCCGGCCCCGGGTGGAGTGCTCCTCCTCCCTCGTGGCCCGGTACGAGGGGCACATCACGCCGCCCTCGTGACTGCGGCAGTTGCCGATACCGACACAGCGCATCACCGCGCGAGTGAAGGAGTGCTCGTCCTCCGGGTAGCCGAAGTGTGTCTCGGGTGTGGCCGGCCGCCAGGCGGGGCCGAGGCGGAGCTGCCCGTCGACCGGATTCGGATCGACGATCTTGCCTGGGTTCATCCGGTTGGCCGGGTCGAACAGTGTCTTCAGCTCGCCGAAGGCGGTGACCAGCCGCTCGCCGAACATACGGGTCAGCAGCTCGCCCCGGGCCTGCCCGTCACCGTGCTCGCCCGAGAGGGAGCCGCCGTGGGAGACCACGAGGTCGGCGGCCCGTTCGACGAAGCGGCGGAAGTCGGCCACGCCCTCGGCGGTCTTCAGCGCGAACGGGATACGGGTGTGCACACAGCCCTGCCCGAAGTGCCCGTACAGGGAAGGGTGGTCGTAGCCGAACTCGTCGAAGAGCTGCTTGAGGTCGCGCAGATAGGCGCCGAGGCGCTCGGGTGGGACGGCGGAGTCCTCCCAGCCCTCCCAGGTCTCCCGGCCGTCCGGGGGCCGCGCGGTCACACCGAGCCCGGCCTCGCGGGCCTTGAGCATCTTCTCCTCGCGCTCCGGGTTGTCGGAGAAGGCCACGTTGGGGTCCTTCTCGCCGCGGCCGAGGGCGCGCAGCAGGGCATGCGCCTGCTCGTCGACATCGTCCTGGCTGTCGCCGCTGTACTGCACGAGCAGCCAGCTGTCGCCCTGCGGAAGGACGTTGAGCGAGTCCAGGTAGGCGCCCTCCTCGCGCATCAGCTGCGCCATACGCCCGTCCAGCGCCTCCAGCTGGCTGGGCGAGCAGTGCTCCAGTACGCGGGACACGTCGTCGCCGGCCTGGCAGATGTCGTCGTAGCCGAGCACCAGCAGCGACTGGTAGGGGGGCACCGGCACCAGTTCCAGTTCGGCGCGCAGCACGGTCACCAGGGTGCCCTCGCTGCCGACCAGGGCCCGGGCGACGTCGAAGCCGTTCTCCGGCAGCAGCGAGTCGAGGTTGTAGCCGGAGACCCGGCGCGGGATCTTCGGGTAGCCGCGTCGGATGTCCGCCAGGTACTCGGTGGCGATGCGCTCCAGGCCGTCGTATATCTCGGCCTTCCGTCCCCCTTCGGCGGCGATCCGTGCTCGCTCCGCCTGCGAAGTCGGCCCGACCCACGTCCTCAGCCCGTCGTAGGTGAGGATCTCGAGCCGGCGCACATTGTCGACCGTCTTGCCGTAGGCCTGGGCGGACGCGCCGCAGGAGTTGTTGCCGATCATCCCGCCGAGTGCGCAGTGGCTGTGGGTGGAGGGCTTGGGGCCGAACTGGAGGCGGTGGTCGGACAGCCGCCGGTTGAGCTCGTCGAGGACGATGCCCGGCTCGACCACACAGGTGCGAGCGTCGGGATCGACGGAAATCAGGGTGTGGCAGTACTTGCTCCAGTCGATCACCACAGCGGCGTTCGTCGACTGCCCCGCCAGGCTGGTGCCGCCGCCGCGCGAGAGAACCGGCGCTCCGAAGCGGGCACACACTTCCACCGCCTGCGCCCCCGCCTCCACGCTGCGCGGGACGACGACCGCGAGCGGCACCTGGCGGTAGTTGGAGCCGTCCGTGACGTACGCACCTCTGCTCCCGGCGTCAAAGCGGATCTCGGCGTCCACAGACTCGCACAACTCCGCCTCCAGACCGGCCACGTCCGTCCCGGAGGCGTCGTAGGGGGCTGTGCGACTCATCAGCGACAACCGCCTTCCTGAGGCATGCCTGGTGTCCCGGTCGTGCAAGCGGCGTCCAGCCGCCGCCGGCCGAGTACCCGCCTTTGCAGTGTGCAAGGGTGTCTTGTCACCCGCTCGCCGTACAGCGCCACCGTGCGCGACCAAGGCCGGAGATCGGCGACACCGACGGGGCGTCGCCGCTACGCCGATGGGGTGAATCGGGTACGACGGCTCCTGCAAGCAGCCCCCGCAGCGGGCCGACAGCAAGCCACTCGGGCGACGGCGCAAGTGCAGCACCGGACGACACCGTCCAGAACGCCGACCGCCGCCGGACGGCACGGTACGTCACCCGGCACAATGCGGTCGTGGACCCGAACAACCAGATCATCGTCGCCCTGGACTGCGACAGCCGTCCGGCCGCTGACGGCATCGTCGATCAACTGGGCGACGACTGCGGTTTCTACAAGGTCGGCCTGGAGCTACTCACCGTGGCCGGCCCCGACTTCATCAAGCACCTTGTCGCGCGCGGCAAGCGGGTCTTCCTGGACCTCAAGCTCTTCGAGATCCCCAACTCGGTCGCTGGTGCCGTCCGCGCCGCGGGGGCTCTGGGCGTCTCCATGGTGACCGTGCACAGCATGGGCGGTACCGGCATCATGACCGCCGCTGTCGACGCCGCCCGCGACTTCCCCGATCTGCGGATCCTCGCGTTGACCGTGGTCACCAGCATGACCGACGAGGATCTCGCCGACATCGGCGTCCGCGACTCGGCCATGGAGCAGGTGGTCCGGTTGGCCCGCCTGGCGGGCAAGGCCGGATGCCACGGCGTGATCGCCTCGCCCCAGGACGTCGGGGCCTTGCGGAGCGCGCTGGGGGCCGCTGCCCTGATCGTCACTCCCGGGGTGTCGTTGCCTGGTGACTCGTCGGCCGAGCACGCCCGACCCGGGACGCCGGGTGCAGCCCTCGCTGATGGCGCCTCACATGTCATTGTGGGGCGGACGGTCACACGTGCCGCGGACCCGGCAGCCGCATTCCGCCGCGTCCGCGCCGGCCTTGTTCTGTAATGGGCCGCAAGGACTCGGGGGCGGCCCGGCCGACCAGTTCCCGCCCGTCCTGACGGCCGCGGCCGAGGGCTTCGATGAGTGGGTGAACCCGCTCGCCGGCGGGCTACGGCTTCACGACCTTGTCGGCGAACGTGGCCGGCCGGTCAGAGATCGAGGACGACCTCGGTGGCCGGTTCGCTGCAGCAGACGCGCGCCGACGTCGACGAGACCCGGCTGCGCCCCGTCGAAGGCCAGAGTTCTGCCCCTACAGGGGTTTGTGCGACTACCACGACATCGGCGACGCGCGTCGCGCGGCCTGGTCCTACCGCAACGCCTACCGGGAGGTCGACAGGGTCGGCGACCTGGTGTCGTTCGAGCCGGACAAGGTCGAGGTCCGTCTCGACGGCACACGCCTGCACCTGGAGCCCGGGCAGAACGTCATTGCCCATGGCGTCGACCGCGGCCCGGACGCCGACGAGGGCAAGGCCCACTGACCCCGACGGGCAAGCCGGCAGCCGGAACCCCGCCCGGCTACACCCGTCCGGCCCCTTTCAAGTGTGCCTTTGCGAGCACGGTGCCGTCCGGCGACGTCAGCCGGATGCCTGAGACCGACGAGGAGTCGACGGGAGCGGGGCCGCCCCAGTAGCCGTAGCCGCCGCGCAAGGTGAAGCTGCCGATGCGCACCGTGCTGCCGTCACTGCGCTCGAGCAGACAGGAGACCTCGCCGTTGTACGGATTACCGGCGTCGGCGAGGTCGACGGTCATGTACACCCAGCCCGGGGACCCGGAATGGGCGAAGATCTCACCACCCGGCTTCCCAGGCGTACCGGCCGAGGTCAGCGCTCCCCAGAGCATGCCCTTCCCGACCTCGGACGCGATGGGCGGCGCGGCGGTCATGTCCTGGAGCGCCGTGCCGACGGCCCAGCCACCGAACCCGACGGCGAGTACGAGCGCGGTCACCGCGCCGGCGGCCCGCAACCGTACGCGGCCGCCGAATGTCGTGCGCGGGATACCGGATCCGCGGATGTACGAGTGCAGCCCCTTGCGTGCCGATGTCTCCTGCATCAGCGACCGCGCCACCCTTGTCTCGAACCCGAACGTCGGCTCACGGCCCGGCAGCAGTCCGATCAGCCGGTCGCCCACGAGGGTCAATTGCTCGATGTACTCCCGGCAGCCCGCGCACCGATCCAGATGGGCGACCGCCTCGGCCCGCTCGCGGGCCGGCAGCACGCCGAGAGCCAGCTCGGCGCCGATCTCCCGCATTTCTTCACAGGTCACGTCATTCGACATGGTCGCCTCGCTTCGGAGATGCGAGGGTGTTGCGCAGCTTCCCCATAGCGGTCCTGATGCGCGTCTTGGCGGTGCCCAGCGGGATCTGCTCCCAATCCGCGATCTGCTGGGCCGTCATTCCGTAGATCCCTGCCATCACCAGCGCACGGCCTTGTTCGCGCGGAAGTTCCGCCACGGCGGCCCGCAGCCTGGACGACGCCTCGTCGGCCAGGGCCTGCTGTTCGGGCGTCTCGCTGACGACGCCCAGGATCGCGTCGAGGTCTTCCGGCGCCACGGGTTCCGGCCGCCGAGAGCGGACGGCGTCTATGGCCAGGTTGTGTGCGATGGTCGTCAGCCAGGTCGTCACCGAACCACGGCGGGAGTCGTAGATCTGCGCGTGACGCCACGCACGCTCGAACGTCTGCTGGGCGATGTCCTCGGCGAGCTGCGGATCCCCGGTGACGGCGACGGCGACACCGAAGACCGTGTGCTGGAACCTCCGTACGAAGGTGACGGCAAGCTCCGGGTCCCCGGTGGCCAGACCGGACAGCAGGGCCTCGTCCGGAACACGACCGACGGGGAACCGGTACCTCTGCATATCCCTATATACGGTCCGCCCTGGCCAGGGGATTGCACGGCCATCTCGGAAGATCACATTCCGATTCTCTCTCGATACGGCCCAAGGCTCCATCGGATGACCGGCGGCCTGCGCCGCAACCGGAGCCGGGCTTACTACGCGAGACAAATGTCCGCGATATGAAAAATATTCCAATTGCCCAATACATTCATCTGCGGACTCCGTATACATGTCGTGACGTGTGAATCGAAGCCCGCATGCGGCGCAGCGGGAAACGCTGCCTGCAACGGCCGGCCAGGGGATCCACCCGGCGGCGAGCCGGGGGAACCTCTGGAGCACGCACTCGCGGAGGTGCTGGCGGACGTCGCACGCGTCGACCAGGTACCGGTCGACAGCCACTTCTTCGACGATCTGGGTGCCGACTCCCTCGTGATGGCGCATTTCTGCGCGCGGCTTCGCAAGCGGGCGGATCTGCCCTCGGTGTCGATGAAGGAGGTCTATCTCCACCCCACGATCAAGGATCTCGCGGCGGCGGTCGGTGCCGCACCCATGCGCGTCGTGCTGCCGCAGACGCCGGCGGCCCGGGAGCCGCCGGCTCCCGAGCGCCCCACCGATGCCATGGCAGGCACGACGGAGTACGTGCTGTGCGGATTCCTTCAGGTCCTCGCCTTCCTCGGCTACACCTATCTCCTCGCGATGGCCACCGCCTGGGGGTACGACTGGATTTCCGCCCGGTCGGGCGTACTCGACGTGTATGTCAGGTCGCTGGTGTTCGGCGCCGCCGGCTTCGTGGGACTGTGCAGCCTTCCGATCCTGGTGAAGTGGACGCTCATCGGCCGGTGGAAGCCGGAGGAGATCCGCATATGGTCCCTGCGGTACGTCCGCTTCTGGATCGTCAAAGCCCTGATCTCCTCGGATCCGCTGGTGTTGTTCGTCGGCTCGCCGTTGTACGTGCTCTATCTACGGGCACTGGGCGCCCGCATCGGGCGAGGTGCCGTCATCCTCTCCCGCCATGTACCTGTCTGTACCGACCTGTTCACCATGGGTGAGCGCGCCGTCATCCGGAAGGACTCCTTCTTCCCCTGCTATCGCGGCCACGCCGGCGTGATCCAGACGGGTCCGGTCAGCCTCGGGAGATCGGTGCTCATCAGCGAAGCCACGGTGATCGACATCGGGACAGCGCTGGGCGACGGGGCCCAGTTGGGCCATGCCTCCTCGCTGCACAGCGGGCAGGTCGTGCCCGACGGCGAGCACTGGGGCGGATCCCCGGCACAGCGGACCGCGACGGATTTCCAGGTCGTCGGCGAGATGCCCCACGCCATGCTGCGCAGAGTCCTGCACAGTCTCCTGCAACTGGTGGCCGCCGTGTTCGTGTACGTGCCCGTCGCGGTCGGCGGCGTCGTCATGCTGCTGGTCACGGTCCCCCAGCTCAGAACGGTCGTCGAGCCGGGGCCCGCCGTCCTGGTCCGCGGCGCGTTCTATCGCGACGCGGCGATGGCTGCCGCGCTGCTGGTCTTCGGCGGGGTGCTCCTCGGTCTGCTGCTCGTCACCGTTCTGCCCCGTGCGCTGCGTCATGCGCTGGCACCGGACCGCGACTACCCCTTGTACGGATGGCGCCATGCGTTGCACCGGGCTGTCGGGCGGCTCACCAACAGAAGGCTCCTCACCCGCCTGTTCGGTGACAGTTCCTGCATCGTCCACTATCTGCGCGGTATCGGCTACGGCTTCCCGCACATCGAGCAGACGGGGGCGAATTTCGGCACGCTCGTGAAGCAGGACACTCCCTACCTGTCTTCCGTCGGCGGCGGAACCATGGTGGCCGACGGGCTGTCGATCGTGAACGCCGACTACTCCAGTACCGCGTTCCGGGTCTCCCGGACATCGATCGGGGCGCACAGCTTCCTGGGGAACTGGATCTCCTATCCGGCACGGGCCCGCACAGGCGACAACTGCCTTCTGGCGACGAAGGTCATGATCCCGGTCGACGGCGAGATCCGGGAAGACGTGGGGCTGCTGGGTTCACCCAGCTTCCCCATCCCGCGAACGGTCCTGCGCGACCACCGGTTCGACCGGCTGAGGAGCGGTGAGGCGTTTCGCCGTGGCCTCGCGGCGAAGAACAGGCACAACGCCGCCACCATGGGCTGGTACCTGCTGGTGCGGTGGATCTACGTTCTGGGTGCCCTCCTGCTCACCGCCGGGGCGGCCGATACCTACCCGCTGCTGGGCGCGCCTTCCATTGCGCTGGCCGATGCTCTCTTTCTGCTGTTCACCGTGGTGTTCTACGTCCTGGTCGAGCGTGTCCTCATCGCGGTGCACCCTCCCTCTCCCCTGTACTGCTCGATCTACGATTCCCGTTTCTGGTGGCGCGAGCGCTACTGGAAAGTGCCGTCGGAGACGTACTTCCGCATCTTCAACGGCACGCCGTTCAAGAGCGTGATCTGGCGGCTGCTGGGGGTCCGGATCGGGCACCGGGTGTTCGACGACGGCTGCTACCTGTCCGAGCGGAGGATGGTGGCCATCGGAGACGCGTGCACGCTGAACGCGGGAAGCACCATCCAGTGCCACTCACAGGAGGACGGCACGTTCAAGTCCGAGACCACCACGGTCGGCCGCGGGTGCACGGTCGGGGTCGGCGCCCTCATCCACTACGGCGTGACAGTGGGCGACGGTGTGGTGCTCGCCCCTGACTCGTTCCTCATGAAGGGGGAGACGGCCCCGCAGCACTCCCGGTGGGCCGGGAATCCGGCCCGGGAGCTGGATCGGGACCGCGGCGACGCAGGAAGGTGCAGCCGATGACCGCCGCATCCGACGTCCGGGCGTCCCGGCTCGGCGACGAGGACTTCGGGCGGCCCGTTCCCCCCAGGGGCGGGATCACCACGATTCCCCACTGGACCCTCACACCGGTGTCCGGCGTTGCGGAGCATGCGGTGACGGTCCCGGGAGACCTCATGACGTCGGTGCACCGGCTGGCCGAGGACATGGCCGTGCCGACCCGCTCGGTCCTGCTGGCGGCCCACGCCAAAGTGCTGGCCGCGTTGTCGGGCGAGCAACAGGTCACGACCGGCTACCTGGCAGAACCGGGTGCCCGGCCGCTGCCGTGCAGGCTGACGACCGATCCCGCGACGTGGAAGGCCCTGATACGGGAAGCGAGGCGGGGTGAATCGGAGCTGCCGGCACACCGGTGCGCCCGGGGCGGGGACGGTCCCTGCGATCCAGGCCTGTCGGAACGGCTGACCGAGGCCTCGTTCGTCCCGTTCCCCGCCGGTCGCCGGTCCGGTACCGGCGAAGGGGGCGGTGAACTCCCCGCCGGCACCGTGGTGCAGGTGGTGGCGCCCGGGAGTGACAGCGGCCCCGTACTGCGCCTGAGGTACCGCCGCGATGCCCTGGACGCCCGGTCCGCCGCACGGATCGCCGGCTACCACCGCCCGGTGAACAACGTGGACGTGCGCGTCGTCGACGAGAACCTGTCGCTGGTACCGCTCGGCGCCCCCGGCGAGATCGTCTTCGCCGGAGTCTGCGTCGGCCGCGGGTATGTCAACGATCCCGATCGCACGCGCCGGTCGTTCACCACCGATCCGTACCGCACCGGCGAACGGCTCCACCGAAGCGGTGACTACGGCCGCTGGCTGCCCGGCGGCGAACTGGAGTTCCTCGGCCGCCGGGACAGCCAGGTCAAGATCCGCGGCTTCCGCGTCGAGATCGAGGAAGTCGAGAACGCCCTGCTGAACGTGCCCGGCGTGCACACCGCCGCGGTCACGGTCGCCCAGGGCGATCGGGGCCCGCGCCTGGTGGCCTGCTGCTGCGGTGAACACCCGCTGCCGGACAGCGTCCTGCGGGACCACCTGGGCAAGCGGCTGCCCGCCTACATGATTCCCTCGGCCTTCCACTGGCGCGATGGCCTCCCGCTGACCGCGAACGGAAAGGTCGATCGCAAGGCCCTGGCGTCGCTCGCCAGGGGACTCGACACCACCTGGCCCCTCGTCACCTCCGACGCGGCGGCCTCACCCGCCGGCGAACCACCGCGCACACCGACCGAGGAGCGCCTGGCCGCCGCCTGGGCCACCGTGCTCGGCATCCCTCAGCACCGGATCGGTCGGCGGGACCACTTCTTCGACGACGCCGGCTGTACCTCACTCACAGCGCTCCAACTCGCCATCCGGCTCGACCGCACGGTGTCCCTGAAGGACCTGACTCATCATCCGGTCCTCGCCGACCTGGCCCGTCTGCTCGACGCCCGCCCGGAGGTGATCACCTCATGACCACCACCTACTCCCCCGCCACCCGGCTCACACCGTCCGGGACGCAGCGAGTGCCTCCCTTCGCCGTCATCTCCGGCGCACAGGTGCAGCGTGCGCTGAAGGGGCGGGAACGGCACATCGTGGAGCTGGTCGAAACCGCCTATCGGCTGCACGCCGCGGGGCGCTCGGTGAACCCGGCCTCCTGTTTCCTGCGTTTCGACGATCGTCCGTCCTCCCGGATCATCGCGCTGCCCGCGTCGCTCGGCGGCGAGACACGGGTGGACGGCCTCAAGTGGATCTCCAGCTTCCCGCAGAACGTGACGTTCGGCATCCCTCGGGCATCGGCGGTGCTCATCCTCAACGACCATGACACCGGCTATCCGTTCGCATGCCTGGAAAGTTCGATCATCAGCGCTTCCCGGACCGCCGCGTCGGCCGCGCTGGCCGCCGACTGGCTCAGCCGGCACCGGCCGCGCCCGATGCACCTCGGATTCGTGGGGACGGGACTGATCGCCCGTTACATCCATACATTCCTTGCCGGAACCGGCTGGTCGTTCGAGAACATCGGGGTGTTCGACCTGTCACCCGACAACGCGGCAGCCTTCCGCTGCTGCCTGGAGCAGTCCGGGGCCGCGGAACCCGTCACCGTGCACGACAGCGCCGAGCAGGTGATCCGCCTGAGCGATCTGGTGGTCTTCGCCACTGTCGCGGCCCGTCCGCACGTCCACGACCCGGAATGGTTCGCGCACAGCCCACTTGTGCTCCACATATCGCTGCGCGACCTGGCACCCGCGGTGCTGCTCGCGTCGGCCAACATCGTCGACGACATAGAGCATTGCCTGCGAGCCGACACATCACCGCACCTGACCGAACAGCTCACCGGCGACCGGCGGTTCCTCGACGGCACGCTGGAAGACGTCATGGCCGGACGGGTCACACCGCCACCGGACCGTCCCGTGGTCTTCTCGCCCTTCGGTCTGGGCGTACTCGATCTGGCCGTCGGCAAGTACGTCTACGACCAGGTCGCCGAGTCCGGAGAACTGTATGTGGTCGACGACTTCTTCCATCAGCTGAACCGCTACGGATGAGCGGCCGGCGGCGCTGCCGGGCGCCGAGCCGCTCTCGACCCACGGAGGCCATCGTGCCAGTCATATCCGATCCCTACAGCTTCAACGAGGAGGACCTCTACGTAGACCTGCTGTCGGTCTTCGGGCAGCCGCTGTTCCTGAAATGCGAGGGCTTCAACTTCGCCGGCTCGATCAAACTGAAGCCGGCCAGGGAGATGGTCGAGGCCGCGGAACGGGCAGGGGTCATGACGCCCGAGTCGGTCCTGGTGGAGTCCTCGTCGGGCAACATGGGCGTGGCCCTGAGCGTGATAGCGGCCAGCAAGGGCTACCGCTTCCTGTGTGTCACGGACTCGCGCTGCAATCTGTCGACCCGCTTGCTGATGGAGGCGCTCGGCGCCCAGGTCCACGTCGTCACCGAGGCCAGCGCGCACGGTGGGTTCCTCGGCGCGCGCCTCGACTACGTCCGTTGGCAATGCGCCCGGGACGAGCGGTATGTGTGGCTGAGCCAGTACACCAACGCCAACAACTGGAGGGCTCACTACCGCAGCACGGCGCCGGCGATCGCGCGCCGGTTCCCGCACCTTGACGTCCTGTTCGTCGGAACGGGTACAGCCGGAACGCTCATGGGATGCGCCCGCTGGTTCAGGCACTGGCACCGCCCCGTACGGATCGTCGCCGTCGACACGGTCGGCTCGGTGACCTTCGGCGGAGCACCTGGACGACGGATGCTGCCCGGCCTCGGCATGAGCATACGACCGCCGCTGCTCGACACGTCGTACGTGGACGAGGCGATAGAAGTCGAAGAGGCCGACACCATCCGGGTCTGCCACCGCCTGGCCAGGCACGGTTTCCTGTTCGGCGGTTCCACGGGCACCGTGGTCAGCGGGGCGATCGACTGGCTGACCCGGTGTGACACACCGTCCCTCACCGCCGTGGCCATCGCTCCGGACCTCGGTGAGCGCTATCTCGACACCGTCTACCAGACCAACTGGATCCGGGATCTCTACGGCGACGATGTCCTGCCGGACGACACGCCGTCCCAGGCCGATCCCCGGGAGATCCGCCCGGCGACCTCGGCGCAGTGGCCGGGCAGACGGCCGTAGGGCCCCACGTACCGTTGCCGCACGACGACGATGAGTAGGCCGGCAAGCCCGTCGACCCCGGGCCGCCTGGATCGACGCCGGCCGAGTGGTGGACATGCCGGTCTGGGCTTATACGTCGGACATGAGCAACGACAAGGTGTACCTCCCTGGCGAGGCAGTGCCGGAATCCGGCCTGTACGAATGCGAAACGGCCTGTGGCCACAGCTGGTCCACCGATGTGCAGGGGCAGCGGTTCCCGGCGACGCCCGCGGACTGCTCCGGCAGCGGCTGGAAACTGGCCACGAAGACTCCCGTGGGCCAGTAACCCCTCTTCACGGCCGCCGTCTCACCTGATGTGCCGGGCGGGCCGGGTGGCGATGTGGAGCAGGTACTCCAGGGGGCCACGGCGGAACAGACGGGTCCAGACGGTCGCCAGGAGTGTGGCGCCCGCTATGAAGCCGAGCAGCACGGGCAACGCGGCCATGCTCCCGTCTTCGACCAGGGCCAGGTGCCAGACGTGGGTGAGGAACCAGAGGGCGACGATGTGCCCGACGTAGACGGTCAGCGCTGTCATGCCGACCGCTGCCATGGGGGTGGCCAGACGTGTGAGGCGCGGCATCAGGGCGGCTACGCTCAGACACCCGGCGATCACCAGGAGTGCGACGCCCGTGTTGCCGACTATGGAGAAGGTCGTCTGGCTGTGCGGCGCGGCCACCAGCAGCCAGGAGAGCGGGGTGCCGTTCTCGGGTTCACCGACGGTGTCGGACCACCACGCGGATGATGCCGAATCGCCCGTGGCCGCCGCGACCGCGGAGAGGGCGTGGGGCACCAGGCGCATGGCCAGCCAGGAGCCCCCGTAGCCGAGGAGGGCCAGTGCCCCGCCGGTGGCGGCCAGCCGGGATCGGATGCCGGAGCGAGTGAGGTCGAGTCGGGCCACCGCCATACCGGCGAGCAGGAACGGAAGCCAGGTGAGCACCGGGTACTCCCCGGTGAACAGCAGCTCGACGATGCCGTCCGTGCCGGTGATACGGGCCAGCGGGTCCCGGGCGGCGATGGCGTCGGCCCAGTTCCCTCCCTCGATCGACTTCCGTATGACGTAGAGGACTTGGGGCAGGATCAGCGCACCGGCGGCGGCCAGAAGCGCGAGCGTCCTCCCCCGCAACCGGTACAGCGGGAGTGCGGTCAGGAAGAGCAGCCCGTAGAAGCTGAGGATCACGTCGACCTGGGTGTCCAGGGCGGTGAGGGCATAGCCGAGGGCTGCCAGGAGGACTGCGCGGATCATGATCCTGACCACTGCCTGACGGCCGGCGCGGCCCGTCCGTGGCTGCGGGCGGCCTGTGATGATGATCAGCGAGAAGCCCGCGAGCACGGCGAAGAGGGCGGAGGAGCGGCCACGTGCCATCTCCAGCAGGAACCCTGTCGGCCCGCCCACCGTCACGTCGGGGCCGACGTGAGCCGAGTACATGCCGAAGACCGCGAGTCCGCGTGCAAGATCGATCCCGATCAGCCGGCCCGTGGCCGGGGTGCCGGCCGGGGCGCCCGAGCGATCCGTCTTCGGCTCACGTGACACCTGTGCCGGCACAGCCAGCGTTGCGTTCAACGTCATGCATACAGGCTTCAGGGACCTGCCGTCCAAGCCATCCCGGCGGCTGGCCCAAGACACCCCGTCCACCGGCCGACGCCACCCGGCCGACCGGCTGAAACCGCACGGCCGACCGGCGGGAAAGTGATATGCAGCACACAATGGCCTGGTCGGATCCGCCCCCGGCGAACGGATCCCGAGGCGCGACCGGGCCGGTTTTCCCGAATGCGGGGTAGTCGGGCTCCTACGACCCGGCCATCGCCCGGTGTCGCAGCTAAGTCGCAGCGGACGAGCAGAAAGGCGGCATGACGTGCGGACCGTCGGAGTGGAGGAGGAGCTCCTCCTGGTCGACCCGGAGACCGGTGAGCCGAAGGCGTTGTCCGCCGCGGTTCTTGCGCGCGCCGCGCAGGACGAGGCGGCGGGGGATGTCTTCGAGAAGGAGCTGTACGGGCAGATGCTGGAGTTCGCCACGCATCCGCAATCGGATATGGCGAAACTCGGCGGTGAACTCGTCCGCTGCCGCAAGGAGGCGGGCCGGCATGCGGAGGAGATCGGCTGCGCGGTGGCCGCACTCGCCACGTCACCGCTGCCCGTCAGCCCCTCCATCAGCATGAACAGCCGCTATCAGTGGATGGCCGAGCAGTACGGCATCGCCACCCGGGAGCAGCTCGTCTGCGGCTGCCATGTGCATGTGTCCGTCGAGTCGGACGAGGAGGCCGTGGCGGTCGTGGACCGGATCCGCCCCTGGCTGCCCGTTCTCGCGGCGATCAGCGCCAACTCGCCGTTCTGGCAAGGCCAGGACTCCTGCTATGCCAGCTACCGGAGCCGGGTATGGGGGCGCTGGCCATCGGCCGGTCCCACAGAGTTGTTCGGGTCCCCGGAGCGGTACCACCGGCGGGTGGCCGACATGGTCGCCACCGGCGTCATCCTCGACGAGGGGATGGTCTACTTCGACGCGCGCCTGTCCGCGCGATACCCGACGGTGGAGATCCGGGTTTCCGACGTCTGCCTGCACGCAGAGAACGCCCAGCTGATCGCCGCCCTCGCCCGCGGCCTGGTGGAGACGGCGGCACGCGCATGGCGGGCCGGCCGGGAGCCGGCCGACCACAGTGTGAGCCTTCTGCGACTGGCCGCCTGGCAGGCCGCCCGGACCGGACTGGCAGGGGAACTGCTCCACCCGGTGACCATGCGGCAAACGCCTGCCGAGGGGGTGGTGCAAGCCCTGCTCGATCACGTCGGCGACGCGCTCGCCGACACGGGTGACCTCGACTGGGCGCGCGAGGCCGTGCGCCACCTGCTGCGGCACGGCAACGGCGCCCGCGTTCAGCGGGACTTGATGGAGCGGACCGGGAGCCTGCGGGACGTCGTCGCGGAGTGCGTACGCCTCACGCAGCGGTGAGCGCCGCCAGGCACCCGGCAGCCCCCGTTCCCGGCTTTCGCTCTCATCCGGAACTCGCTCCGTGTACATCGTGCACCGGCCGTCCGATGAGGACCTGGATGTCGCGGAGGGCTTCACGGTAACCCTCACCGAAGTCGGTCTGCGCGGTGACGGGTTCGCTGGCGATCCAGGCGCGAATCCTGTCGACGGCCTGCGCGCTCTTCTGGCGTTCTCCGGGGCTGAGGGTGTTGAGGGTGGCCTCCGGGTCCTCGCTCGTTCCGGGCTCCCGTGTCGGGTACACGCCGCGGAATGCGGGGAGGCGTTCGTCGAACGCGGCGTGCACGACGCCCTCGCGGGTGAGAAGCTCACGCCGTATGTAGGCGGCTATCCGCCTCCACTGCTCGCGGTCCTCGGCGCTGAGGGTGTCGCCGGCGGCGGCGCGTTCCGCCCGGTCGACGGTCTTCCGCACCTTGGCGCGGGCCCAGGCGATCGCATCGGGGTCGTAGTCGTAGCGGTCGAGGCTCGTCATGCGGACTCCTGCGGGTGGTCGATGAGTTCTGCTGTGCCCGCGATGCTCCCGCCCCTAACGCCGCGACGGCCCTCGACGCTTGATTGCCGGTCCCCGGCCGTTCGGCGGGCGTGCGCGTCAGGGCCTCAGGTGTCTGAGGGTGAACTCGGGCAGCGCGTAGGGGCCCGCCTGGGGTGCCGTCGGGTCGGCCGGGAGGCCGGCTCCGGCGATGTCCCTGGCGTGGCTCTCGGCGTCGTCGACGGGGGTGTAGCCCAGTACGGCCGGGTCTGGGAGCTCCCAGAAGCGGCGGGTGTTGGCCGAAACGGCGTACGCCGTGGCGAAGCGGACGGACGGCGGAGCGGTGAGCGCGGCCCGGATGTACCCGACGGCGTCGCGCGGGCTGAGCCACGTCGCCAGGTGCCGGGGTTCGGTGGGCGTGGGTTCGAAGCTGCCGATGCGCAGACAGACGACCGACAGGCCGAACTTGTCGGCGTACAGCTGCCCGAGCGCCTCGATGGCTGCCTTGCTCACCGCGTACAGGCCGTCGGGGCGTACCGGGTGCTGCGGAGCGGTGCGATGGCTGACGGGATAGAAACCCGTCACTCGGTTGCTGCTCGCGAGTACCACTCGCTCGATGCCCCCGCGTCGTGCCGCTTCCAGGACGTGGTGGGTACCGAGCACATTGGCTTCGAGGAGGTCCGCAAGGGGCGCTTCGTCCGGCACGCCGCCCAGATGGATCACCTGACCGGCTCCCGCGAGAGCCGAGTCCACGGCGGCGGCGTCGCGCAGGTCGATGGTGTGCACGTCCTCGTTGTCGGTCTCCGGACGGAGCGGCACCCGATCGAGCAGGATCAAGCGCTCCGCTTCGGGTCGAAGCGCCGTTCGCACCACGGACCCGATGTTCCCCGCCGCGCCGGTCAGCGCCACCGTCCCCAGCCCCACTGCGCCTCCCCCCAGTCGATGACACTCTCGTATCCTCGCGGTTCAAGATCCGCCGAGCAAGCAGTGGGGAGACCCGACGCCTCCGCCGTCGGGTCCGCGGGCGCCGCGTGTTCTCCGGGTCGGTGCAGTCGCACCGGCGGGAGCTGAAGGGTGCACGGTGCTTCCGTGGTCAGGGTGTGAGCATCCGGTCCTGCTCGGTCGGCGGGGTGCCTGCGTGCCAGGGCAGGGCCTTGCCGAAGCGGACCAACTCGCCGTGGAACGCGGGCTCGATGTGCTCGGCGAACACCAGGCCGAGCACGGCGCGGGCGGCCTGGGCAGGCGACTGAGCCTGGCTGTAGTCGCTGAACCAGGGACGGGATGTGGGGGTGTCGACCATGCCGGGGCACACGGCGGCGATCAGGGTGCCGGCGGCGACGTCGTCGTCGCGGCGTTCGGCCGCGATCGCACGGACGGCGGCGACCTGGGCCACCTTCGACGGAACGTTCAGCCAGCGCGGCCAGCCCGCCTCTTCCGCGGTCCCGGCGTGGAGGGCGGTACGCCAGGACTCCACGGCGTACTCGACCTGGTCAAGGCTCACTCCGTCGAACAGATGGTGCAGCCGGGGGTCGAGGTGTCCGAGGGTGCCCAGGCTGCTGGCCACGACCAGCAGGCGGCCGCGCGGGCGCAGTACGGGGCCGAAGGCGCGCAGGATCGTGTGGGTGGCGGTGTTGGAGACGTCGATGAACTCGTCGGCCCGAGCGGCCTGTGACTCTCCGGGCAGCACACGGGCGACGGCGTTGGAGATCACGACGTCGACCCCGCCGTATCGCTGATGGAGTTCGTCGGCGAGGTGGGCGATGGCGCCTGTGTCGGTGACATCCAGTACCTGGCCCTGCACATGACTGCGGGTACCGGGCAGGTGCGCCACCTGGCGGGTGGCATCGTCGACGCGCTGCCGGCTGCGGCCGGTGAGCAGTACCAGGTCGTCAGGGCCCATGCGGGCCGCGAGCCCTTCCACGAGCGCTCGGCCGAGGCCCTGGTTGGCGCCCGTGACGAGCGCGATGCGCGAAGCGTTCATGCAGGCCACGCTAAGAACGTCTATGCAATGCGTCCAACGAAAGTTACGCACGGCTAACATGCGACATCGTCATGGACTTCACCGATGTGTCGCTGACCGCTCTGCGCGTCTTCCGTGCGGTGGTCGAACAGGGAACCTTCACCGCCGCTGCGGCATCGCTCGGCTACACCCAGTCCGCGGTGTCCCGGCAGATCGCCACGATCGAACGGGTCGCGGGCTCGGAGCTGCTGGAGCGGCGGCGCGACGGTGTGAGGCTGACCGCAGCCGGCCGCGTCGTCATGCGCCGGGCGACCATCGTGCTCGACGAGATCGACGCGACCGCGCGCGAGCTGTCCGGCCTCCCCGGACAGGCCGGGACCGTCCGCCTCGGCTGGTTCCCCAGCGCAGGAGCCGTCCTGTTGCCGGGCGCCCTGGCCGCCCTGCGCCGCAGCGACCCTGGCATTCACGTCGTCAGCCGGGAGGGCGGCACCCCGGCGCTGGTGCGCGGCCTGCGCGCCGGCAGCCTCGATCTGGCGCTGCTGGCGTCGGCGCCGCCGTTCCGTCCACCGGATGCCGAGTCGCCTCCCCTGCTGCTGGAGACGCTCACCGAACGCGCGCTGTGCCTCGCGGTGCCCGACACGCACCCCCTCGCCCGCGCCGACTTCGTGGAGGTGACCGACCTGCGCGGGCAGCGCTGGATCGCCGGCTCCTCCTCCGGAGAGGACCGGCTCATGGGTGTGTGGCCGGGCCTGGACGAGCGGCCCGAGATCGTCCATACCGCCCGCGACTGGCTGGCCAAGCTCCAACTCGTCGCCGCCGGCTGCGGGCTGACCACCGTGTCCGCCTCACTCGCCGCCGCCGCGCCGCCGGGGGTGCGCATCCTGCCCGTACGCGGTGGGCCCCAGGAACAGCGGCGCCTGCTCCTGGCCCGTCTCGCCCACTCACCCGGCCAACCGGTCACCCGCGTGGCGGCCGCCCTCCGCGCGGCAGCCCTCGACGCCGACACACCGGGCCGGCCCTCGCCGTCCCAGTGAGCCCGGTGGCCTTCGAGCCGCGGGTCTTAGCCTGACCTTGATACCGCGTCAGGGATCAGAGGCCGGGGTCGAGGTCCGTAACCCTGGCCTTGGCGCGGGCGAGTTG
Organism: Streptomyces sp. NPDC046931; assembly: GCF_040644655.1. Lineage (NCBI taxonomy): Bacteria > Bacillati > Actinomycetota > Actinomycetes > Kitasatosporales > Streptomycetaceae > Streptomyces > Streptomyces sp. NPDC046931. Next base: position 76,248 of record NZ_JBEYWX010000026.1, read on the forward strand.
TTCCTCGGGCAGAGGGCACGAACGCCGGGTCGTGGTGTCGAGGTGGACGCCGGTCAGTACGGTGATGGCGGCCACCTCTCCCGTTGCCGCGTTCTCCATCCGATGGCAGAAACGGATCACCTTGCTCCGTACCTCGAGGAGTGCGGACCGGATCATCAGTACGTCCCCAGCCAGAACCTCGCGGCGGTACGAGATCCGCTGGTCGACGGCGACCATGCCGTGCCCTGTGTCGCGCAGGTAGTCGGGCGTGATGCCGATGCCGGAGAAGAGATGCCAGGTCGCCTCGTCGAACTTGCCGACGTACCACATCACGTTCATGTGCCCCATGTGGTCGCAGTGCCATGGGTAGACGGTGCCGCGGTACGTCACTTCCATCCGGGTCTCCACCGCTTCCCTCCTCTCGCTCCGTTTCCGGCGTTACGTTAATCATCGTTAACTGTCTTGGCTATGTGACCTAGGACTCGTGAACCAGCGAGTAACATGTCGGCCCTACCAGCCGGAAGGAGCGGAGAACGGTGGCCGTGCCAGTCAGTGATGCCGAGGCGTTCTTCCGACAGGTGGAGGACCGGCGTTTCGCGCCCACCGCCTACACCCGCGGTCCCTGGGACGAGCACAGCCAGCACGCCGGGCCGCCGGCGGCGCTGCTCGGCCGGGCCGTCCAGCTTCGTCCGGGTGCCCGAGAGGACATGCGCCTGGCCCGCATCACCTTCGAGATCCTGCGCCCGGTGCCGCTGCGCCCGCTTGCGGTGACCACCCGCCTCCTGAGAGAAGGACGCAGTGTGGAGCTGGTCGAAGCGTCACTGACTCCTGACGGAGGGGAGGAGGTGATGCGGGCGACGGCACTTCGTATCCGGACCGCACCCGGTGCGGTGTCGCCGACGAGTGAATCTCTCACCGTCCCGGCCCCGGAGCGGTCCCGCTCCGAGCCGTTCTTCCCGGTGCCGTGGGAGGTGGGCTACCACACGGCCATGGACACCCGCTTCGCGGCGGGCTCCTTCCTCGGCAAAGGGCCGGCGACCTGCTGGATGCGGATGCGCGTGCCCTTGGTGGAAGGTGAGAAGATCATGCCGCTGGACCGGGTCCTGGTGGCAGCCGACTCCGGCAATGGGCTGAGCAATGTGCTCGACTTCGCCTCACATGTGTTCATCAACCCCGACCTGACAGTGCACCTGCACCGGCACCCGCTGGGTGAGTGGGTCTGCCTGGACGCCAGGACCAGCATCGACGCCGACGGGATGGGGATGGCCGAAGCGGCCCTTCACGACGAGCGAGGCTCGATCGGTCGTAGCGTGCAAAGTCTGTTCGTCAGTGCCCGGGGCTGACGACCGGACTCGGAGCTTCGAGGGGACCGCTTCCGCAAGGCTTCGCGACAGGCACGGCGGCCTGGTCGGCCCCGACCCGGGCGCCCCGGCACGGGCCTCGGTCAGCCCAGGTACGCGCTGGTGATCGCGAGGACAGCAGAGCCGTCGTTGTCGGCGAGCTTCGTGCCGGTGAACGTGCGCGCCCAGTCGGAGGTCTGGAGCCGGAACGGGGGCCGCTCTGCGGTGAGCGCCTCCATGACGGTGCCCGCCACCTGCTCGGGCGTCTGCGCGGAATGAGCGAACTGGCGCTGCGTACGGGTCACATACCCCCGCAGCGGCTCCGCGTAGTCACCCGCGGCGGCGATCACCTGCGACGGATCGAGGTCGATGTTGTTGACGAACTCGGTGGCCACGGCACCGGGTTCGACGACGGAGACGGCCACTCCGAGCCTGCCGACCACCGGGGCGAGGCTCTCCATGAAGCCTTCGACCGCGAACTTGGCCGCACAGTAGGCCTCGTTGAAGGGCTGGCCGATGACTCCACCGACCGAGCTGACGGTGATCAGCCGGCCGCCCGAGGCGCGCAGGTGCGGAAGCGCGGCCTTGGTGGTCTGCACGACGCCGAAGAAGTTCACCTCCATCACACGGCGCACCTCCTCCACCGACTCGTTCTCGATGGTGCCGACGTGGCCCGCGCCGGCGTTGTTGATCAGTGCGTCGAGCCGGCCGTAGTCGGCGGTGACGCCGTCGAGCGCGGCGGTCACCGAGTCCGCGTCGGTGACGTCGAGCTGCCGGACATCGATGGGTACCCCCGCTCGGTCGGCGGCTTCGCGTAGAGCTCCGGCCCGCTCCGGGTCGCGGAGGGTGGCGACGGTGGTCCACCCTGCGCGGGCGGCGGCGACGGCCGATGCGAGACCGATGCCGGAGGAGGTGCCGGTGACGAGAACGACTTTGGAGGACATGACGGCCTTTCGTGGGTGTACGGGGTTCTGCTCCCGGCGGTTGGGCCCGGGGCGGCGATGCCGGGCGTCCGGACGTCCTTGATAGTTACCCGGACGCCCCTAATAGTTATGGAGTACCACCATCATTGTCAACCATGGTGGTGCCTCTGTTGCTCGGTCTAGACTGCGTCCATGAACGCTCGGGACCAGCTCACCGCCGACGTGGTCGCCCTCTTCGCCAAGATCACCGACCTCTACAGCCGCGAGTACGAGACCGCTTCGGCGCACCACGGCCTCACGCCGCAGCAGGTCAAGGTGCTGCTCACGCTGGACGAAGCGCTGCCCATGCGACGGATCGCCGAGCGCCTGGGCACCGACCCCTCCAACCTCACCGCACTGGTGGACCGGCTCCAGAGCCGGGGCCTGGTCGAACGCGTCCCGGACCCCACCGACCGACGGATCAAGCGCATCGCCGCCACGGAGACCGGCCGAGCGGCCGTCCAGGACCTGCGTGAACGCCTCCACTTCGCGACCGATCCACTGGCCGCCCTCGACCAGGCCCAGCGACGGGACCTCCGGGACCTTCTCCAGCTGATGGTCGACTCCCAACGGCCTCTCGGCTGACCGGCACCGGAGGAATGGTGTCCGCGAGCAGGTAGCGGGGCGGCAGACCACGGCCCCTTCCCGCGGGCACTTAGGCCGTGCCCGGCCGGAGGGGGCGGACCACGACGTAATAGTTGCATGCGCTGGCTATGGCGACTCAGCGGATACAGCGTTTGCATTTATAGAGCGCCTGCAACTATTGTCGACGCTTATAAACGCCCTACGCAACAACCGGAAGGTCTCTCCCATGCCCCTCGCGCTCCTGGCCCTGGCCATCGGGGCCTTCGGGATCGGCACCACCGAATTCGTGATCATGGGTGTGCTGCCCCAGGTCGCAGACGACTTCGGCGTCTCCATCCCCACCGCAGGCTGGCTGGTGACCGGCTACGCACTCGGTGTCGTTCTCGGCGCGCCACTGCTGACCGTGCTGGGCACCAAGGTCTCCCGCAAGAAGATGCTCATGTTCCTCATGGCGCTCTTCGTCATCGGCAACGCCCTGTCCGCAGCGGCCCCCGTACTCGGCGTCATGCTCATCGGCCGGGTCGTGGCCTCTCTCGCGCACGGCGCGTTCTTCGGCATCGGCTCCGTCGTCGCCGCCGACCTCGTCGCCCCGGAGAAGAAAGCTTCGGCCATCTCCCTGATGTTCATGGGCCTGACGGTCGCGAACATCGTCGGTGTCCCCGTCGGCACGTTTGTCGGGCAAGCCGCCGGCTGGCGCGTCACCTTCGCGATCGTCGCCTCGCTGGGCATCGTCGGCTTCCTCGGCGTGGCCAGGCTCGTGCCCGACACGGGCAGGCCCGAAACCGACAACATACGCAACGAGTTCGCCGCTTTCCGCAATGTGCAGGTCTGGCTCGCCCTGGCGATGACCGTGCTCGGCTACGGCGGCGTCTTCGCCGCGATCACCTACATCACACCGATGATGACCGAGGTCGCCGGCTACACGGAGGGCGCGGTCACCTGGCTGCTGGTGCTCTTCGGCGTCGGCATGTTCTGCGGCAACCTCATCGGCGGCCGCTTCGCCGACCGCGCCTTGATGCCGATGCTGTTCACGTCACTGGGCGCCCTGGCGTCGGCTCTGCTGCTGTTCACCGCGACCGCCCACAACAAGGTCCTGGCGGCGATCACCCTGACGCTCATCGGCGCCCTGGGCTTCGCCACCGTGCCGCCGCTGCAGAAGTGGGTGCTCGACCAGGCTTCCGCCGCCCCCACGCTGGCCTCCGCCGCCAACATCGGCGCCTTCAACCTCGGCAACGCCCTCGCGGCCTGGCTCGGCGGCATGGTCATCGCCTCCGGACTCGGCTACACCTCCCCGAACTGGGTCGGATCCCTGCTCTCCGGCACCGCCCTGCTGCTGTCCTTCCTGGCCGCCTTCCTCGACCGCCGCACCCGCGCCCGGGCACCCGGCGGCGTCGTGACCGCTTCCGAGCGGGCGGAACAGGCACCCGCAGGACTCGTTCGCTGATCTTTGCGCACCCGCCACACCCACCAACGGAGTCACCCACCAAACCCCGTGCCCAACGCGCCGGCGGCATCCCGCCTCGGGACAGTGCCCGGTTGCGGGTCAGTGCGGGAAAGCCCTCGGCGGGCGCTGTCCGGGCAGTTCGTCGCGGAACGTCTCGATGACGGTGCTGATCTGCCGCATGAGCGCGGTGTTCTCCAGCCGGTCGAGATAGAGGTTGCGACGGGCCAGTGCGGGAGCATCCACGCAGAAGTAGAGAGTCATCAGGGGGTTGATGAACAGTTCGCTGTCCTTGGTGCGGTCGGTGAAACGGACGTTGCCGAAGTCACCGCGGACGGCGGCGGCGATGGAGCCGTTGACGATGCTGGGGTGGGTGGAGGTGCACCGCTGGGCGTGGGCCACCGCGTCGAGGTAGAGGGCTCCCTCGCGGCTGTGCCGTGGGAGGGAGAAGGCGCCGAGGTAGGCACCGTCGCGTTCCAGGGCGGCGAGGTTCTCCAGGACCAGACTGTGGTTGACACCGTGGTGGGAGTCGATGCCGAAACCGAGGCAGGCCACAAGCCGGTGGGCGATGTCTTCGAGTCCGCTCACGGCGGCCAGACTGGCCATGTCCTCCTCGGGGGTGCCCAGTCCGTGCTCGTCGCCCCGCATGAGGATGTCCGTGCCGCCGTCGACCAGCACGAGGGCGTCGACCCCGCCCAGGTGGTCGATCAGCGAGCGGTATGCGGCCCGCAGCGGCTGCACGCCCGTGCGGGGGAACGCGTACACGGTGGCGGGCAGGTGCTGGTGGTCGAGCCACTGGGCGAGTGTGCGCTCGGGGAAGTAGTCGCCCCGGCCCGTGGTGTCGGGACGGATGACCGCAACGTCCCGGTCCAGCCACACGCCCTCGTCCAGGCCGTACAGGTCGGCGAAGGAAAGGTTGGCGAGGTGTACCTCCTTTCCGGCCGAGCGCAGGGCGAGGGCGAGCGGGAGGCCGGCGTAGATGTCGAAGCCGCCGCCCGCACCGGCGACGAGTACGCGCTGTGCGTCGCGTAGCCGGGTGAAGAAGGGCGGCTCTTGCAGGGAGAACATCCCGGGGAGGCTAGCAGGGCCGCTGCCGGGGTCCATCGGTCCTCGGTACGGGAGAGGGACCCCCGGGCTTCGGCGCGGCGGCCGCGGCCGCTGTCCGCACAGCCGCGCGCTACGCCGCCGGGCCGAGTCCCGACAGGATCCCCTCCCCCTGCTGTCCGGGCTAGAACTGTGTGAGCGTCAGTCGTATCCCGGTGGGAGCCGTGTCCTGGATGTAGGAGGCGAAGTCCGCCACGTCGTCGAAGGCGAACCCGTACGCCCTGCCGTCCTCGGTCGCCGCGTGCATGGCCTTGGCGTAGTGGTTGGTGAGATCGGTCCGGTAGAAGGCGGAGGCATCCGTCACCGGCTGGGAGGCGGTGGCGAGCAGGGTCGAGCGGTTGAATCCGGCGCCGAGCACCGCGGCGACGGGTCCGGTCGTCCCGTCGTTCGGCGCGGCGAGAGCGCCGTCGCAGAAGAGGACGTCCCGGGTGGACGGCTTGTCGAAGGCGACGGAGGCGGGTCCGCCGAAGGTGAGCTTGCCGCCGCGGACCCGGCCGGTGAAGGTACCCGCGTTGGTGGTGACGGTGAGGTCTTGCGCGGTGTACGTGCTCCACACGTCGTCGATGTACGGGGCGAGGTAGTCCCTTGCGAACAGTCCCGCATCCACGCCGTGGCCGGGGGCTATGACGCGGGTGTCGTCCACGACCAGCTTCGCGAACGCCTCGATCTGCCGCAGGGCGGCGAACGCGGCGGCCCGCCCGCCGCTGCGCACGGTACCGGTGGTCTGGTCCTTCGCACCGGTCAGCCGGATGCTCATCGGCACACTGAACATGTCGACCATGGTCGTGTTGCAGAACATCCCCGAGGAGCTGTGGGTGAACTCGGCACAGTCGTGCAGCACCGGATAGTTGGGGTCCGATGACACCCAGCCCGCCGGATACTGAAGGGCGGCGTTGCCGTTGCCGTCGGTGACGGCCCTGAACTTCAGCTTCTGCCCGAGGGCGACATAGATCCGGCCCGACATGCAGGGCAGGGACAACCGCGTCTCACCGCTGCCGGCCAGCGAGATCGCGTAGTCGGTGAAGCCGTCGGCGCCGTTGTCGGACAGGGCGATCGGCGCGAGCGTCCCGTCGGGCGTGACCCGGGCCTGCCTGCCGTCCTGGTTGCCCACGATGTACACGTGGACGGAGGCGTTGTCGAAGGATCCGCTGTTGTTGACGATCGTCAGCGGAAGCATGCCCGCCGCCTGGGGCGCATCCCGCCCGTCGGTCGTACCCGCGAGGGCGTGGGGGGCGATCGCGGCGGCGATGGGTGCGGCGGCGGCCGCGCCGCCCAGAGCGACGAGGAATGTGCGGCGGGCGAGGGTGCGCTGATGACGGGGTGCCATGTGGGGGGTCTCCTTTGTGCTCGACGTGCGTCGGAGGATGGCGAACGGACCCTGAGAGCGCTCTCAGGGTCCGTTGTGGGGCCCGATGCTACGCAGCACTCATGTGCGCGCCAAGGGATGTGACGCGAACCCAATTTCCTCGCCGACGCCGTGACTTGGGGATTCGTTTCGGACGTTACCTGCGCTTAACCGCCGCCTAGGAACTGCTTAAGGCTCCGGCCCGGCAGGCCAAAGCCGTGGCCCGGCAGGACCTTCGACGGCGCACCGGCGTCGTCGTCGCGGACCCGGTGGCCGGATCGATCAGGATTCGAGAAGCACGGCCCCCCGAGCGGCGGATAGCGTGACAGCCGTGGACATGACCCTTCGCGCGGTCTTCCTCCCATACGACGACCCGGATGCATCCCGGCCGGACACAGGACCTCAGGAGTGACCTTGACCAGCTCTTCCACCCAGGAGAATGCAGAACTGATCACGGCCGCCCCCCGCTCCCGCGCTCAGCGCCGTCGTGACACCGAGCACCGGCTCACCCAGGACATCGATCTCTGGGTGGCCAGCGCCTCGGAGGACGGCGCGCCGTATCCGGTGCCGCTGCCCTTCGACCGGGACGGCGAGGCGCTGCTGGTGGCCACACCGGCGGACAGCCCGACCGGCAGGAATCTGGCCGCCACCCGAGCCGTCAGGCTGGGGCTCGGCCCTACCCGGGACGTGTTCATGATCGAGGGCGAGGTCGAGGTGCTCGAGATCGACGCGCTGCCACAGGAGCGGGGTGACCGGTTCGCCGCCCGCACCGGCTTCGACCCGCGGACGCCGGCGACGCCGTACCGCTGGTTCCGCATCTCTCCGCGCCGCATGCAGGCTTGGCGCGAGGTGAACGAGATGTCCGACCGCGAGCTGATGCGCGACGGCCGCCGGCTGGTCTGACACCTCGGCCGGGTGCGTCGAGTCACCCTGGCCGGCACCGCCGATCAGGCGGACAGCGTACCGTTACCGCGACCGCGCGCACGAAGAAAAATCGGATATTCCGCTCGAATTGGATCAGGTCGAGCTGGGCGACGCCGACGGAGACCGCGAAGGCGGCCCCGTCAAACGGAGGGAGACATGAGCATGGCCACGAGGACGGACCCGCAGTCGCCTGCGCTGCACGCTGCCGACAGCCACGATCTGATCCGCGTGCACGGCGCCCGCGAGAACAATCTCAAGGACGTCAGCGTCGAGATCCCGAAGCGCCGTCTGACCGTGTTCACCGGCGTCTCCGGCTCCGGCAAGAGTTCGCTGGTCTTCGACACCATCGCCGCCGAGTCGCAGCGGCTGATCAACGAGACCTACAGCGCCTTCGTCCAGGGTTTCATGCCGACCCTGGCGCGGCCCGAGGTGGACGTCCTCGACGGGCTGACGACCGTGATCACCGTCGACCAGCAGCGGATGGGCGGCGACCCCCGCTCCACGGTCGGCACCGCCACCGACGCCAACGCGATGCTGCGCATCCTCTTCAGCCGGCTAGGGAAGCCGCACATCGGCCCGCCCAGCGCCTACGCCTTCAACGTGGCCTCGGTCCGGGCCAGCGGTGCGATCACCGTCGAGCGCGGTGCCCAGAAGGCGGTGAAGGCGACGTACTCCCGCACCGGCGGTATGTGCACCCGTTGCGAAGGCCGGGGCACGGTCTCCGACATCGACCTCACCCAGCTCTTCGACGACTCCAAGGCGCTCACCGAGGGCGCGCTCACCATCCCCGGCTACACGCCCGGCGGCTGGAACTACCGGCTCTACAGCGAGTCCGGCCTGTTCGACCCGGCCAAGCCGATCCGCGACTACACCAAGACCGAGCTGCACGACTTCCTCCACCGCGAGCCGACCAGGATGAAGATCGCGGGTATCAACATGACCTACGAGGGGCTGATCCCCCGGGTCCAGAAGTCGTTCCTGTCCAAGGATCCGGAGGCGATGCAGCCGCACATCCGGGCGTTCGTGGACCGGGCGGTCACCTTCACCACCTGCCCCGAGTGCGGCGGCACCCGGCTCAGCGAGGCGGCCCGGTCGTCGCGGATCGGACAGATCAGCATCGCCGACGCGTGTGCGATGCAGGTCAGCGACCTGGCCGAATGGATCCGCGGCCTGAACGAGCCGTCGGTGGCGCCGCTGCTCGCGAAGCTTCAGCAGACTCTCGACTCGTTCGCGGAGATCGGGCTCGGCTACCTCTCGCTCGACCGGCCGTCGGCCACGCTGTCGGGCGGCGAGGCCCAGCGCGTCAAGATGATCCGCCATCTCGGCTCCTCGCTCACCGACGTCACCTACGTCTTCGACGAGCCCACCACAGGGCTGCACCCCCATGACATCCAGCGGATGAACGACCTGCTGCTGCGGCTGCGGGACAAGGGCAACACGGTGCTCGTCGTGGAACACAAACCGGAGGTGATCGCGATCGCCGACCACGTCGTCGACCTCGGTCCCGGGGCCGGTACGGCGGGCGGCACCGTCTGCTTCGAGGGCACCGTGGAGGGGCTGCGGGCCGGCAGCACCATCACCGGCCGGCATCTCGACGACCGGGCCACGGTCAAGAAGACGGTGCGGACGCCCACCGGGACGCTGGCGATCCGCGGCGCGAAGGCGAACAACCTCCGCGACATCGACGTCGACATCCCGCTCGGGGTGCTGGCCGTCGTCACCGGTGTCGCCGGCTCCGGCAAGAGCTCGCTCGTGCACGGATCGATCCCCGCGGGCACGGGTGTGGTGTCGGTCGACCAGGGCGCGATCCGCGGCTCGCGACGGAGCAACCCGGCGACGTACACCGGACTGCTCGACCCGATCCGCAAGGCGTTCGCGAAGGCCAACGGTGTGAAGCCGGCGCTGTTCAGCGCGAACTCCGAGGGCGCCTGTCCCAACTGCAACGGCGCCGGTGTCGTCTACACCGACCTGGCCATGATGGCCGGCGTTTCCACCACCTGCGAGGAGTGCGAGGGGAAGCGGTTCCAGGCATCGGTGCTCGAGTACCACCTCGGCGGCCGCGACATCAGCGAGGTGCTGGCGATGTCGGTGACCGAGGCCGAGGAGTTCTTCGGCGCCGGGCAGGCGCGTACGCCGGCCGCGCACCGAATCCTCGAGCGACTCGCCGACGTCGGACTCGGCTACCTCAGCCTCGGTCAGCCGCTCACCACGCTGTCCGGCGGCGAGCGGCAGCGGCTCAAGCTCGCCACGCACATGGCCGACAAGGGCGGTGTCTACGTCCTCGACGAGCCGACCGCCGGCCTGCACCTCGCCGACGTCGAGCAGTTGCTCGGCCTGCTCGACCGGCTCGTCGACTCCGGCAAGTCGGTCATCGTCGTCGAGCACCATCAGGCGGTCATGGCGCACGCCGACTGGATCATCGACCTGGGACCCGGCGCCGGCCACGACGGCGGCCGGATCGTCTTCGAGGGCACACCCGCCGATCTCGTCGCCGTCCGGTCCACTCTCACCGGTGAACATCTGGCGGAGTACGTCGGCGGCTGAGCGAGACCCTTGCGGACAGACCGGACACCGGCGGCACAGGAGAGTCGGCCACTACCCGCCTTCGCCGGGTGGGGGCCGTGCAACCATTCGAGCGCCCCAAGTGTCATGTCTGTACACACGGTGGGAGAACCACGACACCAAGGGGGAAATCATGCACAAGGCGCGATGGACGGCCGCTGCGGTGGCCGTGGTGATCGCATCGGGATCCTTGGGAATGGCGCTTCCGGCGTCTGCCGCCGGCACGGGAGCCGCTCAAACCACCGCGACCGCCTGCGCGACCGGCTGGGGCAGCCTGCCGAAGAGCAAAGCGGACGGCTCGGCGGCACCGCGGTCTCTGACGGACATCCGGACCGGGCGACACGACTGCTACGACCGCATCGTGGTCGCCGTTCCGGGGTCGGGCACCGGTCCGCTCGGCTACGACGTCCGGTATGTCGACGCTTTCCGCCAGGACGCCTCCGGCAGGAAGATCCCGGTCTCCGGAGGGGCGATCCTGGAGGTCCGGGTCCACGCGTCTGCGTACAACCCGGAGACCGGCGACCCGACCTACCCCGGAAAGGCCGGCAAGGCCTTGCCCGGTGTCGACCTGAAGGGCTACCGAACCTTCCGGGACGCCAAGTTCGGCTCCAGCTTCGAGGGTGTCACCCAGGTCGGGCTCGGGGTGCGGGCGCGACTGCCGTTCCGGGTGCTGAGGCTGCCGGACCGCTTGGTCGTGGACGTGGCGCACACCTGGTGAGGCGTGCGGCCCGTCCGGTGGGCTTGACGCCGTGTGCAGCGGAGGTCGCAAAGGAGAATGTGGCCCAGCGGCGGATGAGTTCACCAGCACCGGCCGCCCGGCAGGCACCACCCTCCTGCCGGGCGGCCGGACAACTCTGCCGGTACTCCGCCTTTTTTACGTCGACAGGAGCCATGTGATCGCGATCTGATGTCGCATCGCGGGCCAGGTGACTTGGAGGCGGAAATGGCGAACGTAGTGCTGGTGCACGGGGCTTGGAGCGACGGGTCGATCTGGCAGGCGGTCATCGCCGCCCTCCAGGACGAGGGACATCATGTGCTGGCTGTCCAGCTGCCGCTGACCTCGCTGGCCGAGGACATCGCCTGGACACGGCGGCGGATCGCGGCATTCGACGAGCCGGTGACGCTGGTGGGGCACTCCTACGGCGGCATGGTGATATCCGGGGCCGCTCACGGAAACTCTCAGGTCAGCGCACTGGTGTTCGTCGCGGCCTACGTACCCGACGAGTCGGAGTCGCTCCGGATGCTGACCGCTCGTGGAGCGACGGCCAAGGGCCGCTCGGCGATCCGGTTCGCCGCGGACGGCTGGTCGACTCTGGACCCCGGCCTGTTCGGGGATGCGCTCGCGGCCGATGTTCCGGCGACGACGACTCGGGTCCTGGCGGCAGTCCAGAAGCCCACGCACCCGGCTTGCTTCTCGAGTCCGTCGGGGCGCGGTGCGTGGCGTGACCTGCCGTGCGCCTATGTCGTCTCAGCGGACGACCAGATCCTCGATCCGGGGCTGCAACGGTGGCTGGCCCAACGGGCGAACGCCACGGTGACCGAGCTCCGCTCCAGTCATCTCTCGCCGGTCTCGCAGCCCGCAAACGTGGCCGCCGCCATCAGCGGAATGCTGAACGCCGGGACCTCGCCCGCGTTGGGCTGACGGCCGTCCGGGCCGGCGGGACCCGCACCGTGGCCGCCCCCTACGGGCGCGGGTTCGCCGCGGGTGGCGCCGGAAGGCGCCCCCGCGGCGAACCGACGCCAGGGTCAGCCGTCGATACGGTGCTGGGTCCAGAACGAGGTCAGGTCCGTGGCCGTGGCAGCCTGGGCGGCCGCCTTGAACTCGGACGTGGTCGAGATGCCGTACCAGTGCGAAGTGGCGTAGTCCTTCAGCAGTTTGGCCATGGTGGTGTCGCCGAGGACGCGCCGCAGGTCGTGCAGGGCGCACTTGCCGTAGCCGTAGACGACCGTGGAGTACCGGGAGGAGTGGTCCCAGTAGGCCATCGAGTTGGTGATCTTCTCGGCGGTCGAGGACCACGAGACGCCGTTCCAGCAGTTGGTGCCGGTCTTGTTCAGGGCCAGGTCGGTGGCGTAGTCCGCGAACGCCTCATCGAGCCAGGGGCTGTTGTACTCGTCGTCGCCGACGATGCCGTACCACCACTGGTGACCGATCTCGTGGGTGAGCGCCGTCGTGCTGACCAGGTCGAGGACGAACCCGGGGTATTCCATGCCGCCGAACCAGAAGTTGTTGTCGATCACCGCGTCCAGTTCACCGTACGGGTAGCCGCCGAACCGCGACGCGTGGGCGTCCACGGCGGTCTTCGCGGTGCTGAGCATGGACTGCGCGTCGGCCGAGCTGATGCCCGAGACGGAGTAGACATTGACCGCGGTGCCGGCGGCAGAGGTGCCGGAGATCTTGGTGAAGGGGCCGGCTGCCCAGGCGAAGTCACGGACCTTGGAGGCGGTCGCGGTTGTGATCGTACGTCCGCTGGAACCCGGCGTGTCGGCTGATGTGCCGGTCGCCGGCACCAGCAGGGTGCTGGGGTGGTCGAGGGTCACCTCGAAGTCGGCGGCCAGTGAGTAGAACGACTCGCCGTTGTTGGTGTACGGGTCCAGGTGCCAGCCCGCTCCGTCCTTGACCGCGAGAACGGGGAGGGCGTTGCCGATGAAGCTGAAGGCCCCGTCGTGACCGAACCGGTCGGCGCCGCTGGGAACGGTGATGCCCAGGTCGAAGCCGATCGTGGCGGACTGGCCTTGCGCGAGCGGCGTCGGCAGGTCGATCCGGAGGGCGGTGCAGCCGACCGAGAGGGTGCCCGCGGTGCCACCGGTGAGGTTGCCGACCGTGATCGGCATGGCGGAGCAGGTGCCGTGGTAGTTGTCCCACAGCCGCAGGTACACCTCGCTGAGCGCGGTCGAGGATGCATTGGTGAACGTCGCGCTCTCGTGGCCGGTCCAGACGGTGCCGGTGGTATTGCTGCTGAGGCTCACGGTGTACGTGGGCGCGGCGGGGGTGCGCGTGGAGTCCGCGGGCGGAGTGGTACCGCCGGAGGTGTCGAGGGCGACGTCGTCGATGACGAAGCTCGTCCGGAGGCTGTAGTCCTCGGTGCCGGTGAAGGTGAGGTTCACGGTCTGGCCGGCGAACGCCGACACGTCGAACGATTTCCGCACATAGCCGGTGTTCTGGTCCAGGTTCGAGTACGTCGCCAGTGTCGTGGTGCCGATCTTCGCCGTCAGCTTGTCGTACGCCGTGGACGAGGTCGTCTCCGCGGTGTCGATGTGCAGCCAGAAGGTGAGGGTGGCGGTGCTGCATCCGGAGGGGATTGTCACGCTCTGGGCGAGGGTGTCGGTGTGCGTGCTGCCGACTCCGTCCAGCCAGGCGAAGGAGGTGCCGCCGTGGGCGGTCTGACCCGCCCGGTTGGTGATCACGTTGGGCGACGACTGGTTCCAGGGCGAAGTCCCGCTCTCGAAGCCGCCGTTGGTGATCACCTGGGCCGGGGTGCAGGCCGCGGCCGGAGAGGCCGTGGACGGCGCGGCTGCCGCCGGGGTTACGGGAAGCAGGACGGCGGCCATCGCGGCGACGGCGAGTGCGCTCGCCGCGCGGGCCTTGTGGGGAGTGGGTCTCACACGAAACTCCTTTGTGGCGGCCGGGATTCCGGCGTGCTCGATGGCTGCCCGGCCGGCTTGGGTGCGCCGGCGGGCAGCCGGGGTTGCGCGCGTCGCGTGCGCGATCGCTGGGTGAGAGTCCTGCCGTGTCCCTGTGGGGTCAGGGACACGGTTACCGGAAGACTGGCAGATTTGACCGGAACATGCCATTAGCGGGGAGGGTTCGTGTTCCGGACGCGGAGGCGGCGGTGCGTTTCCGTGCGTCAGGCCGAGCCGGGGGCCGGTGGGGTCGCTGTCCGGGAGGCTCGAGCCTCGGCGAAGAGGAACAGTCCGCAGGCCGTCACGGGCAGCCATCCGGGACGGGACGCATGGGCGAGCCCGGTGGGGCCGACGCCCGCGGCCAGGCCCCCGGCGATGGCGATACCGACCGCCGAACCGACCTGGCGTGCGGTGGAGGTGATCGCCCCGGCCACACCGGCGCGGGAGGGCGGCAGACCGCCGACCGCGTGTTGGCGATCGGCGCGTTGGTGAAACCGAACCCGATACCGATGAGCAGATAGGCGAGCAGAAGCAGCGGAACGCTCGTGTCCGGGCCGAGATTCACCACGCACAGCCCCCCGGTGGCGGTGAACCCGCCCGCAAGGAGGAGCGGACGTCGTGGTCCCATGTGCCCCACCAGGTTGCCGGACCAGGGCGCACACACGGTGGCTCCGAGCGCCATGGGCAGCGTCGCCGCGCCTGCCGCGAGCGGCGTCCATCCGCGGGCGTGCTGGAGAACCAGTCGTTCGCCTCGTGTACGAAGCCGATGTGTGCGGCGTCCCAGGTGCCGTTGTAGAGGGCCAGAACCTTGAACGGGGACGCGGCGGGGGTCGTGGCCTGCGCGGAGGGAACCGCCAGGCCCGGCAGTACGGCGAGCAGAACGAACAACCGCAGCATCTTGCGGGCTCCGGCGGCCTGTCCGCATCCGTTGCGGGGTGGCTCGGCCATGGGCGTTCCAGCCTTTCGCGTGCGCGGATGGTGGGGAAGGCCGCGCAGCCGAGTTCAGCATGATGAACAATGGGTTCATTCTTGGATTGCTGATGGTCCGTGAACCTAAAGGTCTGAACCAGACACGTCAAGAGGTGAGGCATCCGGTCGGCATACCGCCCGCGTGGTGCGTCCCGTATACCCGGCACCGGCGCCGCAGGGCCGCCCGCGTACCCGTAGGGTCGTCCAGTCGGACGTCAGTCCGCGTCAACCAGCCGTTCGAGTCCATGCCGGGATGTGAAGATGACGCCGCAGTCCTACCTCACCGACCTCTTCTCGCTCGAGGGCCGGGTCGCGGTTGTCACCGGCGGGAGTTCAGGGATCGGCCGGGCCATCGCCGGGGCCCTCGCCCATGCCGGAGCGAGCGTCGTGGTCGTGGCACGCAAGGAGGCGGAGCTGGCCGCCACGGTCGAGGAACTGGTGGGCGACGGCTGCCGGGCGGCCTGGGTGAGCGCCGATCTGGGCTCGCGAGACGGCGCACGGGCGGCGGCCGAGGAGGCCGCCGCGGTGTACGGGGAGCCGGACATCCTCGTCAACTCCGCGGGCATCAACCTCCGTCCTCCGATGGGCGAGCTGACGGACGAGGTGTGGGATGCCACCATGGCGGTGAACCTGGAGGCGCCCCACCTCCTCGGTCAGCGCTTCGGCCCCGGCATGGCCGAGCGGGGCCACGGGCGGATCATCCACGTCAGCTCGCAGCAGGCGCACCGGGCCTTCGTCCAGAGCGGCGTGTACGGCGTGTCCAAGGGCGGCCTCGAATCGCTGGCCCGCTCGCAGGCGGAAGCGTGGTCCCCGTACGGCGTCACCGCCAACACGCTCGTCCCCGGCTTTGTGATGACACCGCTGAACCGCCGCCTGTCCGCCGATCCGGCCAAGGTGGCGGAGCTCGCCGCCCGTACCCTGGCCGGGCGCAACGGGCTGGCGGAGGACTTCGCGGGCGCGGCGGTCTTCCTGGCGAGCCGGGCATCGGCGTACATCACCGGTCAGTCGATCTGCGTCGACGGCGGGTTCTCGGTCCACTGACGCATGCGGCAACTGACGCCCGGCACATGCGGCCCCTGACCGCGGGTCGATACACCGCTCGACGGTGCTGTTGCGCGGGTCGATCGGCGGGTTTTCTACGACGGGCCCCGGCCGCGTACCGGTGAGAACGAGGTGCGCCGCCGCGGTGGTGTGAAGGTGTAGAGATCGAGAATGGCGGGCTGGGGCGCGATGCCCGGACCGCCTGCCCGCACCCAGGCGGCGATGTCCTCGGTCGCGGCCGGGTCGTTGACGAGGCCGAGCCAGACCGGCCGGGCGCCGGCGGCGCGCCCGGCGGCGGAGGGCTGAACGACCATCACATTGGCCTGGTCGCAGACGTCCAGGCAGGCGGAGATGCGTACCGGCACATCCGCGCTCAGGCGGGTGGTCTGCGCCGCGTGATCGACTCCGGTCACCTTCGGGCTGCCACAGCAACAGTCCCGGCATACGACGACCCTGCACGGTGCAGGGTCGGCCGACCCGTGCTCCGGCGGTTGGCCCGTCGTCCCGTCGATCGAGCTCACGCGCATGACGCTTCACCGTCCTCTTCGGGGAAATCCGCCCCGGTTGTCCTGGAGGAGGCGACCGCGGGAGTCTCCTGGCTCTCGGGTCCAAGCTCGTCCCGGCCTTCCCACCAGCCTGCGGGCAGTGGCCTGTTCGGGATCCACTCACCGATCACAGTGGCGGGACCGCGCCGGATTCACACCGGCTTCCTCGTTCCGCCGTCGCCTTGCCGCCGGCCATCCTCCCATCCAGGACAACTCGGCGACACCATCGCCCCCGGCGGTGGGACTCCTGACCGATGGCTGTCCGTTGGCGGAAACCGGCAGCTCTGTCCACGCCCAGATAACTGCGGTACCCCGACGGACGGGGGCTTCCGGCTCCCGGGCAAGCTTCCCGCAGGCCGCTGCGGCGCCCTGCACACCGTCCAGTCCAGCGAAGGAGGCAAGGAGGCACACCCCGAGCGACGGCGAACGCTGAGGACTCGCCGCAGGGCACCCGGCGGAGCGGGGCGAACGGTCACCGGCGGTCACAGCGTTTTCCCCTGCCACGGGCTTAAGGACGCGCAGTCAGAGGACGAAGCGTTCGATCTCCACGGCCCTGGCGTCCATCTGGACGGTGATGGATTCCGCGACCTGTTCCACCGTCCTGGTGACCTCGGCCGACTCCAACTCCGCGGTTTCCAGTACGTACTGGAGACGTCGACGCGCCAGATAGTCGACCCCCTGGGCAGCGCCGATGGCCGCGGCACCCGTTCCGCCCACAGCCGCCGCGGTGACGATCAGCGGACCGAGGCCCTTCATCTTGCGCGAAACCCGAAATCGTCCTCCGACACCTGGCGGATCGCATTGTCCGTCAGCAGCTGAAGCTCCCCCACCGGCGCCTCTCCCCCGTTGAGCCGTCCGAAGCGATACCCATCATCCGGGAAGTCCTGGACGGCGCGAGGGTTTGCGAGGAAACAGCGTGCGGGTCACGACATGTGGTAGGCGCCGATCCCGTCCTGAGGCGGTCAACTCATTCCGAACCCGCCTCCCACCACCCGCCACGGCATTGATCAGGGTGGCAGAACAACCTGCCCATTCAATCCCTCAGCGCGAAAGGTCGTGGTCAGAAGGCGCGAACAACCGACCCGGCCGGTTCGCCTGATCACACCCGAAGGGAAAAACCGATCATGAACGTGTGCAAGCGGCTCGCACTGGCCGCAGCGACCGTGACGCTGGCCGCCGGACTGGTGAGCACGGCGCCGACGCCGGTCGAGCGGTCGCCCCACGCCTCTCAGGCCACCACACAGCGGAGTGATCTCGCGCGGAGCCACCACGGCGTCGAGGGCACCGGGGCGGACCCCGGCAGCCGCTGCTGCTGACGATCGACGACGTCGTCAGCACAGGCCGACGCCCTGCCGTCGCCCCACCGCGCCGCCAAGGGTGCTCCGGGCGGCGGCAGGGGCGAGCAGAGAACGCCCTCCCGCTCACCGCGCCCATCGTTCACGCATCACCATGAAAGGAACCCGGCCCATGGATGCCCGCACGTGCCCAGACCGGTCTTTGGAATTCGAGGAATACGTCCGTACCCGGCACGACGCCCTGCTGCGCAGCGCCCGGCGGCTGGTCTCGAACCCGCTCGACGCCCAGGACCTGCTGCAGACCGCGCTGGCACGGACGTATCGCCGCTGGGACCGCATCGCCGACAAGCGACTCGCGGACGCCTACCTGCGCCGTGTCATGATCAACACGCGTACGGAGTGGTGGCGGGCCAGGAGGCTGGAAGAGGTGCTCACCGCCCGACTGCCCGACGCATCCGTCCCGGACTCCACCGCCCGGCACGCCGACCGTACGCTCCTGATCGACGCCATGAAGGTGCTCGGTCCGAAGCAGCGCAGCGTCGTGGTGTCACGGCACTGGGAGCACATGTCCACGGAGGAGACGGCCGCCGCCCTCGGTATGTCGGCCGGAACGGTCAAGAGCACGCTGCATCGAGCGCTCGACCGGCTGCGTCAGGAGCTGGAGCGCCGTGATCCGGACCGTGTCCCGGCGTCGGCCGCGGGCCGGGGGCGCGGCGGCCGGCCGCCGGGATCCATGGCGTCTGTACCGGCGGGAGCGGGCCGCGGCGTCCGGTGAGCACGGGAGACTAGCCTCGGCTGCGGATCATCGACATCAGCTGCCAGTGGGTCTCGAGGTCGGCGGCGACGACCAGCCCCCGGCCGTCCCGTCCGAGCGGGGCGCCGTCGATCCCGGTGACCACGCAGCCGGCGGCCCTGCACACAGCGATGCCGGCGGCGAAGTGCACGCTCCCGGACAGGTCGCCGCCGTCCGTGACATACGCGGCGCGCTTGCCGGCCGCCACCCAGGCCAACGCCAGCGTCGTGGAGCCGACACGCGGTTTGAAGCGATCGACGAACCCGGGGTGGGCCAGCAGGTTCACGGCCCTGAATCCGGGCGCGTTCGGGAAGGGCGGGTCCAGGTTGACGTCCACCAACCGGCCGGCGGGCGTGGGGGCCAGCCGTGTATCGAACCCGTCTCGCCGGGCCCAGGCGGTCTCACCGTCGGTGAAGAAGACCTCCTTGCCGAACGGATCGGCCACCGCCGCCGCCCCGTCGCGCAGCGCCACGTTGACGGCCACCAGCATGGTGCCGGCGGCGTAGTTCAGCGTGCCGCACAAGGGATCCACCATCCACAGGCGCGCGGCGTCGGCAGTGCCCTGCCGCCCGCTCTCCTCGCCGAGCAGCGCATCATCGGGCCGAGCGGCACGGATGACGTCGAGGATCGTCTTCTCGGCCGCCACATCGGCGGCGGTGGCGAAGTCCCCGCCACCCTTGTCGATGCGGGAGAGCCGCCGGCCGTACATCTCGCGCACCACATCGGCCCCGGCACGTGCCGCCGCTATGGCCACACCGGCATCGTCAAGGGACGTGGATGAGTCGATCACGCCTCGCAGAGTATCGGGACGGCGTGCCGCCGCCGCGTCTCGCGCCGGAGCGCCGTCCTGGTCCGCAGGCCACGGGAATTCACGGAGCCGGGACGACCGGTCGGGGGCCCAGCTCGCTGATGAGCTGCCGATAGGTCTCGAAGGCCGGCTTGGGGGTGTAGTCGTCGTGCAGGAGGCCGAAGCGATGGAAGAGCCCGTCCGCGGTGCTGTCGGCGTCCCTCAAAGCGAAGAGCGAGTATCCGTCGATGTTCAGGTCGTCGGCGAGGGCGGCCACGGCCCGGATGACGGTCTCGAGGGTTTCGGCCTGTCGCTGTTCGGTGCGGCCCGGTCCGGTGGGCCAGCCGTTCTCGCAGATGCGCATGGCGACACTCTTTGGGATTCCGGCCTTCGGCAGGTCGGTGTGGCGGAAAGCCCTGAGGACCGCGACGACCGCCTCGGCCAACTGCCCGGCGGGGATGGGCCGGAACACGTCCGGGAAGAAGTCCAGGCCGACGTAGTCCAGGCTCTGCCAACACTGCGCGTCGGCCAGTGCACCCAGCTCGGACCAGAAGGTGTCGGCCGGATCGAAGGTCGGTACGGCGTTGAAGCCGACCGCCACGCTGTGTCCCAGGCCTCTGGCCTCCTGCTTGGCCGCGATGACCCCTTGGACGAGCGCGTTGCGGACGTTGGGGATGCTGCCGTCCACAATGGGGAGCCGGGCGTTGGGTTCTTCACAGATCTGGACCGACGCCAGATGCGGTCCGCCGGTACGGATGGCTTCGCGGACGAACTCCGGCCACCCGTCGAGTTCGCCGGACGGCTCACGGAACTGAAGCACCAGGTCGAGTGTGCGGCCGCGCTGGAGATAGGACTGCGGGTCGGCGGGTGTAGGGGGCTCCAGCGGTGTCTCGGTGCCCGAGAACGGCCGGTAGGCGCGCACCGACAGCCCGGCCGTATCGCCTTGCAGTTGGTCCAGTGCCTCGATGATGCGGTCCGGAACGTCCGGGCTGACCGGGTGGACGATGCCGTGGTCGTCTCCCAGGAGCCCGCCGGGATAGATGCCGAGGGTCAAGGTCATACTCGTCCCACCCCTTAGATTCTTGGTGTCACCACAATTTTGGTGTGACACTATCATCAGGGCATGGGACTTCGAGAGATCAAGAAGCGGCAAACCCGCACAGCGATCGCCGATGCGGCACTGACGCTGTTTCTCAAGCACGGTTTCGACCAGGTCACGGTCGCCCAAGTGGCAGGGCAGGCGGGCGTGTCCACCAACACCGTGTTCAACTACTTCCCCGCCAAGGAAGACCTCTTCTTCGACCGGCAGGCCGATGTCGAGGGGCATCTCGCCGCACTGGTACGCGACCGCGCACCCGGCACCTGCCCGGTGGAGACGGTCCGTGACGACCTGCTGTCCGCCCTGCGACGCAACGACCCCCTGCTCGGCCACCACCCCGGCGCACCCCGGTTCTGGCAGGTCATCCTCGACAGCCCCGCCCTGCGCGCACGGGAACGCGAAATCAGCGAAAACGCCGAGGCCGCTCTGACGGCCGCCCTGGCCGAGCATCCACCCGGCACCGCCGGCACACCGGACGACGCCGGCGATCCCATGCCCGCGCTCCTGGCCGGCGCCCTCGCCGGAACACACCGGGCGGCCGTTCGCGAGCTCCGACGACGCATCATGTCCGGCGAAGCTCCCGAGCACGCCCGCGACGCGGTCGCCCCGGCAGCGCTTTTGGCATTCGACCTGCTGTGTTCCGGGCTGCACACTCACCGCTGACCAATACCGTTCAGGGGAGCACGGAACCGGCGGACCAGGTCGGCGTCGACCAGGTGACCGTCTCGGCGCTCGCCCGGCGGTTCGACGTCAAGGTCACCTACGGCGACCACGCCCGAAAGCACCCCGGCCGCTACGCCGCCGCCCAGCTCAGGCTCGGCCCCGAGACGGGCGGCCTCCAATGCCGAGCTGATCGCCCTACGCACCGAGGCCCCCTTCAAGCCGGCACCGGCCGGCGGGCGCATGGTGTGGCTGCACCACGGGCAGTTCCGTCAGCCACGGCTCGAACGCCGCCCATCCCACCACTATTTGGCCGCCCTGTCCCCCGCCCAGGGCGAAGTGGAGCTGCTCGATCCGGCCGCGACCTGTACGGCGCGAAGGGCTACGCCGAACTGCCGCCGTCCGACGAGGTCCACCCCGGCCGCGCGGGACACCGCCGTATCGGCGAGAACTTCGCGCGGCTCGCGTTCGGCACCGAGCGCCCCCTCGCCTTTTCCGAGACCGGCTGACCGGAACCCGGGTTCGAGCCCGAAGGTCACCGGCTCGGGCTCACCGCCTCGGGTGAGCGCCCCGTACGGCCGGCTCTACTCGGCAGGCGCGGCCTCCCGTATCGTCTTCGCGGTGACGGTCGGGTCATAACCGTCCGGGACCCCTTCGACCAGGACGATGTCGCCCCTGATGTGCCGTGCGCGCAGGGGTGCGATCTCCTGGTATGCCGGGGAGTCCCACCAGGCTCGTGCCTCCGCGATACCCGGGAAGCCGATCACCACCACGTGCCCGGGCCAGCTGCCCTCCTTCACCTCGTGCTGCGCGGCGTGCACGAGGAAGCGGCCGCCGTACGGCGCGAAGGTGGCCGTGATGCGCTCGATGTACTCGGCGATGTCCGGGTGCGGGGCGGACTCCTGAAGGTGAGCTACGGCGTAGGCAGACATGGTGTCCTTCCGGTCGGTCGGGGTCCCTACGCCGCCGATCATGGCATGCGGCCCTGCCGGGTTCGATTACCTGTCAGGTAAGGAGAGGGGAGGGCGATGCCCTGGCGAGTCGTTGCAGAGGCGGTGTGGACGCCATCGTCGACGTCCGAACTCGACCAGATTCGGTCTAGGCCAAACCATGGCATTCCGGAAAGATCATTACGGATGCACCGGGGGGAATCATGGTCTATCGCATTCACTTCACGACTCAGGACCTCGCGCGGACCCGCGTCGCCGAAGCTCCCATGCCCCTGTCCGAGCTGGAACTGGCAGCCCGGGTGTTACAGGACCGCAGTCAGCCCGTGCGGCTCGAGGCCTGGCGGAGACGGTGCCTCGGAAGGCTGACCGCCCCTGCCCGTATGGTCCTGTCGCTCATTCCGCCGGTCGGCTGGTCCCCGACCTTCCTCGCGCCGAGCGTGGCCGGCACCGCGGAGGAGGTCCTGGAGCAAGTGCAGGCCGTGCCCCGCAGCCGCATCCGAGCGGAACTCGCGGCGATCGCAGAGCACCAGCCTGTCCCCTCATGGGCTCGGCATCTTGCGGACGACACAGGGCTGCGCCGGCAGATGCACAGCGGCTTGACGAGCCTGTACGCCACCCTGCTCGAGCCCTACTGGACAAGCCTGACGGGTCACTTCACGGCCGACCGGACCGTGCGCATGCGCCAGTTCCTCGATGGAGGCGTGGAGCATGTGCTCGCTCAAGCGAATCCGCGATGGATGCGGTGGAACCCGCCGGTGCTGGACATCCGGATGGCGAACGGCGTCGAGTACGACCTGCACCTCGAGGGACAGGGCATCCTGCTGGTGCCGTCGCTCTGGGGTACGCGCACCATCGTCGACAACGACGCCGTGCCACAACCGACCGTCACCTACCCAGTCCTGCCGGACCGGCCCGTGCGCCACCTCACCGCCCTCGCGCGGGAACCCGGACCGGCGAAACCCGCCGACGCCGTCGCGGCCCTGCTGGGCGGCACCCGGGCCGCGGTACTCAACGCCATCGCCACGCACCCGGGCTGCACGACGAAGGAGCTGGCCTCGCTGGTCGGCGTGGCGTCCGCCAGCGCCAGCGAACATGCGACGACTCTGCGCGCGGCCGGCCTGGTTCAGACTCTGCGGCACCGCAATTCGGCGCTCCACAGTGCCACTCCGCTAGGGGTCGCCCTGCTGAACGAGGGGACGGGTTCACGGGCGTACGGTTGATCGTGACCGGTCGATCGTCAGCGCGTTCGCGCTGGTCTTCGTCCGCACGGGTGTCACCCTGCCGGTCACCGGCTGCGCGGAGCTGGTCCTGTGGCTGACGCCGCGCGACGAACTTCCGCAGGTGCAAGGGGCGCTCTTAGCCGGCGCGGGGATGTCGTCGCTCGTGCTCAGCCGGCCGGGCAGCCGGGCTTCGGCATGCCGGGATCGCACGAGCCCGCGTTCCACGCCGGATCCGCACATACCCGACTGGCTCTTTCGCGCCGGTAATGCTGCCGCGTGTCGTCGCAACCGCGGCGACGGTCGCGTCCGCCGTGAACGACCGGAGACATCGAGCTCTTCCGCCCCCGTGCACGGGCGGGCTCGCCCCGGCCCCGGCCCGGGGCCGGGGGCCTCATGCCTTGTGCAGCTGGTCCTGCATCCGTTCGACGGTCCGGCAGATCCGCAGGGCGGCCCCCGCGGCGGCGGTGTGGCCCTGCCGGTCGAGCAGACGGCCCAGGAGATGCCAGCCCGCGGCCTGTTCGGGCGCCAGTACCAGTGCCGGGACCAGCGCGGACAGCGCGGACTCGACGTCGCCTTGGGCCGCGTAGGTCTCCGCCCGCAGCCCGTGCGCGAAGTCCAGCCATGGATAGCGGTCGAGTGTCTCGGCCAGGGACCCCAGATCCGGTCTGCGGGGGCCCCGTGCGAGATGGGCCCACACCTCCTTCTCGGTGATCGGCGTCGTCCGGTAGGCGGCCGGGTCGTCCACCCGGCGGAGCGTGGGCCAGGGGTCGACCAGCGCGGTGACCGTACGCCAGCTCGGACGCAGCCACACCGGCGGCACCTCCCGGGCGTTCATCAACGACTCTGGAAGCAGGGCCCGTTCACGAGCGAAACGGCTCCCGTCGGTGTCTCCCCGCCGGCGGAACCCCTCCGCCAGCCGACGCGTGTAGTCCACGGCCTCGGCCATGCCGACGAGTTCCAGTGCGAACCACAGCGCCGGGAAGTCCGCGTGCAACTCCTCGAACTGCGCACGCACGGTCCGCAATCCGAGCGGCAGCCGGTCCACCGCGTGCCGAAGTCCGCTCAGGCAGACGACGCCGGCGCAGGTGACCCCGGCCAGCGCCGCCGCCCAGGAGTCGAAGTCGGAGGCGGCCCGGACCTGGCCGAGCCGTGTGTGCAGGTAGGTCAGCAGCCAGTTCAGCGCGCGCTGCGCGGGCCGGCTCAGGACGGCCACCGGTTCTTCCGGCCAGTCGAGGGGGCCGCTCACCCACTGCTCGGGCGAAGCGGGCAGCGCCTCGCCGGTGAACACGCGTGCCAGGGCACCGGCGGAGACCGTGTCCTCCCCTGCCGCACGCAGCAGCAGCGCCACGGCGTCACCGGCCGCGGACACGTCCGTCACCTGTCCGGTGGCGGCCAGCTCGACGACGAGGCGTACCGCTGCCGGTACGGCGTCCTGCGCGTCGGTGGTGACGCAGTGCCAGAGCGCCGCGCGAAGAAGCCGGTCGACGAGCGCCATCCGCCGCCCCTCGGCCTGCTCCCGGTCCTCCTCCCCCTCCTCGCCGGGGCCGGAGGTCTGCCAGCGGACGAACAGCTCACTGACCCACCGGCTCGGCGTGTGCTGCGGCCATCGTGTGGTGTACCCGGCGAACGGGGCACCGGCCTGCGCGGCGGGTCCGGAGACGACGAAGGGGAGGTCCGCAGCGAAACGCAGCCCGATCTCTTCCTCGGCCAGCACGGTCAGCATCAGCAGGACGCGGTTTCGGCGGAGCTGATATGCGACGGAGGGCGGGGACACCTCATGGAACCGTAAAGCCGTGGCCTGCTGCCCGGCGAGCAGCGCCTCCGCGAGCAGTGTATCGATGATCTCCAGCAGCGGTCCGGTGCCCGGCGCGGGGGCAGTGACCAGCGCGGGCCCGCTCAAGGGGTCAGTCCCGTCAGGCCGATGGTGGTGACGATGTCACCGAGGTTGGCGCGCGTGGTGTCGAACGCCCGCAGCAGCCACTCCCGCGCCGAGATCCGATCCGTCCGTATGTGCTCGACCCCCTGACGGTACAGCTCCAGACCCAGGTCATCGAGGTACTTGCCTGGTTTCGCCGTGCCGCTGACATGGCCGATCAGCGCCAGCACCCGGCGCAGGCGCTGCCGTACCGCGCGTTCGTTGTCCAGATCGCCGAGGGGCAGGTAGAGCGCCTCACACTCCTCGGCCAGGTCGTCCAGGGCGACCAGCCCCGGCAGAGGTGGCGCCGGGCGCCCGTCGAACAGCGCCCGGACCATCCGGTACGAGGGATGAACGCCGACGTCCAGATCCACCCAGGAACGCAGAGAGCCGGCCCCCACGGGCACCGCGATGGGGGCGGGTTCGTCCAGCGCGAACAGCACCAGCACGTCGGGGCCGCTGTCGTCGGCCAGCGTGCCCGCGCGCACGTAGTCGGCGACCTCGATGTCGCGGCTGTGGAAGGCCAGAAAGCAGTACGCCCGTGCGAACTCCCTCAGCCGCATCAGGTTCTCCGGCCGGAGCAGCTCGTTCAAGGCCCGGATGTTTCCGGTCTGGTTGCGGACGTCCGCCGCGGCCTCTTCGAGCAGCGCTGCCATGGACAGTACGTACATTCGTCCCCCGTAGCGTCGAGCACCAGGAACCTCAGCGGGCTCTCACCACGCCCCCGTTGAGCACGATAGCCCTCTTCACGCGGAGCCGCCGGGGAACTTCAGCGCCACCTTCGAGCATGTCCAGGCCCTGTTGATCTCCGCTCGAAATCGATATGGCCCGCACGCCGAAAGACGTTCGCCAGGGGGACGTTGCCGAGGTCCGCGGCCTGTGCGCCGCGACGACGAATCCCACCGGTTCCGCGTTGGGGCAGCACCGCGATGCGCCGTCAGTCCCTGGGGCTGGTGCAGCGCGCGAGTTTTCCTCTCCCCGGCGCAAGCGTCTTCCCGGTAGTGCCTGGTCGCCGCCTCGTGGGGAGACGCTTGCGCCGGGGATCCGGGGATCCGGGGATCCGGGGATCCGGGGCGAGTGGCGCCCCGGTGGGCGGCAGGCGCCCCTACCGCAGCGCGTCCGAGAGGCGGACGAAGGTGTGGCCATTGGCCAGCAGGTGGGGAACGGCGGCGGCGATTCCGCGGGCGGTGCCGCCCCGGGGGTGGTTCATATGGCACAGGACGATGGATCCGTCGCGGGCGGAGGCCACGGCGGTACGGACCTGTTCCGGCGTGAAAGTCGCACCCCCGTCGCCGTTGACGGAGAAGCTGACGAAGCGCTCTTCGAGGTCGGTCACGATCCGTGCCGCGATGTCGTCGCAGTATGCGGTGCCGGAGCGGAAGAAGCGCGGCGGGGCGCCCAGCAGCCCGGTGAGCTTGGCTCGGTTGCCTGCGATCTCGTCGTAGACCTCGGCGGCGTTGCGGGTGCCGCGAATGCCGTAGGCGGAGCGCCTGGTCACCGACAGCGGGCGATGCCGGGTGCCGTGGTTGGCGATCTCGAACAGCGGATCGGCGGCCAGTCGGTGGAAGGCCGACGGGTTGGCGTCGATCCAGCGGGAGTTGAGGAAGAGGGTCGCCGGTATCTTCCGCTCGCGGAGGAAGTCGATCAGTGCCCGGTCATAGCCGCTGCCGCCGGGGCCGCCGCAGGCGTCGAAGGTCAATGCGACCACGCGTCTGCCGGCCGGGAGCGCGCGCACCACTCCCGGCGCATCGAACCCCCAGGTACGGGGTATGGCGTGGCGGTAGCGGGCGACTATCTCCGCGCGGCTGACCGAAGACGCTGTGGGCGACGGGCCAAGGGTGGGGGCGCCCGCCTCAGTCGCCTCGGGTGTGGCGGGTGAGTCGGACGCGGAGATCGTGTCGCCCGATGTGCTCTTGCCAGGGCCCGAGCAGCCGGCGAGCACGCTTCCCGCCATGGCAGCCAACAGTGCCCGGCGCCTGGGTGTCATCCACTCCCCCACCTGGTAAGAAAGACCGATCGGCGGGGATCGGCTCCCGCCGTGGCCACCGTACGGGGCGGATGGGCCGTGACCGGGAAGGCGCCGGACAAGAGATCACCAACGATCCTTTGTGGATCATTTGCTCTGCCGGTGCAACGCCCTCGCGAACTGCTTCCCTCGCCGCTCGTGCTGCTCGATCACGGGCGATCTGCTGTTCGATGCGCGGCGATGTGTCCTGCGATCGGGGCCGGCAGCCGACAAAGTGTCGGCGGATGGGCCGCAGAGGGTCCCGCTAGGGTCACGCCATGACCCACAGCTTCGTAGTCCGCATCCCCGACGCAGAGCTCGAACCCGAGCCGCTCGACCCGGCGCAGATCGTGTCCGGCACGCCCGAGGTGACCGGCAAGGTGGTCTGGGAATCGGAGGACGGGCAACAGCTGCGGGGTGTTTGGCAGATCACACCCGGCGTCGTGACCGACACCGAGGCGAACGAGCTGTTCGTGGTGATCAGTGGCTCCGCGACGATCGAGGTCGAGGGAGGGCCCACGCTGCACGTCGGGCCGGGCGACATGGCGGTGCTGAGCGAGGGCGACCGTACGACCTGGACCGTGCACGAGACACTGCGCAAGGCGTACGCAATCAGCCTCTGAGCAGCGGGACTTATTCACGCCCGCTCTCCGCTGCCACTGTCTCCGGCCGCTCCGCCGAACCGGGTTCAGGGTCACGCTCACGCGCTCGGCCCGTCGTCCCGTTGCGTGTTGCGGCACCCGGCCTGTCGCCGAATGCCCGCGGAATTGTCCGTGATCGGTAACGGACGCATCCTCCGGCCGTCTTCCTCCGTCATGACGGGTGCACGTAACCCACGGAGACGGCAAGGAGCGGGGCTGACATGGTGAGGCGCGCAGGACGGGGATGGCACGGCCGGGTGCTCGCGGCGGCGGTCGGGGTGACGGCAGTGGCCGCCGCCACGTCGGTGTGGACCGCACAGGCCGGTCCTGTCGAGGAGCGGCCCGCCAGGGCGGATGCCTCGGCGCACTCCTCCGCGCCAAACGCGCGTCCCCAGCCCCGAGGCGGGTCGCCGGTCTCGGCGGACATCGCCCACGCCTCGGACCGGGGCACCCGGGGGGTCAACATCACCATCGATGACGGACCCGACCCCGTCTGGACGCCCCAGGTGCTGCGGGTGCTGCGGGAGAACGGCGTGAAGGCCACGTTCTGCATGGTGGGAACGCAGGCCCGGAGCCACCCGGACCTGGTCAAGGCGGTGGTCGCGGCCGGGCACCGGCTGTGCGATCACACCGTTTCGCACGACACCACCATGGCCACCAAGTCCCAGACTTACCAGTCACAGCAGATCCTGGACGCCGAACGCATGATCACCGAGGCGTCCGGGGGTGTCCGGCCGCTGTACTACCGAGCCCCGGGTGGTGCCTTCACCCCGTACAGCCGTCGGCTCGCCGCCTCCCGGGGGATGCGGCCGCTGGGCTGGAACGTCGACTCCAAGGACTTCGAGCGCCCCGGCACCGCCGCCGTCATCGCCACCGTCAAGAAGGAGATATCCAACGGCCCGACCGTCCTCTTCCACGACGCGGGCGGGGACCGCTCCCAGAGCGTGGCCGCCCTTCGCGAGGTCCTGCCGTGGCTGAAGCAGCAGGGGTACTCCTTCGGCTTCCCGGTGCGCTGAACGTGTCGCGACCGGCGGGGAAGCGGCATGTGCACGCACACCGAAGGGCGCCACACGAACTTCAGGGGCCGCAAAACGGGCACCCGACCACGTGTACGCCGAGGCGAGGAGGTACCCGATGACCGAGTACGAGCGCTCACGCACCATGCCGGCCCTGCCCGAGCACGTCTTCGACCAGGCCGCCAACCTCGACCAGCTGAATGGCTGGCTGCCGGAGGCTCTGCACGTACACGCGGAGGACCCGCCTGCCGTGACCGTGCACGACGATCACGCCGAGCAGGACATGTCCGCACTGCTCAGCGCCCGCCCGGACCAACTGCGAATCGAGTGGGGCACCCGTGACGAGGGCTCCTACGCCGGCTGGCTGCAGGTCGCCGGCATCGGCAGCGGCGCCAGCGAGGTGACCGTGCACCTGTCGTTCTTCGACACCCGCCACGACCCCGGCGAGCGCCCCGTGACGGAAGCGCTCGACGGCAGCCTCCGACGGCTGGAGGAACTGGTGAGGCTGCGCACCGAGAACGCGGCCGGCTGAGACGCCCCGGTCACCCCTGCCCCCGCCGGCTCCCGGGCCCCGCTTCCGGACGGCCGGGCCTGGCAGGGGGGCCAGACCGTTGACAGCCTAAAGTGTGAGTGGTTAATTACTCATGTAGCAGCGACTCCGCAGCACGCTCCTCGCGGAGACTCTTCTGGCGATCGCGCACTCAGCATTCGTTCGCTTAGCAAGTGAGTGACCAATCACTCTCAACGCTCTCCACACACAAGGAGTCAGCAATGCAGGCCACCGAAATCGTCCTCCCCTCCGTCGGCGAGCCCGAGTCCCTCCAGGTCCGCGTGCGGCAGCTGCCCGAGCCGGGGCCCGGCCAGGCCCTCGTCCGTGTGGAAGCCAGCGGTGTCACCTTCGCCGAACAGCAGATGCGGCGCGGCAAGTACTACGACATGCCCGCCTTCCCCTTCGTCCCCGGCTACGACCTCGTCGGCACCGTCGAAGCGCTGGGAGCCCCGGTCGGGGACGAAACCCGGCCGGCGGTCGGACAGCGGGTCGCCGCCCTGACCAAGACCGGTGGCTGGGCCGATCACGTCCTGCTCGACGCCGCCGATCTCGTGCCCGTCCCCGAAGGTGTGGCCGCGGCCGATGCCGAGACCCTGGTCACAAACGGTGCCACCGCCTGGCGCATGCTGCACCACACAGCGAAGGCGAAGCCCGGCGACACCGTCGTCGTCCACGGTGCCAACGGCGGTGTGGGCAGCGTGCTGGTGCAACTGGCCCGCGCGAGCGGTATCCACGTGATCGGCACCGCCTCCGCCCGCAACCAGGAAGCCGTCCGTGCTCTCGGCGCCGTCCCGGTCGACTACCGCGACGACGTCCCCGCCCGTGTCCGCGAACTCGTCCCGGACGGTGTGGCAGCCGTCTTCGACCACGTCGGCGGCAAAGGCATCAAGGATTCCTGGCGCATGCTCGCCCCCGGCGGCACCCTCGTGTCCTACGGCAGCGCCTCGACCCGCGACCAGGCCGGCAACGGCACCCTCACCGTCCTCAAGCTCGTCGCACGGCTCGCGCTGTGGAACCTTCTGCCCAACCGCCGCAACGCCCACTTCTTCAACCTGTGGGCCGGCAAGGCCCGCCACCCTGGGCAGTACCGCGCCCGGCTGCGCGGCGACCTCACCCAGGTCCTCACACTCCTCCGTGCCGGAACCATCACCGCGCGGATCGACCGGGTCTACCCGCTCGAGCAGGCCGCCGCAGCGCTTCGGCATGCCGAATCCGGCCAGGTCGTCGGCAAGGTCGTCATCGTCCCTGGCACCGGAACGGCTCGGGGCCCCGCAGAAGCCGGGCGCTGACGAGACCGACGGCCCCGACAGGGCTGACGACGAGGCGGAAGGGATCTGATGTCATGCCACCGAACCGGGAACTGGGGCGGATGGACAACGGCAGACGGTCCCCGACACCGGCGAGATGACGGTTGATCGGCGTGCTGATCGGGGTGGGGCCGATCGGGTTACTTTTCAGTCTGGAGACACCCGGAGGGAGTACGGGCTCGCGCCCTTGCCGTGTCCTTCAGCGGTGCAGGGCGGGGGTCGGGTTGAGGGTAATCACGTTGCTGCTGCGATTCCGCTGTGCCGGCGTGGTGCCGGCCTTCGCGGCGGCGGCGAAAGGACGACCTCTGATGCGAGTGACCCGGACCATGTTCGCTTCCGCGGCGGTTGCCGCCGCCGTCGCTTTGTCCGCTCCCGCCGCGCACGCCTACGTGCGGGCCGGCGGCGACGCCCTGACCCTGACCAGGGACGACCACCACGGCGGCCAGTCGCACGGCGGGCAGGGCGGCGGGGCCCAGAAGTGGCAGGGCGGCGGTGCCCAGAAGTGGCAGGG
>NZ_JBEYWX010000027.1:0-104695 GCF_040644655.1 Streptomyces sp. NPDC046931
GCGCCCCCACCCGGCGGCCTTCGCTGCGCTCCGGCCGCCGGGTGGCGCTTCGCGCCACGGGAGGCCGGCCCCGCTGCGCGGGACAGGCCAACGGGCCTGCGGCCCGAGCAGCAACAAGAGTGGGGGGTGTCATGGTCTCTTCGGCTGGCCTCTGCGGGTTCTAAGGCCTTGACGCCGGGTCAGCGCCTACGGGACCAGGTGCTGCCGATCCCCGCAACGTGCAGGGCCAGCGCGGTCAGCCCCAGGAGCATGACGTTGACTGACGAGAACGCGTGATTGGTACTGATCCCCGCCGCGTTGAGGAAGAACGCGATAAAGAACAGCACTGCCGCGACTATGCCGAGCATGACGAGCCCCTCTCGATGGGAAGTGAAGCCCGTATGCCCGGCCATCGCCCCCACAGGCGTGGGCGGTGCCTCCGAAGTGGTCTGGCCGGCTCCTGCAGGCAGGCTGACGGGTCCTCAGGCGTGGGCGTGGCGAGTGCTTGCCGCCTTGTGTGGGGCGGCGTGATGTGCGGGCCGGCCTGTCGGGGGGACTGCGAGACGTCGCAGGGCCAGGCCTGCGGTGGCGAGGAGAGCGGTGAAGACGGCCAGGAGAAGGACGGACACCCACATCTGCCGGCTCCCGGGGGCCTGCCAACCGGTCCAGGCTGTGGATCCCGCCCACAGCAGGACACCCACAGCGTAGAAGGAGCGGACGCGGTGCAGCTGCCGCACGGCCCGCAGGAACTCGATGCGTTCGGTCTTCGGTGCCATGCGGGCCGTGTACCCCGATGCGCGGTGAACATCAGGGTCGGGAAGCGGGATGCCGAGCGAGTTCGCATAGGGGGTTCGCATGTCTGCATCATGATGTGATGCAGCATGTAGCATTGGCGTAAATCAGGGACACCCGGCAGGGGGCAGTTGGCGTGTTGATTTACGAGTATCTTCCCCATGAACTTGCCCGCCTCGGTGTGGTCGCGAGCGCCGTCGGGCTCGATCGCCACCATGTGGATGCGCAGGTACGTATGGCTCGAGAACGCACCGACAAGGCGAGGACGGCCCCGCCCGAGCCACATCACTTGAGCGAGCTGTACATCGCGCAGGCGCGGTGTCTTCAGTGGGAGCGGATCGCTGATCTGATGGCCGAGGAGCAGATGGCCGCGTACACGCCCTCCCGCGACCCGCGTGCCGCCCGCTACGAACAGCAGCGTCTGCAGCGGCTGATGACCGATGTGGCCGAGGCCGAACGGTCCGGTGTCACGGGTCCGGAAATCTGCCGGCAGCGCGTCTACCGGGTCGGTGCCCGGCCCACCGCCGGCTGCTCCGGCCCGGGCATGCCCGCCCCCGTCGTGCACCTGATGGCCGCGTCAGCCGACGAAGCGGCCGAGCGAGCCTGGGCCGTGCACGGAAGAGACGACGGCCTTTACCAGCGCGGCAGGTACCGGATCGCTTCCGTCGAACAAGTCCTTCCCGAGCCCGGAGAACTCTTTTGATCCAGCTTCGAGAACACCAGGTTCAGCAGAAATCAAGCTTCCGCAAATGGGTCGGATTCCCTGCAAGATCCTCTGTGCCCCCGGGAGGGATCCGAGGAACGATCGTGTCCGCGACTGGATCGGGCAAGACGATCACGGCCGCCGCGAGCGCGCTGGAGTGCTTCACAGGCGGCCGGATCCTCGTCACGGTGCCGACCCTGGACCTGCTCGTGCAGACCGCCCAGGCGTGGCGTCTGGTGGGCCACCGGGCCCCGATGGTCGCGGTGTGTTCGCTGGAGAACGACCCGGTGCTGAACGAGCTGGGGGTGCGCACCACCACCAACCCGATCCAGCTCGCGCTGTGGGCCGGGATGGGGCCGGTCGTCGTGTTCGCCACGTACGCCTCGCTGGTGGACCGCGAGGACCCGGAGGACCCGACGGGTGGGCAGAAGGTTCGCGGGCCGCTGGAGGCCGCTCTGGCGGGCGGGGAGCGGCTGTACGGGCAGCAGATGGCAGGCTTCGACCTCGCGATCGTGGATGAGGCCCACGGCACGGCCGGTGATCTCGGTCGTCCGTGGGCGGCGATCCACGACAACCAGCGGATCCCCGCCGACTTCCGGCTCTACCTGACCGCCACCCCGCGTATCCTCGCCTCGCCCCGGCCGCAGAAGGGCGCGCACGGCCAGGAGGTGGAGCTCGCGTCGATGGGCCAGGACTCCGAGACCTACGGGCCGTGGCTGGCCGAGCTCGGGCTCTCGGAGGCGATCGAGCGGGGCATCCTCGCCGGGTTCGAGATCGACGTACTCGAGATCCGCGACCCCTCCCCGGTCCTCGGGGAGTGGGAGGAGGCGCTGCGGGGCCGGCGGCTGGCGCTGCTGCAGACCGCGCTCCTGGAGCACGCCGCGGCGTACAACCTGCGTACGGTCATGACGTTCCACCAGAAGGTGGAGGAGGCCGCCGCATTCGCTGAGAAGCTGCCCGAGACGGCAGCGGAGCTGTACCTCAACGACGCCTCCGACGACGACCTGGCCGCCGCGGACCGGCTCCCGAAATCGTCGATCGACGCTCAGTTCTACGAGCTCGAGGCCGGCCGCCACGTCCCCCCGGACCGGGTGTGGTCCGCGTGGCTGTGCGGCGACCACCTCGTCACCGAGCGACGCGAGGTACTGCGCCAGTTCGCAGGCGGCATCGACGCCGCCGGCCGCCGGGTCCACCGCGCCTTCCTCGCCAGCTGCCGCGTCCTCGGGGAAGGCGTCGACATCACCGGAGAACGAGGAGTCGAAGCCGTCTGCTTCGCCGACACCCGCGGCTCCCAGGTCGAGATCGTCCAGAACATCGGCCGGGCCCTACGGCTCAACCGCGACGGCACCACGAAGGTCGCCAGGATCATCGTGCCGGTGTTCCTGGAACCCGGCGAGGACCCGCAGGACATGGTCGCCTCCGCCAGCTTCCGCCCCCTCGTAGCCGTACTCCAGGGCCTGCGCTCACACTCGGAACGCCTCGTCGAGCAGCTCGCCAGCCGGGCGCTGACCAGCGGGCAGCGGCACGTGCACGTGAAGCGGGATGAGGACGGGCGGATCATCAGCACAACGACCGAAGGCGCGGGCGGGCAGGCCGAAACCGAGGGCGCGGTGGAGTCATCGCTGCTGCACTTCTCCACCCCGAGGGACGCGGCGACGATCGCTGCGTTCTTGCGCACACGGGTCTACCGGCCCGAGTCGCTGGTGTGGCTGGAGGGCTACCAGGCCCTGCTCCGGTGGCGGAAGGAGAACGAGATCACCGGGCTCTACGCCGTTCCCTACGATGTCGAGGTCGAAGTGGGCGTCACGAAGGACTTTCCGCTGGGGCGGTGGGTGCACCAGCAGCGGAAGGCGCTGCGGGCGGGTGAGCTGGAGGAGCGGCGCAAGACCCTGCTGGACGCCCCGGAGGCCGGGATGGTCTGGGAGCCCGGCCAGGAAGCGTGGGAGACCAAGCTCGCCGCGCTGCGCTCCTACCGACGCGCCACCGGACACCTCGCCCCGCGGCAGGACGCGGTGTGGGGCGAGGGCGAGGCGATGGTACCCATCGGACAGCACATGGCCAACCTCCGCCGCAAGGGCGGCCTGGGCAAGGACCCGGAACGAGCGCAGAAGCGCGCCGAGCAGCTGGCCGCGATCGACCCGGACTGGAACTGCCCCTGGCCACTGGACTGGCAACGCCACTATCGCGTCCTCGCCGACCTCGCCGCCGACGAACCCCACGGCGCACTCCCCCACATCGCCCCCGGCGTGCAATACGAAGGCGACGACCTCGGCAAATGGCTCCAGCGGCAACGCCTCAGCTGGACGGAGCTCTCCGAAGAACAGCAGCAGCGGCTGGCGAGGCTGGGCGTAACGCCCGCCGAACGGCCCGCCCCAGCCCCGGCAGCCGGGCGCGCGGCGAAGGGCCCTGGCAAGGCACAGCAAGCGTTCCAACGCGGCCTGACAGCCCTCACACAGTGGATCCAGCGCGAGGGCACCCAGAAGGCAGTACCGCGCGGTCACGTCGAAGCCGTCGTCATCGACGGCCAGGAGCACCAGCACAAGCTCGGCGTATGGATCTCCAACACTCGCGCAAGACGAGACAAACTCACCGCGGAGCAGCGCGCCGCCCTCGCCGAACTCGGAGTCGAATGGGCATGACATGACACCCTCGTCGTCCGGTCGCTGAGCGGGACCGCACGAGCCCCCGGGGCACGATGGTCCCGGGGTCTCGTGCAGCCAGCGAAACGGGGCGACTCACCGGTGCGCATCCAGGCTCCCAGGCCCCAGACGCTGCAAGCTGGAGTGCCCGACGGTCTTGGTGTAGCGCTGTGCTGTGCGGGTGTTGATGCCGAAGAGGTCGCCGAGGCGTTTGGCGTCGCCGTCGGTGGCGAGGGCTTCGTCGAGCAGGCGGTCGTTGCGCAGGGCGCGGGTGGTCAGGTGGGGGCCGAGACGGAGGTTGATCCAGCGGTGGCCGACGTGCGCGGTGGTGGTGGCGCTGCGGTAGTGGATGAACAGGTGGGGGTTGGCGGTGGCGGGCCAGCGCCTGCGGCGGTGGTCGAGGTAGGCGGCCAGGCGCAGGCTGACCGGCTCGGCCAGTGGAACCCGGCGGCCGTCGACGACGAGGTGACCGTCACAGACATGGGTGAGCTGCAGGTGCTGGATCTGATGGGCGGTCAGGCCGTGGAAGGCGATCAGCGCGCACAGGAGCGCCCGGGACGGGTCGGCGGAGTCGAGGGCGGCGCGGATGTGCTCGACCCGGAGTGGCATCGGGATGGTGGGGTCGGGGAAGCCGGTCCTGACCTGGCCGGCCGGGTCGGTGAACACCAGGCGCTGGGCTTTCAGGACGCGGTAAAGGGAGCGCAGTCCCTGGCCCATCCGGGTCCGGTTGGCTCCGGTCGGTGGGAGGGCGGAGCGGACGTCGGCGGGGGTGATCTCGCGCAGGGAGGTCTTGCCGTCGGCAGCCCATCGGGTCAGGGCGGGCAGGGCCCAGCGCAGGTGGAGGCGGATGGTTGTCTCTGAGCGGGGACGGCGCCGCGGCGGGACGTCGCTGCCTTCGTGCATGATGGCCAGCCACGCGCGGACCTCGTCGGCCATGACGGGGGGCAGCGCGGTGATCTGCTGCTCGGCCCAGGCAATCACCGTGGGAAGGCGGTCGTTGTGAAGCAGGCCGGCTCTCTCGAGGATGGCGCTCACATGCCCGTGGGGCAGGTTGACCTCCATCAGCACGGCGACATCGTCGGCGGTGAGCGCGGCGCCCGGGGCCTGCAGGAAGCCGAGGACGATATTGACGCTGGTACGGACCCGCCAGGTCAGGTCACGGCTCCAGCTGTAGCGGATCACGTCCTCGCGGGTGAACTGCTCCACCCACGCCGCAAGATGGGGATCCGCGCGCCGGGCCAGCCCCTCGGTGCCACGGTGACGCAGCGTGCGGACCGCATCGAACAGGGCCGGCTGCAGGAGAGCGGGCGGCGGCACCGGCTCAGGGCGCAGCGGTACGGGCTCAGGGATCGCGGCGCCGCGGAAGCGGCTGGAGAACAGATCGGCGAAGAACAGCTGCTGCCCACGCCGGCTGACCTCCTGCCACGGGATCAGGATGTGGGTGCCGCGGGTGAGGGTGGCCTGCTTGCGGCACAGCCTGCAGATCCCGTCCCCGTCGAGGACTGCGTCGTGCCGGCACACGGCGCACGCGGCAGTGGCGGTGTACTTGCGGCACCACGAGGCGCAGCCCTTGCACAGCCAGCGCAGGTTCCGGGTGGCGCCCCAGGCCAGGCAGTTGGTGCACGAGTCCGGCGGCGGGATCGCGGACGGATGACAGCGCTCGCACAGCCCTGCCGCGTAGTAGAGGCGGGTCGAGCCGCAGCGCAGGCAGGGCGGTGGGGTGACCGGGCCGCCCGGCCAGCAGGTGAAGCAGAACTCCACCCGTGGCATCGCCGGCGGCCGCCGCCCGCACACGGTGCACATCGCCCTGCTGCGGGCCGGGCCGGTCACAGCGGCGGCACCGAGCGGCGCAGCGGCCCGAGCCGTTGCACCACCGCGCCCGCGCCCCGGGCCGGTACAGCGGGCTGCAGCCGGGGCCGAGCAGAGGGCGCGGTCACTTCGCGGACGAGCAGATCGGACGGCTCGCACGCCAGCACCGCGCAGAGCACTTGAAGGTCGTCCAGCCGGACACTGACCGGCGTGGTCGACCACCACCCGGACATCTTCCCCGCGCTGATCCGCAGGCCCGCCGCCGCCAGCCGGCGGCGCAGCTCAGCGGAGGTCGTGATCTGGCGCTCGGCCGCCCGTTCCCGCAGCTCCCACCGCATCAGCACCCCCGCCCCTCGCCCAGGCGGCCGGCCACCCGCGCATTGGCCTGAACCCACGCGTGCTCGATGTGCTCGGCACGCACATGGATGTAGCGGGTCGTCGTCGCCAGCCACTCATGGCCCAGCAGCTCCTGGATCGCCTTCAGGTCCACGCCCCGCCCGTACAGCGACGAGGCACAAAAATGCCGCAGCCCGTGCGGAGACAACCGGCCCGACCACGCGGGCACGAACCGCTCGACAGCACCGGCCAGCCCCGCCCGCAACGCGTACGCACCGACACGGCCGCCCGCGGTGCGGCGCTCGCCGGGAAACATCGGCGCCCGCGGATCGGTGTGGTCGCCGGGAAAATGCGGGCGGACCTCGGCCAGCCACCACCCCAGCAGCACGTCCACCCCGTCGATCCCCGGCACCAACCGCGCCCTCGGGCCGCGGCCCTGGCTGCCCTTGCCGTAACGGACATGCAGCTTCCCGAAAGCGCCCAGATCCGGACGCCAGTCACCGACATCCAGCATCACCGACTCGTTCAACCTCAGCCCCACCCGCCGCCACAACGACGCCACCACATAATTCCGGGCCGCCGGCAGATACTTCCGCGCCCCCGGCAACGCCTGCCGCCACCCCTCGAACAAACCGGCCACCTCCACGCAGGTGGGAGGAACCCGGACCAGGCCGTAGCCGGCGTGCCTGGGCCGGTTGAACTCATCGACCGGCTGCACCACCCCACACCCCGTCCGCACATGAATCTCGCTCTGATACCGGGCGGTCAGGAAGTCGTAGAACCGGGCGATCGTGTTCGCCCGGTCATACACCGTCGACCTCGCCAAATGCCGCTCCCCCCGCAACCAGGCCAGCCACCCATCCACATCCTGCGCCCGAACCGACCACACCCGACGGCCCGCGAACCGCAGGAAGTCGAACAACACCGACCGATCCTCCGCCAACGACCGGTCCGAGATCCCCGCCCCCAACCCCGCCAACAAAAACCGGTCCACCAACTCCTGCTCGAACCCCGCCGGCCCCTCCCCCACACCAACACCGTCACCGTCGCCGTCACCAGCCCAACGCACCAACGTCAACACCACGACCACCACCCCCCGCAACAGACCCCGCCGCACACCCCCCCCTCCTGCATACAGGCCACACCCTCAGCAATCCCGAACACCACCCGTCAAACCCACCGACCGAGCGAACCCCCCAAACCCCCAACCCACAACACCCAGCCACCCCCTCCCACCCACCCCACG
This sequence comes from Streptomyces sp. NPDC046931, assembly GCF_040644655.1. NCBI lineage: Bacteria > Bacillati > Actinomycetota > Actinomycetes > Kitasatosporales > Streptomycetaceae > Streptomyces > Streptomyces sp. NPDC046931. Next base: position 7,505 of record NZ_JBEYWX010000027.1, read on the forward strand.
AACCCAACGCCTTTCGCACACGAGGCGACTGATGATCTTCCGCCAGATCTGCCTGCGCCGAGCGCGGCTGGACGATGCCGGAGGCGTCACCGTGTTCGTCGCCGTGTGCGTCATCGCGCTGATCGGGATCATCGGCATCGCCGTCGACGGCGGCAGCAAGATGCGCGCCACAGAACGCGCGGACTACATCGCCGGCGAAGCCGCGCGAGCCGGCGGGCAGGCCATCGATCCCGCCGACGCGATCAGCGGGAGAGCGATCGTCGCGGATCCGCAGGCCGCGGCCGCCGCAGCCCAGTCCTACCTGCGCTCCGCCGGTGCCACCGGCACGGTCAGCGTCTCCGGCGACGGCAAGACCCTCACCGTCACGGTCACCGGCTCCTACGACACCAAGTTCTTATCGGTGGTCGGGATCGGCTCTCTGTCGGTGACCGGCCACGGCAAAGCCACCCTCCTGCACGGCATCACCGCTCCCGAAGGACCATGATGCGCACCACCCCCTCCCCCACCGCAACCGCCAGCCGCACCCTGGCGCGGGTCCTCAAGGCCGGCTTGAGCCTGCTGGTCCTGGCGGTCGCGGTCGCCGGACTGCCGCTGCTGCTGGCCTGGGCCACCCCCATCATCTGGGCTGCCACCCACGACGACGTCATGCACCTGCTGGATGGGCAGGACACCGGCAGCGTGTTCCTGCTACTGCTCGCCTGCGTGGGCTGGATCGGATGGGCGCAGTTCAGCTTCTGCGCCGTACGCGAGCTGATCGCACAGGTACGGGGCCGTACCTGGCACGCCCCACGCGGCATGGGCGCCTCACAGCGCGCCGCGGCCCTGCTGATCGGCAGCATCCTGGTGCTGCTGCCCACGAGCTCGGCACTGGCCTCCGACGCCCAGGCCGCACCGGCCACCACGTCGGAGCGCGTCCCTGGCAAGGCCCAGGTGCCGCGGGCCACCGAGGCCGAGCAGAATCTGACGCCCGCAGCGGGCACACCGGCGTCCCGCACCACGTACACGGTGCGCCAGACGCGGCCCGCGCAGAGCCTGTGGGGCATCGCTGAACGAGAGTTGGGGGACGGCGAGCGGTGGCGGGAGATCGCGGCCCTGAACGAGGGCCACACCATGGCCGACGGCACGGTCTTCCGTGCGAACAGCTTCCTGCAACCCGGCTGGCAGCTTCAGATGCCCCAGACCGCCGCGGCCGCGGCAGCTGGAGCGGGAGGCGTCCGCACGCAGCTGGGTGACAGCGCCCTGGTAGCCGATGAAAAGGGCGGGCACGTCGTCACGGTCCACCCGGGCGACTACCTGTCCAAGATCGCCGAGAAGGAGCTCGGCGACGGCGACGAATGGCCGCAGCTGTTCAAGGCCAGCCGGGGCAAGGAACAGCCGCACGGCCTGCCCGCGATCACCGACCCGAACGTCATTTACGCGGGGCAGCAGGTCACTGTGCCCGGCGCCCAGCCGCCCCAGGACCGGGACCAGGGTGACAAGGCGGGCAGTCAGGAGACCACTCCCCCGGCCAGCCAGAAGCCCGATGGTGAGCAGCAGCCGGGCGACGGCACGGGGGACGAGCAGGCATCCGCGCCGAGCAAGACCACCACGCCCGCACCACAATCCTCGGCCCCCAGCGCACCGGCCAGCCGCCCTGCCGAGCAGCCCGGGCCGGATCAGTCTGCGTCGGCACCGGCCTCCGCGACCCCGAAGCCCAGCGTCAGCGCCTCGGCCTCTGCCGCCTCCCCGTCGGCGTCAGCTCAAACGTCCGGCTCCGCTGCCGACTCCTCCCCTACCGCGACGGCGTCGCAGACCCCGGCGCCCGCTCCGGCCAGCAGCTCGCTGAACCTGCGCACCGTTCTCGGTGCCGGCGCACTGCTGGCGGCCGCCATCACCGGTGCTCTTGCCCTGCGTCGTACGCTGCAGCGCCGCCGCCGCAAGCCCGGCGAGAAAATCGCCATCGCGTCGGAGACGTCCACGACCGAGGCCCAGTTGGCGGCGGCCGCCGAGCCGGGCGGCGCTGCCCGCCTGGACGTGGCACTGCGGACGCTGGCCCACCATGCAGCTCAGGAGGAGGGCGCGGTCCTGCCGCCGCTGCGGGCCGCCCGGATCGGTGCCCGCGCGGTGGAGGTGTTGCCCGAAGATCTCGCCCAGGACCCCGCGGTGCCCTTCGTCTCCGGGCAGGGCGGCTGGTGGGCCCTGCCCGCCGATGCCGTCCTCCTGGACGAAGAGGACGCCCGCGAGGTGCCGGCACCGTATCCGGGACTGGTCACGATCGGCAGCACCGAGGGAGGCGATCTGCTGCTGCTCAACCTCGCGCAGCTGCCCGCGCTGCTGCTGGACGGCAACCCGCTCCACATCACCGAGGTGTGCACCTCGCTCGCGCTGGAACTCGGGATGAGTCCGTGGGCAAGCGAAGTCGAGGTCGTCACCGTGGGGTTCGGCGATGACCTGCCGCAACTGCTTCCCACCGCGCGGATCGCCCACATGCGTCAAGCCGCGCACGCCCTGCGCGATCTGAGCGAACGGCTGCTGGAAGCGCACCAGATGCCCGACACCCAGCATCAGCCGTACCTGCTGCTGTGCGCAGCCGCCCTGGACGAGGACACGGCCTGGCAGTTCGCCGACGTCATCGACCGGGCGGGGACCGTGCCCGTCACGCTGATCGCCCCAGCGAGCACGGCGGCCGCACACTTCCCCGAAGCGGAGATCCTCAACGCCTCCCTCAGCGACCCGCAGACCCTCGACCACGCCGGCACCAACATCACCATCCAGCGCCTCGAGCACACCGCCTACCAGCAGATCACCACCGCGTTGAAAGTGTCCGGGCAGCCGCCCCACCCGGCCGAGGGGCCCTGGCAGCACGTCCCGGACGAACTCGACAGCGTGCCCCAGCCCGAACAGGCATCCCCGGAAGAGGCCGCACCCGCAACCGCCGCCGCCTCGCTCCCATCGCCGGCGGCGGCAACGGACGTGAGCGGCGAGGTCTTCCCGGCCCTGCTTACCGCCAGCACCGATCCATCCGGGCTCCGTCTCCACTCCCCCACCGCATCGTCGACCCAGCCCGACAACGGAACCGGACCGGACACCGAAACAGCCGTGCCTTCAGCCCCGGGGTCCCCGGCTGACGCGGACACCGACACGGCAGAAGCCGCGGAGGCTGGGGACCCGGCGACCGCCGTCGAGAAGCCCACGGTGCCGGAGGCGGACGAGTGCGAGGCGCAAGACCAGCACGCTCCGCAGATCCGGGTCCTGGGGCCGGTTGAGGTGACGGGCGTGGGCAGCACCGGCCACGGCCCGAGGATGGCGCAGCTCGCCGCCTTGTTGTACTTCCGGCCCGGCCGGAGCGCGGATGTCCTGTGTGCCGACATGGATCCCGTCAGCCCCTGGTCGACAAGCACCCTCAACGCGCGCATGCAGGGCCTGCGCAGCTCCCTCGGCAGCGACCCGTCCGGCAACCTCTACGTACCGCGCCGCAAAACCGGAGAAGACCCCTACCGGCTCTCCCCCACCGTGCGCTGCGACTGGACCCGATTCCTCCAGCTCGTCGAACACGCACTGCCGCTGGGCCCCTCAGGCCTGACCGACTTGGAGAAGGCACTGGCCCTGGTGCGGGGCAAGCCATTCGGCGGCCGGCCACTGCCCTGGGCCGAACCCCACGCCCAGGAAATGATCACACGGATCATCGACGTCGCACACACCGTGGCCACCCACCGCATCCCCCAAGGCCCCCACCACAACCTCAACGCCGCCCGCCACGCCGTCGCAACCGGCCTCGACGCCGACCCCACAGCAGAACTCCTCTACCGGGACTGGATGCGGATCGAGCATGCGGCCGGGAACCGGCAGGGGCTGCACACCGCCATCACCCGCGTGCAACAGATCAACCGGGACTTGGACTGCTCACTCGAAACGGAGACCACACAGCTCATCAACGAACTCCTCAACGGGCCGAGCACAGCGGTACGCAAAGCCTTGTAGCCGCGGGTGCGCAAGGGCCGCGCGGGAAGCGCTGTGGAACTCCACGTATGTGCGACATCCCGCGAGTTCCCCGGACCTCCGCTGAGTACTCGACCCTGTGGCCAGGGGGTTCTTCCCCGTCGGGAGTCGGCTTCCTGCTGACGTAACTTCGGGATTTCTGAATATCTCTCGCCTTGTCCGACCGATCTGTGTTCTGGATGAAGGCAAGGGCCGATGCACCTCGGTGTAGTGACTGGGGGATGATCTCCTGCGTGACAAAGGAAGCGGGTGCGGGTGCGGGCGTTGATGAAGCTCATGCGTGGGACGCGCGGTTGGGCTGGGCGTTCGGGCTGATAGCCGACGATCCCACGGTCCGGGCTGCGGCGCTGGTCCGTCTTGCTGATGTCCAGGGGAACGTGCGGGATGCTCTTGGTCGGTTCAATGAGTTGTGGCGCTTGACGCTGCCGCTTGGGGGACAGGAGCAGTGGCGGGATCCGGCCTTCCTGCAGGCACATGAGATGTACCTCGAAGCCGGGAAGTATTCGCTGCCCAACGCGTTGTGGAACCGCCCGCCCGGGGACATCAGGACGTGGCAGGGTCTGCCGTATGCGCTCCTCTTCCTGGAATGGGAGGCAAGGTATCCGCAGGAGTGGACCCGGCATGCCAAGGAGTGGGGCACGAAGCAGGGCCTCATACGGGACGTGGCGGTCGCTGGTCACAGTGAGACGGTCAGGGCGAAACTTACTGACCTGGTCGAGATCGTCGTTCAGAGGGCCTACCGCTGCAAGGACCGCGAGTACCTGCGCGTTGCTCGAGCCGTCGACAGTGAGGATCTGCGCGGCAGGCTGGAAACTGCCGCTCGATCTGACAGCCCATGGGCATGGCGACATGCCGGCTATGTTCTTTGGCTACTCGATCGCCCCGAGGTACCCAACACGATCCACGTTTGGCGGAACTGGATTGCGGCCGAAGCCAGAGGGTGAAGACTTCACCCGCCCCCTCCGCGAGGCGGTCGCCGACTCGGTAGCGGCGCTTGTGCCCGCTGGCGTCCCGAATGTCTTCGGCCTCGGGGAACAACCCAACAGCGAGTACTGTAGCGGTAAGCACGGTTCCAGCAGGTCACGACCAGGGCGGCGACGCTCTCAGAACTGCCTCCTGACCCCGAGCACGTCCCCTCCCTCCCCGCCGCTACGATCCGGTTGATCACCGAGCCGGGGAGGGGACATGGCCGAGGGCCGGGAAGCGACGGACGCCGTCGCGGAGAGACCGGTGGAGCTGGCCTACCGGCTCACCGTCGACGACCTTGGGGCAGCGATCCGCACCCGGGCGAAGGTCACCAGAGCGGGCCGTTTCCGGCGTCGGCTGCTGATCTACACGCTGGTGGTCACGGCCGTCGGAGTCCTTCTGTCGACGCTCGGCGACGGCCGGCGTGACACCCCGTGGTACCTGTACCTGGCGCTGGTGGCCTCCGTCGCCTTCATGACCGCCGGGCCGCGGCTGCAGGCCCGCCAGTTCCACCGGCTCAGCGAGCGGCAGGGCGACTTCCGCGCCGTCGTCGACGACACGGGGATCTGCCTCACCACCGCCCACAGCTCGGCCACCCTCGACTGGCACCTCTACCCGCGCTATGCCGAGACCCCGGAGCTGTTCGTGCTGCTCAGCGCCGACAAGTCCGCCGTCGGCGTCGGCGTCCTGCCCAAGCGCGGTTTGAGCAACCCGGAGGACGCGGACCGGCTGCGGGCGATCTTCGATCGGCGCCTCGTACGCGCGGACGCCGCCGCGGCGCCGGACGCCGACAGGACGCCGAGCCGGGGCCGGGACATCGGGCGCGGAGCGGGCTCCGTCGGGCTGCTGCTCCTCGGGCTGGTGCTGCTCTTCTTCGCCTACGCAGCCGTCCAGAAGGCCGCAGACCCAGATGCCTTCCCCGGGCTCCAGCACAACAACGCGCCCGTCTCGGCCATCGCCCTGAACCTGGGGGTGGCAGCCGTCGCCCGCGCGTGGTGGGTCGTACGCCGGATGAAGGTGATGCGGATCGTGACCGCCGTGCTCGCCGCAGCCGTGCTGCTGGTCGGCGGCGCCGCCGTCTACCGCATCGGACCGATGCTGCACTGCTGGGGCTCGGACCGGATCGCCCGGGGCCCCGACGGCGACTACGCCTGCTACCACTTCTGAGCGGGCCCGGAGCCCACTCCTCGGCGGCTGCGCGGCGCAGCCGCCGCAGGTGCTCGAAGAGGCCCTCACACAGGGTGCCGACCCGCTCCACCTCGCGCTCGTCTTCGGAATCGACGAGAAGACCGCCATCCGCTACGCGGACTCCGCCCGGCAGCTCCTCCAAGCCGACCTCGAAGCCGATCCCGCGTGTTCGCCACGAACCCACGGGCCCACCCCCCGACAATGGCACCCGCAGACCCTCGGGTTCCCGCTGAAGAACCTTCAGTTTCCGCAAACTCGCGGGGATCGTGGCCCTGTCCTCGTAAAGCTGCCGCCGCCCGACAAGTAGCTATGTGTGACGGGCTTATGTGTTCTCGCGGGCGCGTTCGAGGACGCGGTAGACGGTGGCGCGGCTGACGGAGTAGATCTCGGCGAGGTCGGCGACGGTGTAGTCGCCGGTGGCGTGTTCCTTCACGAGGTGAGCCTGCTGGCGGGTGGTCAGCTTGGGCTGCTTGCCCTTGAGCAGCTGGATACGCAGGTGCGCAGCGGGCCGCTATCGGCTGTGGGCGACGGCGCGGGCTGCGTACGCAAGCAGTTCGCTGATGGCGGCCTCGTTGGAGGCGGGAGTGGCTTCGTTGATCTCTAGGAACAGCGTTTGACGACCGGTTCCGGAGGCAGTTGGTGATCACCTGGCTCACGGATCTGGATGAGAAAAGGCGGCTCTGTCGTGTCCATGAACGTGGGGGGGCAGCCTCTCGTCAGAGTGGCTGGCCGTCGAAGGGGTCGCCGGAGCCGGGCTCGAACGTCGTGCCGAGGTCGTACTGCGCGATCCCGAAGGGTTGAAAATCGGCATCGGCAAGGACGCGGTAGAGGAACTCCGAGGTGGACATGTCGTACCGGTGCCATGCGCCGATATCATTGGACCGCGCGAGGACGGGGTAATCGCTCGGCCGCTCGGCATCGATCAGCCAGAAGTACTCGTCGGCCCATTCGGTGGAGCCCCACTCAACCAGCCCCTTGCCGCCCGGCGCGTAGATCGCGTAGGGATCGACGGCGGAGACGTTTTTGAGCTTGCTGTCCTGGTCGACTGCCAGGTCGACCCGCCACTGTCTCAGGAAGTCGAACGCGGGGCCCTCGTCGCGCCCCAGAAAGTAGACGGAATCACTGAAGACGCCGCCGCCGAACACCTCGTAGAGCTCCTTGTAGTCCGCCGGCAGCGGAACCCCCAGCTCTCCCTCGATCGCCGCCCAGTCGACGGAGATCCCGAGCGGCTCCCACCCGGTCAGTTCGATCACTCGCTGAACCCACATACAACAATCTTTTAGCATCGTCGCTCACGTCAAGATCGGCAGCTATCGCACTCAATCGACCTTGGCGGGTTCCTCAGCCCGGGCTCGGGGCGTCCCGCCCGGCCTCGACCCGCAGCTGGCCGGGCCGGCCTACGCCGGACAGGGCGCCGCTCTGCATCAGCTCCGTGAGCGCGGCTACGGCCTCTTGGGGGGCGTCCGGTGCGAGGTGCTGCTCGGTCCACGAGCGCAGAGCGGCGCCGTGACACCTACCGCCATGACGGTGCCTGGACCGTCTCCAGCTGCGCCTTGGGGTCGTAGGCGGTTCGGAACAGCTCGACCTTCGACATCTGTGGCAGGACCAGCACCTTTCACCAGGAGCATCCCGATGCTGCCCTGGCAGGAACCTCGGTGCCTCCCAAACTCGGCTCTGATGAACAAAGCCGGCCGTGGGTGCGCAGGGCCGGACATGCCTGCCTCGGCCGTCCACCTGATGGCGGCATCACCCGGTGAAGCAGCCGTGAGAGCCTGGGCCATCCACGGAAGAGACGGCGGCCTCTACCAACGCGGCGGACACCGGATCGCTTCCGTCACCTTCCCGAGCCGGGAGAAGTCTTTTGATCCAGCTCCGAGAACACCAGGTGGAACAGAAATCACGGTTCCGGAAATGGGTCGGATTCCCTGCAAGATCATCTGTGCCGCCGGAGGGTGCGAGGGAAACGATCGTGTCCGCGACCGGATCGGGTAAGACGATCACCGCCGCCTCGTGCGCGCTGGAGTGCTTCCCCAGCGGACGGATCCTTGTCACCGTGCCGACCCTGGACCTGCTCGTGCAGACCGCCCAAGCATGGCGCCTGGTGGGGCACCGGGCCCCGATGGTCGCGGTGTGCTCGCTGGAGAACGACCCGGTGCTCAACTCGCTGGGGGTGCGTACCACCACCAACCCCATCCAGCTGGCGCTGTGGGCCGGGAAGGGGCCGGTGGTCGTGTTCGCCACGTACGCCTCCCTCGTGGACCGTGAGGACCCGGAGGATCCGCTCGGTCGGGGGAACGTCCGTGGGCCGCTGGAGGCCGCTCTGGCGGGCGGGGAGCGGCTCTATGGCCAGCAGATGGCAGGCTTCGACTTCGCGATCGTGGACGAGGCGCACTCAACCGCAGGCGATCTTGGCAGGCCGTGGGCGGCCATCCACGACAACGCCCGTATCCCGGCAAACTTCCGGCTCTACCTCACCGCGACGCCGCGCATCCTGGCCTCGCCCCGGCCGCAGTGGGGCGCGGAGGGCCAGGAGCTGGAGCTCGCGTCGATGGGCCAGGACTCTGAGACCTACGGGCCGTGGCTGGCCGAGCTCGGGCTCTCGGAGGCGATCGAGCGGGGCATCCTCGCCGGGTTCGAGATCGACGTGCTGGAGATCCACGACCCCTCCCCGGTCCTCGGGGAGTCGGAGGAGGCGCAGCGGGGCCGGCGGCTGGCGCTGCTGCAGACCGCGCTCCTTGAGCACGCCGCCGCGTACAACCTCCGCACGGTCATGACCTTCCACCAGAAGGTGGAAGAGGCCGCCGCGTTCGCGGACAAGCTCCCGGAGACGGCAGCCGAGCTCTACGTCAACGACGCCTCGGACGAGGACCTGGCGGCGGCGGACAAGCTGCCGAAGTCGTCCATCGAAGCGGAATTCTACGAACTCGAGGCCGGCCGCCACGTACCCCCGCACCGGGTGTGGTCGGCGTGGCTGTGCGGCGACCACCTCGTCACCGAGCGGCGCGAGGTCCTGCAGCAGTTCGCCAACGGAATCGACGCGGCCGGGCGCCGGGTCCACCGCGCCTTCCTCGCCAGCTGCCGCGTCCTCGGGGAAGGCGTCGACATCACCGGCGAGCGCGGAGTCGAAGCCGTGTGCTTCGCCGACACCCGCGGCTCCCAGGTAGAGATCGTCCAGAACATCGGCCGGGCACTCCGTCCGAACCCGGACGGGACCGCGAAAACGGCGCGGATCATTGTGCCGGTCTTCCTCCAGCCCGGCGAGGACCCGACCGACATGATCACCTCAGCCTCGTTCGCACCCGTTGTAGCCGTGCTCCAAGGCCTGCGCTCCCACTCGGAGCGCCTCGTGGAGCAACTCGCCAACCGTGCCCTCACCAGCGGGAAACGCAAGGTCCACCTCCGGCGCGACGAAGAGGGGCGGATCGTCGGGGCCAGCGGCGAGGTGGGCGAGGACCAGGAGCAAGACGACGGCTCCGACGCCGCTACCGAGTCGGCCCTGCTCCACTTCTCCTCCCCCCGGGACGCAGCCACCATCGCCGCCTTCCTCCGCACCCGCGTCTACCGGCCCGAAAGCCTCGTCTGGTTGGAGGGCTACCAGGCCCTGCTCCGCTGGCGAAAGGAGCACGAGATCACCGGCCTGCAAGCCGTGCCCTACGACACTGAGGTCGAAGTGGGCGCCACGAAGTCGTTTCCGCTTGGCCGGTGGGTGCACCAGCAGAGGAAAGCCCTGCGGGCCGGGGAACTCGACCCCCACCGTAAGGAGCTGCTGGACGCACCGGAGGCCGGCATGGTCTGGGAACCCGGCGAGGAAGCCTGGGAGACCAAGCTCGCCGCGCTGCGGTCCTACCGGCGGGCCACCGGGCACCTCGCCCCGCGCCAGGACGCGGTCTGGGGCGAGGGCGAGGCGATGATGCCGGTGGGCCAGCACATGGCCAACCTGCGCCGAAAGGGCGGCCTCGGGAAGAACCCGGTACGGGCGGCAGAGCGGGCGAAACAGCTGGCGGCCATCGACCGGGACTGGAACTGCCCCTGGCCACTCGACTGGCAACGCCACTACGCCGTTCTCCGCGACCTCGCCGCCGACGAACCCCACGGCGTCCTCCCCCACATCGCACCCGGCGTGCAATACGAAGGTGACAACCTCGGGAAGTGGCTTCAGCGGCAACGCCGCGACTGGTCCCATCTGTCCGAGGAACAGCAACGGCGGCTGTCCCAGCTGGGCGTAGCGCCCGCTGCACGGCCCGCCTCCGCACCGGCCACGGGTGCCGCGAAGGGACGGGAAAAGGCGTCAGTGGCCTTCCAGCGGGGCCTGGCGGCCCTCGCCCAGTACATCGCCCGCGAAGGCCACCACCGCGTCCCCAGGGGGCATTCGGAGGAGATCATGCTGGAGGGCGAGACCACACCGGTCCGCCTGGGCGTATGGGTCTCGAACGCTAAGTCGAGGCGGGACAAGCTCGCTCCGGAGCAGCGTGCTGAGCTGACCGAGTTGGGAGTCGAGTGGGCGTAGAAGCAGCGCGCTGAACAGTGACTGTTTGTGAGTCACAGTCGTGTGCCGTGGAGTGTGACCGTGGGAGCCCCGTTCAGCGGCTTGTGTTCTCCTCTCGGATCATTCGTCGAAGGCTGGTCCGTGCTGCGGCCAGGTCAGCCTCCAGGGTGGTGACACGGGCCTGGAGTGCATTGCTGTTTTCGGTGGCCCGCTGGAGCCTGTCTTCGAGTCGTTGCTTGTCTCGGGTGAGGTCGTCGAGGCGTTGGGTCAGGTGGGTGGTGCCGAGGGCGTCGAGTTGCTGTCCGAGCTGGTGCCGGATTGCCTGCCGCATCCGTTCCCTGTCTTCCCGCAGGGTCCGGATCTCTTGCCTGGCCAGCTCAAGTTCTGTGATCAGGGTTGCGGTGGTGCTCCGGGTGTGCGCGGGTGGGGGGATGGTGGGCTGCTGGCGTTGCTGTGCGGCTTCAATGTGCTCGCGGATGCCTTCGGCGTAGGTGAGCCATGTGGAGACGCCGGCGGTGCGAGCGACCGCGGCGTGGGTGATCTTCTTGCCCTGCTGCTCCAGAGCCGTGAGCGCGGTCAGGACGCGCTGGCGTTTGTCGAGGCTGGCCCGGCGGCGGGCCTGGGCGAGGGTGTGCGGGTTGCCGTGGGAGTTCATGCTGGGCCGGTCCTGGAGATAGCCGTGAGCGGCAGGAGGGTGTGGGCGGTGCCGGCGCGGGCTTTTCGCAGGATGGTGCTGGCTTCTTCGATCTCCTGGCGTTGTGCGGCGGGAAGGGTGGCGAGGCGGCGCTGCATGCGGTCGGTGACCTGCTCGAAGGCGGCGATCTGGGCGGTGAGGGCGGTGATGACGAATTCGGCGGCGTTCATGGCCTGAGCTGTTTCGCGGTCGGCGCGCAGCTCGTTGATGTGCTGTTCGATCGCTGGGAGGTAGGAGGGGTCGGGGCGGTAGAAGCCGCAGCCGGCGCACTGGAAGCGGATCGGGCAGGAGCCGCCTCCGGCTTTGACGTTGCTGGGTTCGGTGCATCCGCCGTAGGGGACGGCAACGGAGCGCAGTTCGTAGGCGGTGTCAGAGCAGGGGCTGGGTTGGCCCTGGTTGTCGACGACGTGGGCGGCGAGCTTGGTGACGGCGTCGCGCTTTCGTTTCAGGGAGACGGTGTAGTAGCGCTGTGTGGTGCTGACGGACTTGTGGTCCATCAGTTCACGCAGGACGTCGAGGGGGGTTCCGGCGTCGGCGTGGCGCTGTGCGTAGGAGTGGCGGAAGGCGTAGGCGTAGATGAGGGATCGGTCGAAGGGCAGTGGGTTGCCCTGTGTGTCAATACCTTCTGCGTGCAGGTGAGGGATGGAGTCGACCCAGTCGCGCAGGGTCTCGCTGAGATAGCTGGTGTGCAGGTACGGGCGGGTGGCGAGGTGGGTCAGGGCGGGGAAGAGGTGGTCGGCGCCGGCGGACGGGAGGCTGGGCTGGAGCTGGTCTCGGCGCGTTCTCCAGTCGTGGATGGCCTGGGCCGTGGGGGCGGTGATGGGCAGGCGGCGGCGGTGGCGACGGGCCTTGTGGTTGTGCCAGACCAGGGAGATCTGATCGTGGCGCATCTCCAGGCAGTCACGGGGCAGGGAGAGAACTTCCAGGGGCCGGCGTCCGGTGTCTCTGAGGAGGATGTACACGGTGCGGTACATCAGCTGCAGGTCCGCGGGGGCGAGGGTGCGCCGGCCTCGGGCCCGTCCCTGGCCGAGAAGGTGGAGGTGGGCGTCGAGCTGGCGGATCACCGGTTCGGGGATCGCCTTGCCGATCTCGTCCTCGTTGGCTTCTTCCTGGGGGATGCGGTGGGCGGCTGGATCGCGGACGAAGGCGGCCGAGAGGTTGTCCGCGGCTCCGGAACGGCGGCCGTAGTCGATCAGAGCGAAAAAGTGGCTGGCGATGGACATGCGATAGTTCCAGCCCGCCGGTTCGCCGTCCAGCTTGAGAGCGGTACGGAACGCCTCGACCACGGCGGTGACATCGTCGTAGCGCAACCGCGTCGGATCGTCCGTTCCCGGGCGTGGTACGAGGGCCCGGGAGGCCAGCTCGACGCCGCGCAGGGTACGGCCGAACTCGTCTGCGTCGGGGCGCTGCTGGATGGTCCAGGTGCGCAGCAGGTCCCGCAGCCACCGTTGCTTGATGCTGCGCAGGTCGACAGTCTTGGGAGTTCTGATACCGGCTGGTGTGCGAGAGCGCTGGCCGAGCGCACGCAGGTCCAGAAGGTCATGCTGTGCCGGTGCGGTGCCGGTGTACCGGGCGTGCCCCGTCTGCACTGCCGTCCGCACGCGGCCGAGCATCCTCAGCACGTCGCGGGTGGAACGCGGGCACAGCTGCTGGTCCGTGATGTCACTGACGAGGGTGGTGACGCCGTTGAGGTCGCGCACCATACGGCGAACCTGCGGAGGGTCGAAGATCCGCAGCCACGGATCCGCCTGCTGCAGGCCGTAGAGGACTTCTTCACGCAGCGGCTCAGGCAAAGGCAAGAGGCTGAACTGGTGCGGGGCGAGACAGGGATGCTGCTGCGCCGCCCACGGCGCCACGGCGGCTCCCGGGTGGGTGCGGCAATGCCAGCGGAAGCGCCGCGCGTGGTGCCGGCACAGGCCCCGGACCTGAAAGCGGGGCAGTGGGCAGGCGGGGACCGGGCAAGCAAGGGTGTCGGTGAAGGCGACGGCGGTGTCTTCCCACTGGCCGGCGAGCTTGCGGGTGGTGTGGGTCTTCCACTGGGTGTAGTGCATGACGCACAGCCCCTTGCAATGGCGGGGCCTAACGCAGCGCTGCCCGTCCTTCGTGAAGCTGCATTGCTCCGGAACGCCCCCGAACGGCACGCGGGCGCGCGCTGGTACGAAGGTCCGCGCGAACTCTGCGGCGGGCAGTGGCGACCTTTTCTGCTCCTCCCGGCAGAACGGACAGAAAATGTTGGCGGGCGAGACCACGGTGTCGCACGCCTCCGTACGGCACAGGGACACCGAGCTGCGCGGCTCCTGAACACTGCCGGTGAACAGCCAGCAGTCCTGCCGCCACTCACTCGGCCGCCAGCCTGGATCAAGATGGTCCCGCAGCCACCGCACCCATCCCCCGTCGCCGAGAGCCTCTGCGTCCTCGGGACTCGGTTCGGGAAGCCGCGCGAGAGCAGACGGACTCATCATGGGCGCTGTTTGAGGGAGTCGACGCGCTCGACCGCCGCCCGTGCCTCGGCATCGTCGACATGCCGGTAGCGCTCCATCGACAACGGGGAGACGTGGCCCAGAAGCCGCTGCACCACATCCCGGTCGACGCCGCCGCGCAGCCAGCGCGTCGCCGCCGAGTGGCGCAGCATGTGCGGGCGACACGCATGCCCCACCCTGCGGGCCAGCCGGTCGAACATCTCCTTGGCGTTCGGATACGACACGGCACGGCCCAGCGGCGGGCGGAACAGATTCACGAACACCATCTCCGACTCCGCAGCCTCGGCTACCTGATCGCGTTCATACTGGTAGTCGGTGTAGAGGGCGACCAGGTCGGCGGTGACCGGCACCAAGCGGTGATGGCGGGACTTCGCCAGGGCGCGGTTGGGGTTGTCGGTGCGGCGGCGGACATGCACGTGCGGGCCCTCGACGCCGCAGCCCACAGCACGGGAGGAAGCCAGCAGGTGCATGTCGCCGCGGTGCAGGCCCAGCGCCTCACCGATCCGCAGCCCCGTACACGCCAGCAGCCCGACCAGGAAACGGTCCCGGGCACTGGGGGCGAGAGCGATCATGCGGCGGATCTGCTCACCGCTGAGGTCCTCATAGCCGGGCTCGGTGACCTGGAAACGGAACGCGGCCGCCTGCACCTGGCGCCGCTGGCCCGCCTCGCCGGTGTCGAAGCCGGGCGGGGTGAAGCGCAGCAACTTCGGCTGGGACAGCAGCCCGGCTGTGTCGGCCGGCACCCAGCCGTGCGCAACACCGAACCGCAGGAACTCCCCCACCACCGTCATGATCGCGTTCGCCGTTCCCCGCGACCGGTAACGGACCGGCCCAGGCCGCACCTGCCAGCCCGGGGCGGGACAGGCGTCTCGACCAGCCACCGCTGCAGCCCGGCCAGATCCAGGAAGCCGGGAGTCCGCCAGTCCAGCCGCCGCATCCGGCAGTAGTTCAAGTACAGGGCGACCCGCCCGGCATACGCGCGCTCGGTGTTCGGCGAACACCCCCGCGCCCGCAAGGAGGCAAGGTAGGTCACCGCCTCCGGCTGCAGGTCAAACGTATGGGCATCTACCACCACCCACCGCTCGAGGCCAGTCGCCGGAGAAACCTGCCAGGTCGCCTCCCGCCATGCGGTGATCGCGTTCTCGTCGCGTTCGGTGGCGGGCCGGGCGGGCATCTGCACGCTGAAGCCCATCCGGTGCAGCAGCCGGATCACCCCGGAGACGCTGTAGGAGATGTGGAACTTGCGCCCGATCAGCGTGCGTACCCGGGCGGCGGTCCACACCTGGTCGTCCGCCCAGCCGTGTGCGGCTGGTCCTTCGTCCAGCCAGGCGGCGAGTCTGGCCCGCAGGTGGGGGCCGAGCCGGCAGTCGTAGCCCGGGGCCCCCTTGGAACGCAGGGCGTCGCGCCCGCCCGCCTTCCAGGCACGGCGCCACTGATAGACGGACTTCTCGCTCACCCGTAACTCCCGGGCGACGCACGGGACTTTCACACCCTCCTCGAAGAGGCCGACGGCCCGCATCCGTACCTCTTCGCGGCGCTTGCGCTGCTCGGCGGTCAGCCCGCCCCCATCTGCGTACCGCATGCCTTCGGGGTACCAGCCAAAGCGGACGCCGTCACCAGGTCCGACGAAGACCCAGACCCTACGACGCCGAAATCAGTAATGCCGCATCAGCGAACCTTCGCCCCGCCGGGGCGAGCGTTCGGTTCGGATGCTGGTCCGGTGTGCAACTGAGCGGGCACTGGCCGAGTGTCCTTCCGGTTCCAAAACCGTGTGCGAGCCGCCCGGAGGGGCCTTTAGCCTCCGGGCATGGATCTTCGCGAAGAACTTCCGAGCGACAGGCAGGCCGTGCGGGATGTTCACCTGCAGGCGTTCGGTGACCATGGCCTTGTCGTGGCCGACCTGGTCGATACCCTGCGGGACACCATCACACCCGAGGACGGTCTCTCGCTGGTCGCCGAGCACGACAGGCAGGTCGTCGGGCATGTCATGTTCACCCGCAGTCTTCTCGATGCGCCTCGTCGGCTGGTTGACGTGCAAGTCCTCAGTCCTTTGGCCGTGATGCCTGAGCTCCATAAGCGGGGTATCGGCTCAGCCCTGGTTCGACACGGACTGAGGGTCCTCGCCGAGCGGGCTGTTCCGCTCGTCTTCTTGGAGGGTGATCCGGGCTATTACTCGCGTTTCGGCTTCGTGCCCGGTGGTGGCCTGGGCTTCCGAAAGCCGTCCCTGCGCATCCCGGATGGTGCCTTTCAGGTCATCAGGTTCCCGGAGCATGAGCCATGGATGACGGGGACGCTGGTCTATGCAGAGCCGTTCTGGCGGCATGACGCAGTCGGCTTGCGTGACCCCAACGCCTAGTGACGCGAGTGCCGATCCCCCTGCTTGTGACATGACGCGCCGTTTGGATGCTGGTCCGGGCGGGGTGGTGTCGCCAGGCTGTGCGGGTGGCAGAACGAGTACGCGTCCGCGAAATCGAGGACAACGAGGGCAGGCGCCTGCTGCGGATCATCCGCAGAGGTACTGGGTCGGTGGTGACCTGGCGGCGGGCGCAGATGGTGCTGCTGTCCGCGCAGGGCATGCCGGTGGCGAAGATCGCCGAGGTGACGTTCACCAGCGCGGACCGCGTGCGGGATGTGATCCACAACTTCAACTCCGACGGCTTCGAAGCGCTCTACCCGAAGTACAAGGGCGGCCGGCCCAGAACGTTCACCCTGCCCGAGCGGCGCGAGATCAAGAAGATCGCCAAGTCCAAGCCAGCCGAGCACGGCCTGCCCTTCTCGACCTGGAGTCTGGCCAAGCTGGCCGACTTCCTGGTCGCCGAGGGGGTGGTCGACGACATCAGCCACGAGGGCCTTCGGGTCCTGCTCCGCGAGGAGGGCGTGTCCTTTCAACGCATAAAGACCTGGAAGACCTCCCGCGACCCCGACTACGCCGCCAAGAAGGCCCGCGTCGAGCACCTCTACGCGATCGCCGACGGCGAGGTCATACCCGAGGACGGCGAACCCGAAGTCGTCTTCTGCCTGGATGAGTTCGGCCCGCTCAACCTCCAGCCCCACCCCGGGCGGCAGTGGGTCGAGCGCGGCGGACGGCACAAGGACCCCGAGCGAGAGCCGAGGCCCCGTCGGCGGGCGACCTACAACCGTCCAGACGGGGTCCGGCACCTGTTCGTCGCCTACGACCTGGGCAAAGACAAGCTCTACGGCCACATCAAGCCGAAGAAGAACCGGACGAGGTTCCTGGAGTTCTGCCGCTACCTGCGCAGCCTCTACCCGCCGAACATCCGTATCGCGATCGTGCTCGACAACTTCTCCCCGCACCTGACCACGAAGAAGGACTCCCGGGTCGGCGACTGGGCCGCAGCCAACACCGTCGAGCTCGCCTACACACCGACCAACAGCTCCTGGCTGAACCGCATCGAGGCCCAGTTCACCGCCCTGCGCTACTTCGCCCTGGACGGCACCGACCACGCCAGCCACAAAGAGCAGGGCAGCATGATCCGCCGCTACATCATCTGGCGGAACAAGCACGCCGCTGACGAACGGCTACGTGAAGTGGTCGACAGAGCAAACGTTGCCTGATGCGGCACTAGGGCGTGTATCGAAAGTAGATCTTGAGCTGAGATGATCTCGGCCCGTGGCACGTGGAGATCTGACAGAGGAGCAATGGGCGGCGCTGGAGCCGCTGTTGCCGAAGGGCAAGAAGCCGGGCCGACCGCCGATATGGACCAGGAGACAGCTGATCGACGGCATACGCTTCCGGGTCCGCACCGGTATCCCGTGGCGGGATGCGCCGGAGGAGTACGGGCCGTGGGGCCGCGCGTACGACCTGTTCCGCCGCTGGCAGCGGGACGGCACCTGGCAGCGGATCTTCACCGAACTGCAGGCCCGGGCCGACGCGAAGGACCTGATCACCTGGGACCTCAACGTCGACTCCACCGTCGTCCGTGCCCACCAGCATGCTGCCGGGGCGCGAAAAGGGGGGATCTGCAGAAGGAGCCACCCGGCGGCGTCGCCACCGAGCCGGCCGACCATGGCCTCGGACGCTCGCGCGGTGGGCTGACCACCAAGCTGCATCTGGCCGTCGAACAGAGGCAAAAGCCCATGTCGATCGTCATCACCGCGGGGCAGCGAGGGGACTTCCCGCAGTTCGAGGTCGTCCTGGGCCGCATCCGGGTTCCCCGGCTGGGGACGGGCAGGCCCCGCACTCGGCCGCGGCGGGTCCGCGCGGACAAGGCGTACGCCTCTCGCAAGAACCGCGCCTACCTGCGACGGCGTGGCATCCGCTGCACCATCCCGGACAAGTCCGACCAGGCCCGCAACCGCAAGAAACGTGGCTCGCTTGGCGGTCGGCCGCCGAAGTTCGACCCGATTGACTACCGCGAACGGCACGCGGTCGAGTGCGGTATTAACCGCCTCAAAAGGCACCGGGCCGTAGCCACGCGGTACGACAAGTTGGCGGTCCGCTACGAGGCGACCGTCCTTGTCGCGGCAATCAACGAGTGGCTGTGACCAGCACATTCGATCCACGCCCTAGGCTCTGAGGTTGGAGCCTCAGGCCCGCGGATGCGCGCTTGTGATCACTGGTGGTTGGAGCTGAATCTGTCGTCGATGTCTGGGATCCAGAAGCAGATCTCCAACGTCTTCAGGCGGTCCCAGTGCCGCACACGGCGCCCGTGTCTGACTGCTGCAGTCAGGCTCACAAGTAGCAGTGCCGCGCAGCATCCCGCCAGCACACGATCGGATCCTATGACGAGCTCGATCACCGCGATGAAGAGCGCGAACACCAGGGCGAGGGCCGAGTTGCGCAGCATCAACGCGACGCCTTGAAGCCGAGTGATCTCGCCCGCTGCCTCCTTGTCGTGGAGTTCCACCGCAGCCAGCAGCAGAGATGTGTCAGTGCGCACGAAGGCTCGGTCCCGGGACTCGGGCACTCTGGCCACGAAATCGAGACGAGCGTCCTCGGCACTCCAGTTCCAACGCGGTGCCACCTTGTCCAGGAGGGCACTCAGCGGATAGGCGAGATGCCCCAACAGGTAACTGGCAACACCGACTCCGACCACCTGTAGCGCTGACGGTGCCGAGGCCAGACTTGTGAGATCGATGATCTGCAAGCGTGTGAGCACGTAAATGATCAAGGATAGGTGCAGTGCTCCTGGTATCCCGTAGGTGAACAGATCGAAGAAACCCACAGCTAAGGTCACGAAGCTCCCCCTTGACTCTCCAAGGCCCCTGACTCTAGTGAGCGGAGGCCGGGTGTGGCTCTGATGAGTCGAAAGCTTCCTTGCCTGGCCATGATGCGAAAGCGCCGCGAGCACCGCTCAAGTCGAGCATGGACGAGCAGGCTCGGTTCGGCGGTGGTGCCCGAGGTCGCCGCCCGCGCCCAACTGCGAGCGAAGACGGCATTAATCGGCTCAAGCGCCACCGCGCGGTTGCCACGAGATACGAGCTCGCCGTCCGCTACGAGGCGACCGTGCTGATCGCAGTCCTCGACCAGTGGCTGTGACCAGCACTTTCGATACACGCCCTAGTTCGCGGGCGAAGGCATGGCGAACCCGTCCAGCGAGCTCGGAATGGGCAGGCGACACGGGCTGCCCGGGCAGGCCAGCGGACGAGCGCCAGAGCGGTTTGGCCCATGACGGCCTCCGACGTCAGCGCAGCGCGCCAAATACGGTGCGCACCACCGAGGGGACGTCCGCCGGGTCGGATGCCAGTACGGCAGCGGCCCCAAGCGTCAGCACCGACAGTGCAACCAGCGATGTCCGGACAAGGGGCATCAGGTCCGTCCTCCGCACGGTCCCGGCGGATCCCCATGCACGCCACGCCCCAGACAGCCCGAGCGCGAACAGCACCACCAGCTTCATGCTTCTCCTTTGTGTCCGGCCGGCCGCGCGCCGACACGGTGCCGACGTCGCCCGAGCGGCTTTTGTTACAGACGGTGCTGTGGATGCAGGTAAGCGGGCGCGGCTCGTAGGTCTGCACGGCTCCGGAGCCGCCTTCCCGTCACTTCGTTCTCCCGCGTGAAGAATCTCGGCTCGGGGGTGTAACGGACCGCTGGCCGGCGTCGTCGATGTATCGGGCGGATCGCGCCCAGCCGCGAAGGCCTGGTCCCTGCCGGGCCGAGAACGACTACGGGAGCCGGAGACGTGAGCCATGAGAAGTCGAGCGCGAAGCCGCAGGACCAGGCGCCGCAGAGTTCGAGTCAGTTCCTCAAGAGCTACTTCCGGGAGAACTTCGCTCCGTGGGTGGGCTTCGCGCAGAGCCGCTTCTTCCTTCCCAAAGGGGACAGCGAAGACGTCGTCATGACGGCGTTTCGCGAGGCCGCCGCACAGGAGTGGGGGGGCGAGGATGCGCTGGACCGGCTGGGTGCCTTCATGAGGGCCCGTGTGCAGTGGCGTGCAAAAGACCATCTGAAGTCGGAGGCCCGGCGCCTGCAGCACGAAGTCGCCTGCGATACCGCTGCCACACAGGACCTGCCAGACAGCGGCCCCCTACAACCGGAACAGTTGTTCGCCGAACAGGAGGACCGCAAACGGGTCCGCCTCGTGATCCAGCAGTTGAGTCCGCGGGACCGAAAGCACGCCTCCCTCGTTCTCGACGGGCTCACGCCCCAGGAGTGCGCACTCGAACTCGGCCTCACGGAGGTCAACGAACGGGTACGCCGGCACAGATGGATGAGCCGGGTCACCCAGATCGTCCAGCAGGACAGAGAGGAGCAGCGATGACGAACGAGCGTCCGGACGCAGCCGAGAGCATGACCATGGCGGAGCTCTACCTCGGCGACGGTTCCCGGCCCGAGGAGACTGAATGCGGTTTCGCTGTCCTCAGGGAGTTCCGCGCCTTCCGTGAGGGCGGCCATCCGTTCCCCGCTTACTCGGATGAGGAACCGGAGGAGCGGTGGAGTCAGGTTGCTGCCGTGACCGAGGCCCCGGACGGGAAGGAACCGGCCGGGGCCGGCGAACCGCCGGAGGGTGATTCCCGCGACTAGCCGGCGTAACGTCCGAAACCGGGCTTACTGAGGCCGGGATCCTCCAGGAGAGTTGTCCCGCTTTCAGTCAGAGCATCACGACAATCAGGGGGCACATCCATGTCCATCGTCACCCATGTTCGACGCTTGGCCGCCGCCGGGCTCGGCTCGGCCCTTCGCGTCACGGGCGGCAGAGCGGCAACCGGGCACCGAGGAAGCCCCCGAAGGACCCTGGTGTCGATGCTGGCGGCCTTCCTCCTGGTCTGCGGAGTCATCGTCACCTCGGCCACTACGGCACAGGCGGCGCCACCGGACAGTCATCACCCGGCCACCTGGAACATGAACCAGAGCAGTTCCCGATGGCCGGGGGTGTACAGCCTCACCGAACACCACGACGTGGTCGCCCTCCAGGAAGTCCCGCTGAACGCGCCGAGCGCGAGTGAGCGCCTGCGAGACATTCGTGGAATCGAGCGCTACCGATGGCGCGAGAGCGCCCGTGATCCCTACCGATATCTGTTCATCCTGCGGCACCCTAGCCGGAACATCGGCATGGTCACACGCTGGCAGCCGAGCAACATCTACGAGATCCTCAGCGTCTACCGACCCGCGCTCGCCGTCGCCCACCGCGGCGACGGCGTCCTGTTCGCCTCCGTGCACGCTGAGTCCCCCGGCGGCAACGACACTGGCGCGCTGCTGCGCCGCATCGCCCACACCGCTCGGGTCCAGAATCTGCGCTGGGCGGCGTTAGGCGACTTCAACCGGCGTCCGGAGGCCGTGCCCACCTTGCGGGATCTCCCGAGGGACTACCGCATCTACAGCCCCGGCCAGGCCACCCATGCCAACGGCGGCGAATACGACTACATGATCTCCAACGTCGACACCGATAACTGGCAGGGCACCGTGGGTGCCAACAGCACCAGCGACCACTGGCCCGTCCAGTTCGGCTCCCTGCAGGCGGGCGGGGAGCCGGTCGAGTTCACCATGCACACCGAAAACAACGACATGCTGGTGGGCGCCCAGAGCACCCGCATCAACGCCCCTGTCATCCAGACTCGCGACGACGGCGACACCTCCCGCTGGCGCCTGATCCGCGTAGCAGCGAACAGCCGCTACGCGATCATGAACATGGCCAGCCGCCTGTGCATCGACCTCCATTATCCCCGGATTCCCCAGCGCTGGTACGCCGAGCTGCAACTCCGGGACTGCGATGCCGATGCCGTCAGCCAGCAGTTCGTTCTGGAACACCCCGACCGGCGTTTGCCGAACCTGACCGCAATCGGCTACCCCGCGACCGCCACCATCAACGAGGTCGCCAGCATCAGCCGCGGCGACACCCGCGAGGGTGCCCAGGTAGCTCTGTACCCCCTCCTGCCCTCCCCATACGCGCACCCCGCTGCCCTTCCCTTCCAGTCCTTCTACCTCCACCCCCATGAGTGGGAGTGATGCGTTCTCGCGTCCCGAGACCCGGGCTGATGCTGGGGGTGTGTCAACTTAACGGCCGTGGACCGACATCATCAATGATCTGGAAGCCCGCGCGCCCTTTGGGTCGAGATGAGGCTGGTCGAGGAATAGCCACCCTGCGGTGAAGCGAGTGATCGTGGCCCACCGTGCCCCGCAGCGTCACCAGCGTTCGACTCACTAGAGATCCCGAGGCATGACGAAGGCCCGGACCCGGTGTCCGGGCCTTCGTCATGCCTCGGGATCTCTCTTCCCGGCCGCTGCTGTCCGTGTCCCGGCTTCCGGCCCTACGGGGTGAAGAAGCCGTGCCCGGCAGGACGAGACGGAAGCACCCGAGCCCTGTCACTGTCCCGACCGCCATGTCGAACTCATGCCAGAGGCAGTACCGATGACCAGCCGCCAGACTCCCCGGGCAACACCTGCGCCGATCACCGTTACGCTGGACACGCCCACCCTGGGCCGGGTCGAAGCCCCACAGGGACGCTCTCCAGAGAGCCGCAGCAGGACAGCCGACCGCGAGGCGCGCACCACCCCCACGCGGACGACACCACCACAGGTGTCCGCCGTCTCTGCTCCTTCGCGTTCTAGGAGAATCCCGATGCCTCGGGACGAGCGCTCTGCCGCATCCGCACATCCTGATCCACCCAGCACGCCCGGGTCGACACCCGCTGGGAAACCGGCACTTCTGTCACAGCGAACCGCGCTGATCCTCTTCATCGGCCTCGTCAGCGGCCTCGGCATCGGCGTGCTGACCTTCTTCGCCGAGAAGTCCTGTCCCAAGGCGATCATTGCCGGCATCGTCGCTGCCGCGGGATGCACAGCAGGGCTGCACAACCTGATCGACTAACCGGCGGGGTCGGGCAGGACTTCCCTACCCGACCCCGCAGCATTCCGGACGTCAAGCGGCGCTGAACTCATGGGCAGGGCCGCCGCGCCACTCCACCCACTGCGGGTCGTCCAGGACGGCCTCGGGTTCCGCAACGCCGGCGCCGCGGTTTTCGTGGCTGGCCGCGGTTGGGGCGGAGCCCCCTCGCCTCTTGGAGCGGCCTACCGCGCACCAGGTTGTTCAACTCGGTGATCGCGGTCCCTGCGTGCGCTGCTCACGCTTCCCCGTCGTTGGTGTCCCGGTCGCTGTGGGTGAGGCGCTCGCTCTGGTGGCCTGGCGCGTCGGCTCTGCAGGGTCGGAAGCGGGCGAGGTATGCCGGGCTTGGGCCGCGGCGCTCGGTCAGGTGGAGGCCAGCGGGGTCGGCGAGCCGGTGCAGCCGGCCGAAGGGGATCCAGTGCCGGTCGAAGAACTCGCCGATCACCAGCCGCCCGCCTGGTGCCAGCACCCGTGCCGCCTCGCGCAGTACCCGATCCGGCTCGGGGATCTCGCCGAGCGCGGTCACGGCGTATACGGCGTCGAATGTCCCGTCGGCGTAGGGCAGTTCACGTGCGTCCGAGCGGGTGGGCCTGATCGTCGCCAGGCCGTCGCGCTCGGCGCGGCACATCACGTGGTCGAGCATCTCCTGCTGGATGTCGAGCACATCGAGCCGTCCCTCCGGCCCGAGCTGCGGGGCGACGTGCAGCGACTGCAGGCCCGTCCCCGGGCCGATCTCCAGGATCCGCTCCCCCGGTCGCGGCCGCAGTACGGCGTCCATCCGGCCGGCGGTCAGGAACGGCAACGGCACGTCGAGCAGGCCGCGTTGGGCGTACGGATAGGGCGCCGTGTCGCCCAGCCACCAGGCGGCGGCCAACGCGGCGCCCGCGCCGGCGGCGACCGCCCAGCGGGTCCGGGCCGGGATCGGAGCGACGGGGGCGGTGGGGATGCGGTGCATGGTGTTCTCCGATGGATCGATTCGGTCCGTGGTACGTAGTCGGGCGGTCGGCGTCACGCGTGTCGGCTCAGCGCCCGCAGCGCCAGCCGGCCGCACAGCGCGGCGAGCGGCAGCTCGGCGCCGAGCGCCATGGCGACCGCGGTGGCGAAGTCGCCGCCCGGGGCCGCGGTCGTGGTGTCGAACCAGGCGTCCACCACAAGCAGCGTCGCGGTCGCGGCGGCTGCCAGGGCGTGCCGCCGGTCGCCGCGGGCAGCGAGGAGGCCGGTGGCGATCAGGCCGAGCGCCTCCAGCGCGTCGAGCCCGACCCAGGCGACCGGCCAGTGCGCCGCGGTCGCGGTGGCCGGCAGGCCGGTGGCCAGCACGTACAGCCACGGCAGCAGGGCGAGCCCGCAGGCGACCAGCAGCCACCCGGCCCGCCGCATGCCCCGCGCCGGGCGCGGCTCCTCCGCCTCTTCGTGGAGCGGGATGACCTCGGCGCGGTCGAAGCCCTCGGCACCGGCCACTTCCTCATCACACAACACCAGTTGACGCATCGTCTTCCCCCGCTCCCGGTCGGCTCTCCCCTTCACGTGCTCCACCCTCCGCCGCACACCAGGGCGCCGTCAGTCACACAGGGTTCCAACCCGGGGTGGAGACAAGTGCACCCCCGAACCGGGCGGGAGCGTCATGGCACGGGGATGGCCTGCGGCTTTACCGTTTGACGCATGCAACTCACGACGTGGCTGCAGCTGGTGCTGGGCCGGCCGTTCCGCAGGGCGGGACACCGGACCGCGCTCGTCGCCGCCGGCCTGCCGCTCCACCTCGCCGTAGTGCCCCTGTGGCTCTGGCTGCTCGGCACGCTGGCGGCGTTGGTGCCGGCCATGACTCCGCTGCCCGTCCTGCTCACGCTCGTGGCGCTGCCCGTGCTGCTCACGCTCGTGGTGACACCCCTGCTGACCGTCGGGCAGCGGCGACGCTACCGGGCGCTCGTCGGCAAGGACCTCCCGCGCCCCGCCGTGCCCGGGCCGGGACGCAACTGGAAGTCGGCGGTACGTCGGCTGACCACGCGGGCCTTGTGGCGGCAGGTCTGCTACCACGCCGTGGCGGGTCCGCTGCTCGCCGTCCTGGACCTCGCCGTCCTCGCCGTCTGGGCCGCCGCTCTCGTGGCCGCCTCCATCTACGTGTGGATCTGGGCGCTGCCCCCGCAGTTGCGGGTCACCGACCTCGGGTACACCACGCAGGCCGCGTACATCACCGCCGGCGGCCTCGCCCTGCTGTTCCTCGGGCCCCGGCTGACCGGCGCTCTGGTGCGGCTGGAGACCCGGGCGGCCGAGGTCCTGCTCGGCCCCAGCCGCACGGAGAAGCTGGCCCGCCGGGTCGCCGACCTCGCCGAGAGCCGGGCCGGCGTGCTCGACGCCGCCGACGCCGAGCGGCGGCGGATCGAGCGCGACCTGCACGACGGCGCACAGCAGCGCCTCGTCTCACTCGCCGTCAACCTGGGCCTGGCCAGGGCCACCCTCGGCGACCTGCCAGCGGATGCCCGCAAGGTGATCGACGAGGCGCACCGCGAGGCGAAGGAGGCGATCGCCGAGCTGAACAACCTCGTGCGCGGCCTGCATCCGGCCGTCCTTGAGGACCGCGGCCTCGACGCCGCGCTGTCCGGGGTCGCCGCCCGCCTCCCGATCCCGGTGCGCGTGGCGGTGGACCTGCCGCAGCGCCCCTCACCCACGGTCGAGGCCGTCGCGTACTTCGTGGTCTCCGAAGCCCTGACGAACGTGGTCAAACACGCCCAGGCGACCCGGGCGGACGTGACCGTGGAGCGGATCGAGGAGACACTGCTGGTGGTCGTCGCGGACGACGGCGCGGGCGGCGCGGATCTCGCGGCGGCCGGCGGCACCGGGCTCGCCGGGCTCGCCAAGCGCGTCGCGTCCATCGACGGCACGTTCTCCTGCCACAGCCCCGCCGGGGGCCCGACCGTCATCACCGTGGAGCTGCCGTGCGCGCCGTGATCGCCGAGGATTCCCTCTTGCTGCGCATCGGCGTGGTCAAGGTGCTGGAGGCGGCCGGCTTCCAGATGTGCGCGCAAGTCGCCGACGCGGAAGGGCTGCTGGCAGCCGTCGAGGAGCACCGGCCCGACATCGCCGTGGTCGACGTGCGCATGCCGCCCGGCTTCACCGACGAGGGAGTGCGCGCCGCGCTGGTGATCCGCCGCCAGTACCCGCGTACCGCCGTGCTCCTGCTGTCGCAGTACGTGGAGGAGCGGTACGCCGCCGATCTGCTCGCCGCCAACACCTCGGGCGTCGGCTATCTGCTCAAGCAACGCGTCGCCGACGTCGAGGAGTTCGCCGAGGCGGTACGCCGGGTGGCGACCGGCGGCACCGCGCTCGACCCGCAGGTCGTCGCGCAGCTGCTGGTGCGCCGGCACAGCGATCCACTCGACCGGCTGACACCGCGCGAGCGGGAGGTGCTGGAGCTGATGGCGGGCGGCCGGTCCAACTCCGGCGTCGCCGCCGAGCTGGTCGTGAGCGAGAGCGCGGTCGCCAAGCACATCAACAGCATCTTCACCAAGCTCGACCTGCCCAAGGCCGACGCCGACCACCGCCGCGTCCTAGCGGTGCTGCGCTTCCTGGGCGTTGCGACCGCATAGTGCGCGATCACGCCCGCATGCCCAGTCGACAACAGTGCTGATCGCCATTTGGTGGGGAATGCGGCGCCTTCGGACACGTGCCCTCCAGGCCATCCGTGAGCACCTCAGGCGGCGCGCCATCCGGGCGGTCATACCCGTGCCGGCCGATCAACGCGGCCACCGTCTGCGACGCGGCAGCCGGGGTGGCAGGCCACCCGCCTTCGACCGCGAGACCAACAAGCAACGCAACACGGTCGAACGCGGCTTCACCGTCCGGGACAGGAAGTCCTTGCCACGGTCCACCCGCACCTTCTCCGGCACGCCGCCGAACGGACCCGTAGGAATTCTCACGCAGGACCGCGGAGCGCAAGCCGGCCAGCACCGACTCCCGCGACGAATACACCGGCGTGCTGGCGACACCAGTGACCGCGTTGGTCGCGCAGTCGGTGAACCAGGTGATCCACGGCCTGCGAGCATGGCCGTCGACATCGACCAGCACCGGAACCTGCATGTGGTCGCTCTCCCACACCTGGTTCCGCCAGCCGCGGGGCCGTGCCAGGAACACATCATGCTTACGCGCCGCCCGCTCCCCACCCGCAAGCCCCGCCCGCTCCCCCGGCGACAGATCACGACGGATCGCCGTGGGCCCCGTGGCCGCGGGACCATCCCCGCAGGTGCGGGGAGCAGACCGCCGCCCAGACGCTGCAGGCCAGTGTCGAGGGACCATCCCCGCGGGTGCGGGGAGCAGAGGCCCGCGGCCTCGATGGGCACGCGGACGTCCGGACCATCCCCGCGGGTGCGGGGAGCAGCCCTGACCCACCAGGCGGACCTCGTTCTCAGAGGGACCATCCTCGCGGGTGCGGGGGAGTGTCGAGAAACGGCCGTACAACCATTGGGCCGAGCTACCCCCGCGGGCGCGGGGACGACGAGCTGCTGTGCAACGGGTTCGCTCTCGATCGGGAGCTACCCCCGCGGGCGCGGGGACGACTTGATCCGCAGGTTCGTGCCGACCTGGAAAGAGGAGCTACCCCCGCAGGCGCGAGGACGACACACGTTCGTCAAGCCGACACGCGGGCCCGGGCCCGGCCGGGAAGTGGTCGAGCGGGCGTGGCCGCGCCGCGGCGGCACAGTCGTGGGGGAGCTCGCCGAGGGGCGGCGAACTCGCAGAAAGGGCTTCGATGGACATCCTCCTCGCACTCGTCCAGCTGGCTGTTCGCTTCCTCCTCACCGACGACGGCCTCCTCTGGCGGGGGGCCCGCCACCCTGCCCTGCCAAGTCTCGTGGGGCTCGAACGGCCGGGAGAGCCCGGGCGTAGCGGGCGTCCCCGCTTGAGGTCCGCCGCACTCACCGCTGGCCCCGCTGTGCGCCGCGGCCCCGCCACCACCACAGCGGGGGCCGGCGCCGCCCACCAGCGTTTCTGGACTTGCTGGACCGCCCGACGCGCACGCGATGACCCATTATTATCGAACTTCAGTTCGACATTCCGCAAGCGGCCCGCCCAGGGGCCAGACAACGACCGTGCCCGCGATGCCATGCCCCTTCCCCTGCGGCCGTGAGGACATCACGCAGCCACCGAAGAACAGCGACAGCCCGTTGGCCGGCAGGGAGTTGCCTGGCACCGGCGGAGCAGGGCCGCGGACGGCGGCCCCGTCTTTCCGCGGCGCGCCGCCGGGACGAGCGGCGAACAGGCCTGCCTCCCAAGCTGCTTGCCCGGTGTCAGGGGGCAGTGGCGCGGCAAGCCACCCCCGTGTCGATGGTGCCGGACCGCTCCCCGCACGCATTCCCATCCCCCGCGCGCCAAGCACAGAACCTCCCGGTAGCGGACACGGGCCCGCCAGGAGGGGCCGCCGCGTAACGCGCCCGGCTCACCCCAGGTTTGAGAGCGCTCTCAACAGCTGCTCTCCCTCAGAACGGAGGGAAGTTGACCGGCGGGCGACCCTCCCGCCAGCTCAGGGTTGCATCGTGATCGGGAACCTGGAACTCAGCTGCGGCAGCTGACGCGACGCCTCGACCTCATCTCGCACGTCCCAGCGCTTTCCGAGCGGGTCTCGAAGCACTTCGTCGTCACTCTGGAGAGCGTCCACGGCCTCATAGAAGGTGGCGAACTCATCGGACACCTGGGTCGCCTGTTCGTAGGCCTCGGCCGCGACACAGTCCAGTTCCTCCCACTCCGGCCAGTGATCACCCCACTCACCTCGTGGTCGGTCGGCCAGGCGCCTTACTTCAGGGGCTTCGGCCAGAGTGTCGGGATCCTGGACAGCGCGCTCGAACGTGGCCTGGCCCAGACCGACTGCCCACAGACGGAAGTAGCAGAAGCCGTCATCCGAGCACCAGCCGCCGAAGATCCTTTCGGCGGCAGCCCAAAGATCCCAGGTGAACGCCTGCTCGCACAGACGGTCAAGGCAAGCCTGGAACCCCACGATCTCCTTCACGGGCCTTCGCGCGAGCTCGTCCTTCAACCACGCCAGCCGCTCAGCCCTGATGTGAGCCTTCGACCGGCATTCCTCGATGATCTTCCAGAAGGAGTCGTTGTCCACGGCGGCACTATGGCAGGCGCCTATGACAGACCGAGGGCAGCGGGTGAAAGAGCAGCATGGTCACTGGTCGCAATACCCGTTGCCGGCACTCAGCTCGGCAGGCTGCCACCATTCTGAGATGGCCCACGACATCGTGTTCTTCCTCGCTCCGGACGACGAGAGTGCCGCTGCGACGCGCCGACAGGGACCTGGTCCGGCGTTTGAGTCTGTGACCTGCCGTTTCATAGAGCCGGACAATGCCATCGCGGAGTGGGACATGTACTTCGAGGAGCCCGCGGCCGAGCTCCCGCCGATCGAGCAGCTCCTTGCATGGCCGTGGCCGGAGTGGGTCCCTGCCCCCTTGAACGATGGTGTTGAGGTGTTCGCTCTGCCGCCGCGGTTGATCCGGGCATTGGCCGACGCCACCTCCGTTGAGCTGGAGGAGCTGGCAGATCGCTGGACCGCGAGGCTCAGGTCCGCCGACGGGGACGAAATGACCGACGATGATCTGCTGGCGGTCCTGCAGGCAGTGTCCCGGCTTGCGGCGTCTGCGGTGACCACGGGCGGCGGCCTCTACAGCTGGAGCTTCTGACCGTCCGGTGAACCTCTTCTTGGGCGGCGTCGCCGTTTCTGGCTGGGCGAGCCAGGAAAATGACACGGCGCTGGGAATCCAGCACATGACATGGCGTGGGAAGTCCAAGAACCGTCGAGGTCAGAGGTGCGGCAGATGACACGGGTCGCGGGAACCAACACCTCTTTTCGGCGCTGGCCCACACCGGCCGGGGCGATGAAGCTGCCGCAGGTGCCGCTTGCGTCCGTTGCCGGCTGAGTTGTGGTCCGGCCTGTCGGGGCCTGCCATCGAGTGTGGAGCGGTTACGGACTGCACCATCCTCATCGAGCCGGTCACGTTTCTCCTGATGGCGCTCGGGCGCCGGGGCCAGTGGGGTCCCCTCGCTCAGGGCCGCATCCTGGTCGGGGGGCCCAAGCCCTGGCTCGCTCCGCGTTTCCCGGCTCTGTTCAAGGCGCCCTGAGCGCGACGGGCCGCGGCGGCCCGACGGTGGCCGGCTGCCTGTGGTCGTACGGGCTCGGTGGTCACCCGGGTTCGGGGGCGGTGACGGCCGGGGCGGCGCCGAGGAGGCCGAGGAGGGTCTCGCGGTGGAGGTCCGCGATCGGGCCGAGGAAGTCCGGGTGGCGCAGCAGGGGGGCCGCGCGGTGGTCGCGCGGGCTGGGGATGGTCAGCCGGCGCGCGTCGCCCACGCTGTCGGGGCCGTGGTGGGTGGCGGCCAGGCAGGCGGCGGCCAGGGCGGCGAGGTCGGCGTCGGCCAGCAGGCAGGCCGCCCAGCTGACGACGGTCTCGTCGACCTGGGTGCGCCAGGCGTGGGTGGCGTCCGTCAGCGGGGGCGCGTCGGCGCCGGTGACGAAGTCCAGCCGGCCGGAGCCGCCGGGGCCGAGCAGGTCCAGCAGTTCGGCGTCCAGCGCGGTGGGGTAGCGCAGGGCGGCGGCGATGGTGGCCGCATGGCCTGCCTGGGCTTCGGCCAGGGCCTGGTTCAGCGGGCCGGTGGCCGGGGGGAAGGCCGCCAGCAGCCAGCGTGCGGAGGCGGCGATGACGGGCGAGAGCGTGGTGGGCATGGTGGACCGTCCTGTGCGTATGCCCGCCTGTCCTGGGTGTTCCGGTGTGGGTGATCCGGTCGCGGGCACTGCGCGCCCGGGCGGGGAGGTGCGGACAACGGTACGGCGGCCTCCCCCGGGGGCGACAGGAGCTGCGTCACAGCCGGGGATCACCCCCTGGCCTTCGGCACTGGCTCCCCACTCCTTCACCGGGGACGCCCGGGTCAGCCGGGCGCAGGTGACGTCGATGGTCGCCAACACGCTGGCGCGCGAGACGCTCCGAGAGGCATTGGTCGCCACCTACGTGTGGGGGAAGGGAAAGAGCGGCTCCCCCGGCGGCAGCGGACCAACCACCCTCCACAAGATCCTGGCCGCCGAGGACCTCCTGGACAAGGCCCTGGACGATGCGGTCACCGTGTTGAGCAGGCACGGCGCAGTAGCGTCCTACGAGGGGCTCCGCGGCCGGATTCCCGGGTTCGGGCCGTCCTTCTTCACCAAGTTCCTCTACTTCGCAGGCAAGACGGTCAAGCCGGCGAACGGCCCCGAGCCGCTCATACTCGACCGTGTCCTGGCCCGGCGGCTGCGCTCCCTGGCCCATGCGGTCGGCCGGGAGACGGGCCATGACCCCGACGGCGCGGTCGCCGCCTGGGTCTGGAGAGACCAGGACTGGTCGCCCCACCGCTACAAGATCTACCTGTCCTTCATGCACGCCGCCGCCCACCAGCCGGCAGCGACAGAAGGCTGGCCCTCCGATGCCTCCCCCGACCTGCTCGAATACGCATTGTTCAGCGGCGCATGGACATAAGCTCACTGCCACCGCGGCCGCCAGCCGCCCAGCAGCCGCGCCCGGCTTCTCACCGGTGGCGGGCGCGCCTGCTCACCGCGGTGAGCAGGCGCGCCGCCGAAGTGGTGGGCGAGGCGGAGAACACCCGCCGCCCGCCTTCGTCGACGCAGGGAGCCGCCGCCGGCGGAGCGCAGGCGGTTGCGCCAGGCTCACGCGCTCACCCTGGACGAGGTGGCCGCCGCGCTGCAGGTGCGGCGGGCGACCGTCGGCGGCTGGGAGTCGGGCAAGGCCGAGCCGAGGCCGCCGGAGCGGGAGGCGTATGCACGCCTGCTGGAGCAGCTCGCCAAGCTCTACCCCGCCCCTGAGAGCGCTGGTGCCGAGCAGGAGGGCACCGCGGTGCCGCAGCCCGCTGTGGTGCCCGTAGCCCAGGCCACGGCAGCGGCGCCGTCGACGCCCCTGGTGAGCCCGCCGACGGCGTCGGAGAGCGGCGCACCGGAGGCGACCGGGGCTGAGGCCGCCGAGGAGTCTGCCTCCGCTCCCCCAGCGGCCGTTCGGGCACCGGCTGCCGCGTCACGCCCGCGCGCCGAGCGGGTATCGCAGGGCTCGCGCCGTCCGGGTGCGACGAAGGCCGCCCCGGCGAACACGCCCGCGCCCAGCGGTGTGTATGCGCACGGCCCGCTGCTCGTTCTCGACGCGGACGCCGAGCGGAACGTGACCGGCTACGGCGTCGGCGGTCTGATCCTGGACGTGCCCGCCAAGTCCCTGCCCGCCCTTGTCGAGTGGACGCTTACCGAGGCGCAGCTCGGGGCGGAGAGGCTGCACGGTTCGGGCAAGGACGCCGATGCGCTGCTGGTGCTCACCGAGGCCGCGTGCGAACGGTACGGCCTGCCCGGTCAGCTGTCGGAGTCCGAACGGCTCGCCGGGCGGCTCCCGGAGGGGCACAAGGTCATCAAGCAGCTTGAGCGTGCCGACTGGCAGCTCACCAAGCGGGGGCTGGGGCCGTGGGCGCGGATCTACCGCCCCGCCCAGGGGGGCCGTCGGCAGTGCGTGCAGCTGTGCATCCCGTCCTGGCGCGCCCTCGACGGCCGCGCGTGGGGTCATGCCGCGCAGCTTGAGCCGGCGGCGCTGGCCCGGGTGCTGGGCGTGTACGCGACGCGAGTGATGACCCCGGTCGGCTCTGCGGCCGTCACTGGGCTGCAGCTGATGACCGCACTCAACCCGCCGACCCGCGCCAGCCAGCCGGATCCCGACGGCCAGCGCCACTCCGAGCACCGGCCCGGCTCGCTGGGCACGCAGCCGGTCGACCCAGCGCCGTGCGAGGCGACCGACGGACACCCCGTCCTGGCCGACCTGCCCCGCTTCCACGTACGCGGCCCCGACGAGAAGCTGTTCGAGGAGGCCTACGACTGGGCACGGGATCTCACCGACGCCGAGTGCATGAGGCGCTACCTGGTCGGCCTCGACGTGAACCTGTCGTTCGCGGCAGGCGCCAATGGTGCCGTCGTCGGTCTGGCATCACCGCCGGTGCACGTCACCCGGCCCGCGTTCGACCCGGCGCTGCCCGGCTCGTGGCTGGCCGATCTCTCCCACGTCGATCCGTCCCGGGTGAAGGTGGGCAAGCAGTGGCGGGACCTCGACGGGGACCTGCTGCCCAGCCCGTTCACGCCGACCGGGGAACGCCCGACGGGTCCGGCCTGGTACGCCACCCCGACGATCGCCTACGCCGTCGAGCTCGGCTACGACGTCGCCCCGCTTCAGGCGTGGGTGCGCCCGGAGCACGGCAGATTCCTGGACGGCTGGTACAGGCGGCTGCGCGACGCCTACATCGCAACCATGTCGGATCTCGGGGTGGGCGAGAAGCTGTCCCCCCAGGAGTTCTTGGAGGCGATGGACGGTTACAAGAGCCGTGATCCGGAGCTGGGCATCGTCGTGGACGCGGTCAAGATGACCGTCAAGGGCGGCATCGGCAAGCTGCGGGAGAAGGCGCGCGGCGGCGGCTGGGCCGGGGCAGGCCTGGCCCGCCCTCGCCCGGCCCACCTGGCGGCCCGACATCCGCGCCGCCGTGATCTCCCGGGCCCGGATCAACATGCACCGCAAGATGGTCGCCCTTGCCGCGGCCACCGGGCAGTATCCGGTCGCGGTCCTGTCGGACTGCGCCGTCTACGCCGCCGACGGACCCAGCCCGCTCGACGTCCTGCCCTACGACGCCGACAGCAAGACCGTGCCCGGCAGCTTCCGGCTCGGCTTCTCACCCGGGATGGTCAAGCACGAGGGCACCCAGAGCGTGCTATGGGGCGCCAACGTGCTCGAGCAGCTCGGCGCCGACGGCAAGGTCGCCAACCTCGCCCGCTACATCAAGACCGGCGAGGTCACCGCCAAGGACACCGGAGAGTAGAGGGGGCAGGGTCAGTGGTCACGATCGACGAAGAACTCGACAAGGCGGTGCAGGGCGCGTTCACGCGCCCGATCCCGAAGTCAGCGGGGGCGCAGATGCGGTACCTGGTCCGCCAGCACCAGGGCAGCACCCGGCGCGTGGCCGAGCTACTCGGCATCAGCCAGCGCACCGTCGAACGGTATGTGAAGGACCAGATCAAAAAGCCCCGGCCGGCGCTCGCCGACCGCCTCGAGCGTGAGGTCCGCGTGCGCTGGCAGCCGCAGGTGAGAGCCAGGGCGAAGCAGGCCGCGGCCACTACCGGCGGCATCATGATCGATGTCCAGGCCCGGTTCGGCTACACCGCCGCCCCCGACAGCACCGACGACGCCCGCGTGCGTCACCTCACCCTCGCGCTGCCGCCCGGCCACGCTGCCCGTCTCTTCCAGGCCCAGGAGGCCGGTCTCACCGACGACCAGCTCCGCCAGATCGCCGCCGAGGCCCTTGGCGAGGTCTACTTCCGCGACAGCGGCCGCCGCGCCCACGGCCTCGAAGTGGAGCTCACCGACCTCCTCGACCTCGAGTTCGAGCTGTAGCCGGTCAGGGTGCTGGACAGGAAGCGGGAAAGGGCGTCGGGGAAAGCTGTGACAGCAGGGGTTTTGCGGACCGAGCCGCTGGCCGGCGAGCTGACCGTGTCACTGATCAACCGGGTCGCGGCCCGCTACGGTCTGACGGCCGCCGGTGTGCTGCGGCTGTGGACGTGCCGCAACTCCCCCACCCGGCACGACGGCGGCAGCGTGCGAGCCGATGCGGAGGTCGTGCTCAACGAAGCCGGGCGGGGTGTGCTCGCCGAGCTGTGCGGCGTGGAACCGGCGGTGCCGGCGCGCGCTTTGCCCGCCTTCACCGTGGATGATCCCAAGATCAGCGCCGGTCGGGAGGTCGCCCTGGCGTAGGCACGGTGGCGGGCGGCGGGGGCGGTGGCGGGGCCGGCCGCGTTCGGGTGCCGGTTGTGCACCGCACGGCGCACGGGCAAGGCGGTGCGGGCGGTGCGGTACCTGCCGCGCTGGCAGCGGGTGTGTGTCCGGCACGGACGCTGGCTGCTGGACGCGGACGCCGACCAGCCGCTCGAACACCTCGATCTGCGCCTCCTGCCGGAGGTGGTGGCCGCGCAGCGGCGGTGGCCGGGCGTAGCGCGGCGTGCGGTGAGGGCCGGGGTGGAGCCGGAGCAGGTGTTCATGGCGGCGCATGCGGTGGTGGCCCGCTGGTGGGATCAGGCCCTGTACTGGGAGCAGGAGGAGATCTGGCCGCGCCGTCTGCACCAACTGGCGGGCGGCAGTGTGGGATCACAGCTTGCGTGGTGGCGGGTCATGGGACGGGACGCGGCGGTCTTCCCGGAGGTGGTGGCCGTGGCGCAGGCGCTGCTGGAACCGGCAATGGCCGAGGTGGCCTGGCAGGCAAGCGGAGGGACCCAGCCTCGGGCGCGGGGCGCTGACGATGCGTTCTGTCGCTGGCTGGGCGAGCGGGTGGGCCGCATCTGGCTGGGACCCGAGCTCGCGGCCGACCATGGCAGCCCGCTGAACGACTTCACGAGGGCGATCGTGGCGCGCCCGCCGCGAGGCGGGGACGCAAGGGTGGCGGGAGGATCCGTGGCGGCTGAAGCGGGAGCAGCAGCCCGCCACGATGGCCGGCCAGCTGCGCGTCATGGCGGCGGAGGCACAGTCGGGCGGCTCGGGGACCCGGTGGCGGGCCACGGTCAGTGCCGAACACCGGTTTCATATCACCCAGTTGGTCGACGAGGCCCGGGAGCAGCTGGTGCAGTTGCGCGGCGTGCACAGCGGCGCAACCGCCGAGGCGGCCCGCACCCTGCTGGAGCACCTCAGCGAGAGTGCCGAGCTGATCGACCGGGCTCTTGTGCGTACCGCCTCCGCGGCTGTCGCCGCCGGGGTGGCGCTTCAGGAGGTGGCCCAGTGGTCCCGTCTGCCTGCCGAGGAGCTGGCCGCGGTGCTCGCCGCCAACGGGAGTGAAGACTGACGCCGACGGCTACCGGACAGTGGATCTTGATTTGGGTGCCTGGCTAGGAGCGGTTGCGCTTGTCGCCGGCGAAGAAGAAGCCGAAGGCGGCGCGTCCCGTCAACGGCACCACCCGGAAGGCGCGTCGGCGGGGAGGACTCCGCTGGCGTCACCCTTGGGACCATCCCCGCGGGTGCGATGCGGGGAGCAGATTGGCGCGGCCCTGATCGCTGCCGTCCCTGCGGGACCATCCCCGCGGGTGCGGGGAGCAGGTCGGCTCCGTCGCCGCGCTCCCGAGGCCGAGGGACCATCCCCACGCGTGCGGGGAGCAGCCAGGTCCTCGCTCATGTCGTCGCGAAGCTTGGGGCCATCCCCGCGGGTGCGGGGAGCAGAGCTCCGACGTCAACGCCTCCCCGCAGTCCGTGGGACCATCCCCGGGCTGATGGCGATATTTGAAAATCCCCACCCCGTGCTCGGGAGTGGGACAGACCTGCTGAGTTGATCTCCCCACCACAGCCGGCCGCCTTCGGGGCGGATCGGACTGTCCAGGGGGGCGTAGCCCATCCGTAGAGCTACGCCGAAGGCGCCCTTGACCGGCCAGGTGGGCCGCACGGTGGCGTTCAGCTGTTCGCCAGGGCCGCGCCCAGCGGCGTGTGCTCGTAGCGGACGGTCCGGCCGGCGCGGGTGCGGGTGACCAGGCCGGCGTCGCGCAGCACCGCCAGGTGGCTGCCGACGGTGCCAAGGCTTAGGCCGAGTTGGGCGACCAGCTGCGTCGTCGTTGCGGGCACGTCCAGCGCACGCAGCACGTCCGCGCGGTGCGGGCCGACCAGCCGGCTCAGGGCTTCGCCGCCTGGTGTATGCGCTGCGGGGCCGAGCAGGTCCGCGATGCCCCGGGCGGGGTAGACCAGGGCGTAGGGCCATGGCGGTTCGACGTAGCTGATCAGAGTGCCGAACACCGTGGGCATCAGCAGCAGGCCCTTGCCGGCCAGTTGGTGCCGGTCCCACTCGGTGGGCGAGCCCGTGCGCACTTCGATGGTCCCGGCCTGCCCCTGGGAGCGCCAGCTCACCCGCGGGTCGAGATCGGACAGCGCTGCTGCCCAGCCGTACATCGCCAGGTGCCCGGCGCGGCGGACCAGGTCACGTTCCAGTACCGTGCGCAGTCGCGGCCAGTCCGGCTCGACCAGTGCCTGCCAGCTCGCCTCGAGCGCGTCGGCGAGCCGGGTGACCACATCCGGCGCGTCGAGGATGCGCTGCACGTAGCGTGGCGGCGTCCGCAGCCCCGCCAGGTTGCGGGCCAGTTCCAGGCGTGCACGGCGCAGCGGCGTGGCGCGCACGGCGGCCAGCTCAGCGGCGAAGTCGCCACCGGGGCCCGACGGCGGCGGATGGATAAAGTCGGCGTTGTAGGCGCCGCGGCGGAACAGCGCCGTCAGCGCCCCGACCGCGGGCACCTGCCGGCGCAGCTGCTCGTACCGGGGCGCGATGCGCTCGACCCACGGCCGAAGCGGGCCGGCGGCCTGCACGCCGGCTGCCACGCGCAGCGCCTGCATCGCCTCGCCCAGCGGCGAGATCGCGTAACGGGTACACGCCACGTCGACGGGGCCCACCTCGATGGCCAGCACGTTTTGCCTCCAGGCGAAAGCATAGTCACCGTGGGTGGGCTGCCGTGATGCTGTCGGCCATGACCACCACGCCCGTCGCGCCGCGCCCGGCCACCTACCGCGAGGTGTTCGCTGTGGGCCAGTTCCGCGTGCTGTTCGGCAGCTATACGCTCTTCCTGATCGGCGAGACGGTGCGGATGCTCGCACTGTCCGTGACCGTCTACGCGGCAACCGGATCGCCCCTGTTGTCGGCGCTGGCGTACGCGGCAGGCTTCCTGCCCTATGCCCTGGGCGGCACTCTGCTGCTGGCTTTCGCCGACCGCTGGCCCCCACGCACCGTCCTGATCGGCTACGAGGTGCTGCGCACCGCGGTCAGCGCCGTGCTTGCCGCCGGCCTGCTGCCGGTACCGGCCATGCTGGCGCTCGTGTTCGTCACGGGTTTACCCAGCGCCGTCGCCTCCGCTTCGCGCATCGCCCTTCTGCCCGACCTGCTGGACGGCGACCGCTACGTGCTCGGCCGTGCCGTGTTCTCCATGGCCGCCGGCGGCACGCAGGTGCTCGGCTTCGCCGCCGGCGGCATGCTGATCGCCGCCGTCGGCGCGCCAGGCGCGCTCTGGATCACCGCCGCAACCTGCCTGGCCTCGGCAGGCCTGCTGCAACTGCGCCTGTCCCACCACCCACGCCGCCGCACCGGCGGTTCAGCCGCCATCAGCGAGACCTGGCAGGTGAACCGAGCGCTGCTGCGCCGGCCTGCGGTCCGGGCGCTGCTGCTGGCGCAATGGCTGGCACCGGCACTGATGGTCGGCGCCGAGGGCGTGCTGGTCCCC
The DNA here is from genome assembly GCF_040644655.1 of Streptomyces sp. NPDC046931. Lineage (NCBI taxonomy): Bacteria > Bacillati > Actinomycetota > Actinomycetes > Kitasatosporales > Streptomycetaceae > Streptomyces > Streptomyces sp. NPDC046931. Next base: position 45,852 of record NZ_JBEYWX010000027.1, read on the forward strand.
TACGCCGCGCAGGTCGGCGCGCCTGACACGGCCGGTCTGCTGTTCGCAGCGGTCGCCGCCGGGATGTTCGCCGGCAACCTGATCGTCGGCCGCCTGGTGCGCCCAGCGGGCCGGGAGCGGCTGGCCGGCCCCCTCGCGCTCGCGCTCGGACTGCCGCTGCTGGGATTCGTGCTGCACCCCGCACCGGCATACGCCACCGTCCTGCTGACCGTGTCCGGTTTCGGCGTCGCCTACCAGCTCGCGCTGGCCCACAAGTTTCTCGACGCGGTGCCCGAGACGCAGCGCGGTCAGGCATTCGGCGTGCTGCTGACCGGCACGATGACGCTGCAGGGCCTGGCCGCCGCAGCCGGAGGCGCGCTGGGCGAAGTCGCGGCCCCCGGGCTGGTCGTCACACTGGCCGGCGCGGCCTCGGCCATCGCCGCTCTGATGTCCTGGCGAACGCTGTCGCCCACCCGGCGGCTCTGACTACAAGCACCCTTCGGGGACAAGCGACTCCCATTTTTTGCATCATCAACCAAGTGGGGAGGTCGATCGTGCCTGGGGATTTTCAGGGCTCTGTCCGCAGTTCCGTGAATCCCCAGGTCAGCGAGGTGAGCGAGGGATCGTTTCGGCAGAGTATGTCCCGGCATGGCGAGCAAGACGGTCGAGGCTGTGCTGTTTCCCGGGATCGATGTGCGAGTTGAGCGCGTCAGCAACTCCTCCGACGTCCTGGTGGTGGAGGCGGTGTCCACCGCTCGCCCGGGCAGGTGCCCGGACTGCCGGAAACAGGCGAGACGCATACACAGCTCGTATCAACGCGACTTGAATGAAAGGCCGTTGGGCTCTCACCGGGTCATAGTCCGGCTGCGGGTCCGCCGGTACTTCTGTGACCGGAAGAGCTGTTCCCGCAAGACGTTCGTGGCGCAGGTGCCGGGCCTGTCCGAGCGGCACCGTCGCTCCAGCGCCGGGCTGACATGCTGGCTGCGGTCGATCGCGATCGAGCTCGGCGGACGTCCGGCCGCGCGGTTGTGCCGCCGCCTGCGGCTGGTGGCGGGCCGGACCCGGCTGCTCAGGCTGCTGACGGCGCCGACGGTACCGGACCGCGCGCCGCGCGTGCTGGGGGTGGACGAGTTCGCGTTCCGTAAGGGCTGCACCTACGGCACCGTGCTGGTGGACGTCGAGGCCGGCCGGGTCGTGGACGTGCTGCCCGACCGGACCTCGGAGACGTTCGCGGCCTGGCTCACCGCGCATCCCGGCGCCGAGATCATCTGCCGGGACCGGGCCACCGCCTACACCAAGGCAGCCAAGGAAGCCGCCCCTCACGCCCTCGAAGTGGCCGACCGCTGGCATTTGTTGCAGAACCTGTCCGCCGCGGTGGAGAAGACCTGTCACCAGCACCGCGACTGCCTGCGCAAACCTGCCGAGGAGGAGACGGAGACCGAGCAGCCGGAGCCGCCCCCGATGCTGATACCGCCCGCGGAACTGCCCCGCACCCAGATCATCGAACGCACCCGCCACCGCTATGAAGACATCCACCGCCTGCTGGAGAAACGCTGGACGATCAGCGCCATCGCCCGCCGTCTCAACCTCGACCGCAAGACCGTGCGCCGCTTCCGCGACACCGACCTCGACGAGCTACTGGCCTCCGCCCGCGAGCGCCGCCCCAGCGGCGTCCTGGAGCCGTTCAAGGCATACCTCAACGCCCGCTTCACCGAAGCCCAAGGCCAGGCCAGCGGCACCCAGCTCTTCCTGGAGATCCAGGCTCGCGGCTATCGCGGCAGCCGCCAGGTCGTCCGCAAACACCTCGCCGCCCTCCGCGCGGGCACTGCCGAACCGATCCGGGCCGACATCCCCAGCCCCCGCAGGATCACCTCGTGGATCATGCGGCCCCGGGAGACGCTCACCGAGAGCCAGGACGAGCGGCTCCTTCAAGTCCGTCTCGCCTGCCCCGACATCACCCGGGCCTGCGACCTCGCCCGGGCGTTCGCCGACCTGGTCCGTCACCAGCGTGGATACCTGCTGCTGGAATGGATCCGGCAGGCCGAGCAGGACGCACCGAAGCCCATGAAGGGCTTCGCCGGCTTCCTCCGCCAGGACCTCGACGCAGTGACCGCCGGCCTGACCCTGCCCTGGAGCTCTGGAGCCGTCGAAGAAAACGTGAACCGGGTGAAGACACTCAAGCGGGCTATGTATGGCCGAGCTTCATTCGAGCTTCTCCGGACCCGCATCCTCACTCGGCTTGAGGGGTAGACACGAAGCGCCACCTGCCTGCCTCGCAGGCACGGTGCACTGGCGCAATGGGGGTGGGACAGGTGCGACGGGTGGTCAATCTGCAATCTGTCGAGCAGAAGTTGTTGCTGCTTGCTCTCCTGTTCGTGATCGGCGGGTCGATCGTCGCAAACCTCTTCGCGTGGGACGTGAAGTGGCAGATACCCCTTATCTACGCCGTACTCTACGTCCTGTTATCGGTAGTTATTGAGATCCGTGATCGTCAGGCCCCTACAGCTTCCACGCACTACCGAACCAGCGACGAATTCTTTCTGTCGTTCGCCCGCCTCGCGCGCACCGCCGAGCGTCATGTCTACACGAGCTACGTGCGTAACACGCCGCCGCCGAGTTTCCAATCCCCGGCCGCACAGCAGTACTTCAGGGCCGCAGCCGACTGGACTCGGCGCAACCCCGGCGCGTCATTCCACCGCATCATCGGTGTCCCTGCCCAGGAGCCCAGGGCTTCGGCGTAGTCGGCAGACGTCCGTTTCGTATCACTTGAGGTAAAGAGGGGGGGCGAACGGGCGGTTCCTGCTCATGTCCGTTGCGCCTCGGAGTCCTTGCGTCTCTCGCCCCGGCACCGTCGGGTGGAGCGAGCCGACTGCGCTGGGAGATGATCCTGTGCGTGGCTGAACAGGCAGGGTCAGATGCGGACAACGCTTGTGCATGGGCTGAGAGGCTGGGTTGGGCGTTCGGACTCATAGCGGAGGATCCGGCTGCGAGAGGTGCAGCGCTGGTCCATCTGGCGGAGGCCCAGCGGCAGGTAGCGGAGGCGCTCGCCCGATCGAACGAGATGTGGCTGCTGACGCGGCATCTGGGAACGGACGAGCAGTACCTGGAGCCGGCCTTTCTGCAGGCGCGCCGGAGGCATGAGCAAGCCCAGAGGCGTTCGCTGCCTGATGGTGTGTGGGGTGGTCCTGTGGGCGAGGATCTGGCGACGTGGCCGGGGTTGCCCTATGTGTTGCTCTTCTTGGAATGGGAGGCGAGGTACCCGCTGGAGTGGACGCAGCATGCGAAGGCGTGGGGTACGAAGCAGAGCCTGATTCGGAGGGTGGCCCGTGCTCGCCAGAAGGAGGCGATCAGGGCGGAGCTCACCGACCTGGTCGAGATCGTCGTCAGCCGGGCGTATCGCTGCAAGGCGCGAATACGTGCGGGTTGCCCGGGCTGTCGACAGCGCTGACCTACGGGGCAGGCTCGATCGGGCAGCCGACTCGGACAGTCGTAGTGCGAGATAATGGAGAAGCGCAGGTCAGCCCGCCTTTCCCCTAAAGGATTGCGTGAGCGGTGCGTGAGCGGAGGTCCACACGGGGGCCGAATCTCCCGGAGTGAACCAGAGCTAGGGGCCGCAGCGACCAGGCATTTCTAGAGCTGTCAGAGCACCCAGAGTGAGCCAGAGTGAAAACAGCGGACTCATAATCCGTCGGCCGTGGGTTCGAGTCCCACCCGCCCCACGTCCGCAGGTCAGGAGAATCGTTCTGACCTGCGGAAACGCGGTTTTTCGCCTCCGTTCTGGGCGGTATTGGCCGCCTGCGGGGCGGTATGGACCTGCTGTCGCGGCGCGCCAGCTCACCTTGGACGTCTCTGACCTGGTCTTTCAGGGTGGCTTTCTGATCGGTGCGCAGTGGGCGGTCCCACGGCCGTCGAGGGAGCCGTCGCGTTCCGTCCGCGGCCCTTCAGATCCCACGACCTCTTCGCTATCGGTGCGGCGGTCACTCAGCAGACTTCACCGGTATCGGGGTGGCCGGCTGGCCGAGCCGTCCGAGATGGGCCCGCGGACGCGCCGCAAGCAGTCGACTTCACGTGCCGTTGTGCGATGAGCACGCATCAGGCGTGGCCGTGCGTTCTCATTCCTCGTGCGCGAACAGTCGCGGCCGCCGCCTCGGAGCCGAGGATGCCGAGCACATCTCGGGCCCGTTCCTCCTGACCGGTGCAGGTCAGTACGCCACCGCAGAAGGTCGATTCGATCGCCGTGTCGCCGGGGAGAGCGCCGACCACGACGACCCCCGGTAGATCCATGAGTTCGCTCTGCTGCTGGAAGCCGAGGTCGGCTCTGCCGGAGGAGAGGACATCGCCCACCGGTACGCCCGGAGGGGCTTGGACGAGCCGGTCCGCCAGTACATCGGTGAGACCGAAACGCGCTATGAGATCGGTGATCGCCGTTCCGCTGGGCCCGGTGGAGTAAGCGATGCGCGAAGCCGAGAGGAGGACGCTTCGCAGATCGGACTCGGTGTCGAGCACGGGCACCGGGCTCGCGTCCCTCACCGCGGCGACAACCCGAGAGACGAACAGCGGGCGCACCGAGCCCGCCAGCAGGTGGCCTTCGCGCTCCAGCGAGTTCGCCGCCTCCTCGGCCAGGACGAGCAGATCCGCCTGCGCGCCGTCGCGGACGCGGCGGGCCGTCTCGACGCCGCCCGCAGCGTCGAAACGCACCGGTATCCCGTGCTCACGCCCGATGTGGTCGCACAGTGCGGTGAGGATCGGGCGCGTCGCCATGGAGGACAGTCCGAGCAGGTTCTGGTTCATGTGGTCTCCTCGAGTCCGGCGCAGCGTACGGCATGGGCCGTCGCTCCCCGTGCTCTGGGAGACTTGGCCGGTGAGCACATCCCGGAGCACCGCGGCCGGAAAGGTCCTGCGGGTCCTGGCGGCCTTCGACCGCGAGCACACGTCCCTGACCCTCTCCCGGATCGCCCAGCGCGCGGACCTCGCCCTGAGCACCGCCCACCGGGTGGTCGCGGAACTCGCGGAGTGGGGAGCGCTGGAACGTGACGACGACGGCTCGTGGCACGTGGGACTGCGTCTGTGGGAGGTCACCTCCGGCTGCCCCCGCACCCGGATCCTGCGCGACGCCGCGCTGCCGTTCATGCAGGACCTCTACGAGGTGACCCACGAGAACATCCAGCTCGCGGTGCGCGAGGGCACCGAGCTGGTGTTCGTCGAGCGGATCGCGGGGCACCGTTCCGTCCAGCTCCTCACGATGGTCGGGAGCCGCTTCCCCGTCGCCGCCACCGGGATGGGCCGTGTGCTCCTCGCCCACGCGCCGACGGAGATCCAGGACGAGGTGCTGGCCGCGCACCTGCGGGCGTGGACCCCGCACACCGTGACCGACCCGGAGGCGCTCCGGGCGGAGCTGGACCGGATCCGCCGCGAGCATGCCTTCGTCAGTGACCGGCAGCTCTCAGCCGACACCGTGGCGGTCGCCGCACCGGTGCGCGTCGGGCGTACCGGGCCGGTCACGGCGGCCCTTGGCATCGTGATCACCGCTGTGGGCGCGGACCGCGCACGGCGGTTGCGCGAGCCGCTCCTGCGGGCGGCCCACGGAATCTCGGACGCTCTGGGTCGTCGCGCCCGCGCCGCGGACTGAGCTGCTGGGCTTCCGTCTGACGGAAGGGGCGGCGACGGGCGGCGATGCCCGGTGGCAGCGTTCGGGTGGCCGGAACACCGCCGCCTCGGCCGGGTTCCGCGGACCCGCCGACCGGTCGCGTGACGCGACCGGCATGGAGGGCGTCCGCGACGCGCCGAGGCGCAGCCGGGCCCGTCCATCCAGGAGCACACCCATGATCATCGACTGCCACGGTCACTTCACCACGGCGCCGCCCCAACTGGCCCGCTGGCGGGACCGCCAGGTGGCGGCGGCCGGTTCCCGGGAGGCCGCCCCCGACCCCGACGACCTCGTCGTCACCGACGACGACCTGCGCCGGGCCGTCGGGGACAACCAGCTGCGCCTGATGGACGAGCGGGGCATCGACCTGACGGTGTTCTCCCCGCGGGCCAGCTTCATGTCCCACCACATCGGCGATTTCGGCGTCTCCGCGGCCTGGGCGCGGATCTGCAACGACCTCGTCCACCGCGTCGCCACGCTCTTCCCCGACCGCTTCGCGATGGGCGCGATGCTGCCGCAGTCGCCGGGCGTCGACCCCGCGAACTGCCTGCCCGAACTGCGGCGCGCGGTCGAGGAGCTGGGCGCCGTCGCGGTCAACCTCAACCCCGATCCGTCGGGCGGCCGCTGGACGGCCCCGCCGCTGACGGACCGCAGCTGGTACCCGCTGTACGAGGCGCTGGCCGCGTACGACGTCCCGGCGATGATTCACGTCAGCACCTCGTGCAACCCGGCGTTCCACACCACCGGGGCGCACTACCTGAACGCCGACACCACCGCGTTCATGCAGCTGGTCCAGGGCGACCTGTTCGCCGACTTCCCGACCCTGCGGCTCGTGATCCCGCACGGCGGCGGGGCGGTGCCCTACCACTGGGGCCGCTTCCGGGGACTGGCTGCGGCGCTGGGCCGACCGGACCCGGAGACCCTGCTCGACAACGTCTTCTTCGACACCTGCGTCTACCACCAGCCGGGCATCGACCTTCTCGCGCGGGTGGTGCCCAGCGGCTCCCTGCTGTTCGCCAGCGAGATGATCGGCGCGGTCCGCTCCGTCGATCCGCGTACCGGCCACCACTACGACGACACCAGGCGCTACGTCGACGCCACCGAGCACCTGAGCGACGCGCAGCGTGCCGCCGTGTACTCCGGCAACGCCCTGCGCGCCCACCCCCGCCTCGCCGCCCGCCTCGCCGCGGCCGGCCGCTGACCGGAAGAAGGACCGATGGAACACACCGAGATCGGAGTCGTCCGCACCGGCATCGAGAGGGCCGACCCGCATGACGTCGCCGCGCTCGCGGAGTTCGGCGTCGCGACGATCCACGAGGCGATGGGCCGGACCGGGCTGATGCGCCCCTACCTGCGCCCCGCCTACGCCGGAGCCCGGATGTGCGGCACCGCGGTCACCGTGCTGCTCCAGCCCGGCGACAACTGGATGCTGCACGTCGCCGCCGAGCAGATCCGCGACGGTGACGTCGTCGTCGCGGCCTGTACGACGGAGAGCGAGGACGGCTTCTTCGGCGAGCTGCTCGCCACCTCCTTCCGGGCCCGCGGCTGCCGGGGCCTGGTCATCGACGGCGGCGTCCGCGACGTCGCCGACCTGGAGGAGATGGACTTCCCCGTCTTCTCGCGGGCCGTCAACGCGAAGGGCACGGTCAAGGCCACCCTCGGCTCCGTCAACGTGCCGGTGGTCTGCGGCAACGCCCTCGTGCGGCCCGGTGACGTGGTCGTCGCCGACGCCGACGGCGTCGTCGTGGTGCCCCGCGAGCGGGCCGCGGAGGTGGCCGCCGCCTCGGCCGCCCGCGAGGCGTCCGAGGAGGGCAAGCGCGCGCGGTTCCGCGCGGGGGCGCTCGGCCTCGATCTGTACGGCATGCGCGGCGCGCTGGCCGAGCTCGGCCTGCGGTACGAGGAGGGACGATGACGGCGCACTCCGGAAAGACCCCGGGGTGGCTGGACTGGCACCCCCGTCCGAGCCGGCCCCGCTTCCGGCTCCCCGAGGGGGCCGTCGACGCCCACTGCCACGTCTTCGGGCCCGGGGAGGTGTTCCCCTACGCCCCCGAGCGCAAGTACACGCCGTGCGACGCGTCCAAGGACCAGCTGTTCGCGCTCCGCGACCGGCTCGGCCTCACCCGCAGCGTCGTGGTGCAGGCGACCTGCCACGGAGCCGACAACTCCGCCATGGTCGACGCCCTGCGCGCCTCCGGGGGGACGGCCCGCGGCGTGGCGACGCTGCGTCCTGACGTCACCGACGCCCAGGTGCGCGAACTGCACGCGGCGGGGGTCCGCGGAGTCCGGTTCAACTTCGTCAAGCGGCTGGTCGACGGCGCCCCGCGGGACGACCTGCGAAAGATCGTCGAGAGGATCGCCCCCTACGGATGGCACGTCGTCGTCTACTTCGAGGCCGCCGACCTGGCCGGACTGCGTGACTTCCTGCTGTCGGTCCCGGTGCCGCTGGTCGTCGACCACATGGGCCGGCCGGACGTCGCGCAGAATCCCTTCGGGCCGGAGTTCGAGTCCTTCCTGGACCTGCTGCGGGCCCGCCCCGACATCTGGTGCAAGGTGACCTGCCCCGAGCGGCTGTCGGTCAGCGGTCCGCCGGCCCTCGGCGGCGAGCGGGAGCCCTACCGCGACGTCGTCCCCTTCGCCCGGCGCGTGGTGGAGGAGTTCCCCGACCGGGTGCTGTGGGGCACCGACTGGCCGCACCCCAACCTCGTCGGCCACATGCCCGACGACGGCCTGCTGGTCGACTTCGTCCCGCACATCGCACCGACCGCCCACCTGAGGCACCAGCTCCTCGTGGCCAACCCGACCCGCCTGTACTGGGCGGACGCCCCCTGACCCGCCGACCACCGGAGACCACCACCATGTCAGTGGACAAGACCTACCGGCTGGTGCCGGGGACGACCGTCTTCGACGCCGAGCAGTCCGCCAAGGGTTACCACCTCAACCAGTTCTGCATGTCGCTGCAGACCGCGGAGAACCGCGCCCTGTACCTCGCCGACGAACGCGTCTACCTCGACTCCTGGCCGCTGCGGGAGGAGCAGAAGCAGGCACTCCTCGACCGCGACCTCAACGTCGCGATGCGCGAGGGCGGCAACATCTACTTCCTCGCCAAGTGGGGCGCGACCCTTGGGCTGTCGTTCCAGCAGATGGCGGGCTCGATGACCGGCATGACCGAGGAGGAGTACCGCGCCATGATGGCCGGCGGCGGGCGCTCCGTCGACGGCAACCGCATCGACCACGCCGTCCTGGAGGCCGCGCACGCCGATCCGGCTCCGCCGGCCGAGCACGCCGTGATCACCGGCGCCGTCTTCACCTCGCACGTCCCCGCCATCGGCGCGGCGATGGACCACGGGAAGACCGAGGAGCCGTACTGGCGGCCGGTCTTCGACGGGTATACGTACTCCAAGGAGTGGCAGCGGGAGAACCTTCCCGACGTGATCCTCCTGGTCTACAACGACCACGCCAGCGCCTTCGACCAGTCCCTGGTGCCCACCTTCGTCCTCGGCACCGGCGCCGTCTTCCCCACCGCCGACGAGGGGTACGGGCCCCGCCCCGTTCCCGGCGTCGAGGGCGACCCGGACCTGGCCGCGCACATCGCGCACTCGCTCATCAGGAGCGACTTCGACCTCACCCTCGCCAACGCCATGACCGTCGACCACGGACTCACCGTCCCGCTGTCGCTGATGTTCGGCGACGTGTCGCAGTGGCCGTGCAAGGTGATCCCGCTCCACGTCAACGTGGTGCAGTACCCCGTCCCGTCGGGAGCGCGCTGCTTCGCGCTCGGCCGGGCGCTGCGGCGGGCGATCGAGTCGTACGACCGGCCGCTGAAGGTGCAGGTGTGGGGTACCGGGGGCATGAGCCACCAGCTCCAGGGGCCGCGCGCCGGGCTGATCAACCGGGAATGGGACAACGCCTTCCTGGACCGGCTGGTCGAGGACCCGGCCGGTCTGGCCGAGGTGCCGCACCTGGAATACGTCGAGGAGGCCGGCTCCGAGGGCATCGAGCTGGTCATGTGGCTGATCGCCCGCGGCGCGCTGGGCGACGTCGACGGCACCGGCGAGGTCGAGGTCAAGCACCGCTTCTACCACGTGCCCGCGTCCAACACCGCCGTCGGGCACCTCATCCTGGAGAACCGCCCCCGGGCCGAAGCGCCCGCAGAGAAGGAGTGACATGACCGACGACCGGACCCTGCGGATCGCCCTGGCCGGCGGCGGCGCCTTCGGCGCCAAGCACGCGGCCGCGCTCAGGCGGATCGACGGCGTCGAGGTGACCGCCGTGGTCAGCGGCAGCTTCGACCGCGCGAGGAAGTTCGCCGCGGAACACGGGGTGGGCCGCGCCGTCGCCTCCCTGGAGGAGGTCCTGGCGATGGACGACGTCGACGCCGTCGTCCTCGCCACCCCCACCCCGCTGCACGCCGAGCAGACCCTGGCCTGCCTGGAGGCTGGCAAGCACGTCCAGGTCGAGATCCCGCTCGCCGACTCACTCGGCGATGCCGAGGCGTGCCTGGCGGCCCAGGAACGCACCGGCCTCGTCGCGATGGTGGGCCACACCCGGCGCTTCAACCCCAGCCACCAGTGGGTGCGGCGGCGGATCGAGGCCGGCGAGTTCGGGGTCCAGCAGATGGACGTGCAGACGTACTTCTTCCGCCGGAAGAACCTCAACGCGCTGGGGGAGCCGCGCTCCTGGACCGACCACCTGCTGTGGCACCACGCCGCGCACACCGTCGACCTCTTCGCATACCAGACCGGTTCGCCAACCGTGCGGGCCAACGCCGTTCAGGGGCCCGTCCACCCCGACCTCGGCATCGCGATGGACATGTCGATCCAGTTGCAGGCGGCGGACGGCGCCATCTGCACCCTGTCGCTCTCGTTCAACAACGACGGGCCGCTCGGCACGTTCTTCCGCTACATCGGCGACACCGGCACGTACGTCGCCCGCTACGACGACCTGTTCACCGGACGGGACGAGCCGATCGACGTGAGCGGCATCGACGTGACGACGGACGGCATCGAACTGCAGGACCGGGAGTTCGTCGCCGCGATCCGCGAGGGGCGCGAGCCGAACTCCTCCGTCGCCCAGGTGATGGCCTGCTACCGGACGCTGGCCGCGCTGGAGGAGCAACTCGCCCGCTGACCCGAGCGCGCAGGCCCGCGCACCCGGCGAACCCGCCCCCGCACCACGGGGGCGGGTTCGCCGTACGCCGGCGGCGGGTCACTCCGGCAGCCGTGCGCGGAACTGCGCGAGCAGCAGCTCCAGGACGTCCGGGAACGCGGACCGGGCCAGCACGGGCAGATGGTCCCGCACCGCCCGCAGGTGCGGGTGGGCGTCCGCCGGCAGATCCCCGCCGGGGTCGGTCCACGTCGGCCCGTCCGGCTCCCGCCGCGCGTCGCCCAGGCTGCGCACCTCCGCGTCCAGGGCGGCGTGTGCGAGGACGGTGTCGATGAAGACGTGGTAGTGCCGCACGGCGTCGGCGGGCGCGAAGCCGGCCCGCAGCAGGATCCCGATGCCGATGTCCACGGCCCGGTACTCGGCGGGCCCGGCGGTGAACCGGGAGGCGCGGACCGTCGCGAGCCGCGGGTGGCGCAGTACCGAACGGTGGACGCGCCGCGCGAACTCCCGCAGCGCCTCGGTCCAGTCCTCGCCGGGGGCGAACCCGTCCAGTGACTCGCCGATCAACCGGTCGGCGACCGCGAGCAGCAGGGCGTCGGTGTCGGCGAAGTAGCGGTAGACGGCCGAGGGGTCGCACCCCAGGGCCGCCCCGAGCCTGCGCACGGTCAGCGCGCTGCCGCCCGGCGCCTCGATCAGCTCCAGCGCGGTCGTGACGATCAGCTCCTCGCTGAGCACGGTGCCGCCCCTGGTGGGCCTGCGGCGCCTGCGTGCGACGGGTATGCGCTGCGGTTCCGGCACGAGAGCCTCCCGTGGTCTGCACGGCCCGCCCATTCCGGCCGCGCTCTTATGACAACTTATTGACTGAAGTATGGCGCGGTTGTTTCATCGGCGCACACCCCTCGTTCACCACCGCCCGGGACCTCGACGCCCCGTGGCATGGCGAGGCCAGGTTTCCGCCACGAGAAGGAGCACGCTCCATGGCTGCTGTCACCCCCGAGACGAAACCCCCCGCCCCGGTCATGCGCCGCACCCTGGGCGTGCGCGACGGCATCGCGATCGCCGCGTCCAGCACGGCGGCGACCACCAGCATCGGGATCGGGATGGGCGCCCTCGCGATGTACGCGGGCCGGCACACGCCGGGCCTGCTGCTCGTCGCGGTCCTGCCGATCCTCGGCATCGCGCTCTCCTACGCCCGGCTGAACCGCACCGAGCCGAACTGCGGCAACGGCTACACCTGGGTCGGCCGCTCCATCGGGGCCTGGCCCGGCTTCCTCACCGGCTGGGTGGTGCTGGTCGCCAGCATCGTCTTCATGGCGTACACCGGCGCGGTGACCGGCTCGGTGATCCTCCAGTTCGCCAACAAGCTCGGCCTCCACTCCTTCCTGGGCATCGCGCTGGACCCCGGTTCCACCGGGATCAGCACGGTGATCGGCCTGCTGGCCCTGGTCGCGGTCACCGTCACCGCCGTCACGGGCGTGCGGTCCGCGACCCGGCTCCAGTGGGCCCTGCTCGTCTTCGAGTACGCAGTGCTCCTGGTGTTCTGTACCTGGGCGATGGTCTCGGGCGACCAGCCCTTCTCCTGGGACTGGCTCAACCCGCTCGCCATCGGCTCCGGGCAGTCGCTCGCCCAGGGCCTGGTGCTCGCCGTCTTCGTCTTCTGGGGCTGGGACGCGGCGTTCAGCGTCAACGAGGAGGCCAAAGACCCCGCCGACGTCTCGCGCGGCGGGTTCATCGCCCTGCTGTCCATGGTCGGCCTGCTGGTGTTTGCGGCCGTCGCCTTCCAGCGGGTGATGGACAACGACGAACTGATCGCCCAGGGACCGCAGGCGCTGACCCACCTCGGCCTGATGCTCGCGCCCGAGCCGTGGGCGTCGCTGCCGCTCGCCGCCCTCATGTGCTCCGCGTTCGCCTCGCTCCAGTCCTCGGTCATCCCCACCGCGCGCGGCGCCCTCGCGATGGGCCGCGACCAGACGCTGGGACGGGTGTGGACGAGGATCCACCCCCGCTACGGCTCGCCCGCCGTCGGCACCGTCCTGATCATGGCCACGGCGGCGGCCGTCGCGGTCCTGGCGGTCGGCATCCCCAGGATCAACCTCATGATCCTCACCGCGGTGAACTCCATCGGGCTGATCGTGTCCCTGTACTACGGCCTCACGGCACTGGCCTGCGCGGTGCGCTTCCGCGGCGCGCTGCGCGAGGGCCCGGTGGAGGCCCTGCGCAGCGTGATCGTCCCCGCCGCGAGCGCCCTCATCCTGTTCGGCCTCGGCCTCTACCTCGGCTACCGCTACGCCACGATGAGCGACCACTTCGAGGCCACCCCGGACAACGGCTGGTTCATGCTGCTGATCCCGGCGCTCATCGTCCTCACCGGCCTGACCGCCGCGGCCGTCGCCAAGTGGTACCGCCGCTCGCCCTACTTCACCACCGGCCGGGGCACCGACGCCGACGCCCTGTCCCTGCCGATGGACGCGTCCTGACCCGGGCCGGGGCGTACCCCGTGCGAGGGGACGCCCCGGCAGCCCTTCTCCCCCCAGCACCTCCGCACCGAACCGCTCTGGAGCCGTCATGCCCGCCCCCACCACCGCCGACCTCGTCCTCACCGGCGGCCGCGTCCACACCGTGGACCCCCTCCGGCCCTACGCGACCTCGGTCGCCGTCATCGGGGAGCGGGTCGTCGCCGTCGGCCACGACGAGGTCCGCGACCTGATCGGACCCTCGACCGAGGTCGTGGACCTGCACGGGCGGCTGCTCGTCCCCGGCTTCCAGGACGCCCACGCGCACCCCGTGGGCGCGGGGGTGGAGATGGGGCAGTGCGACCTGTCAGAGTCCGCCGACGCGGGCGCGTACGCGAAACGGATCCGCGCCTACGCCGACGCCCACCCCGACCGCCCGTGGATCACCGGCGGCGGCTGGTCCATGGAGGCGTTCCCCGGCGGAACACCCGACCGCGCGCTGCTGGACTCCGTCGTCCCCGACCGGCCCGCCTACCTCGTCAACCGCGACCACCACGGGGCCTGGGCCAACACCCGCGCCCTGGACATCGCCGGGATCACCCGCGACACCCCCGATCCCGCCGACGGGCGGATCGAGCGGGACGCCGCGGGGCAGCCCACCGGGATGCTCCAGGAAGGCGCCATGCGCCTGGTCGCCGACCACGTCCCCGGCACCACCCCCGACGAACAGCTCGCCGGCCTCCTGCGCGCCCAGGCCGTGCTGCACTCCCTCGGTGTCACCGCCTGGCAGGACGCCCTGCTGGGGGACCACGCCTCGACCGCCGACCCCGCCCCCGCCTACCGGCGGGCCGTCGAGCAGGGCTTGCTGACCGCACGGGTCCGCGGGGCCCTGTGGTGGGACCGCGCCCGCGGGACGGAGCAGCTGCCCGAACTCGTCGCCAGGCGGGAGAAGTTCACGCTGGGCAACCTGAACTGCCACACCGTCAAGATCATGCAGGACGGCATCGCGGAGAACCACACCGCCGCGATGCTCGCCCCCTACCTCACCGCGTGCGGCTGCGCCTCGGACAACTCGGGGATCTCCTTCATCGACCCGGAGGACCTCGCGGCCATCGTCACCCGGCTCGACGCCGAGGACTTCCAGGTCCACTTCCACGCCCTGGGCGACCGGGCCGTCCGCGAGGCGCTCGACGCCGTCGAGGCCGCCCGCCGGGCCAACGGCCGCCGGGACAACCGGCACCACCTGGCCCACCTCCAGGTGGTGCACTCCGCCGACGTCCCGCGGTTCCGGGCGCTCGACGCCTCCGCCAACATCCAGGCGCTGTGGGCCGCCCACGAGCCGCAGATGGACGACCTCACCATCCCGTTCCTCGGCGACGAGCGCTCCGCCCGCCAGTACCCCTTCGCGGACCTGCTGCGCAGCGGCGCGCACCTGGCGGCCGGCAGTGACTGGCCGGTCTCCAGTCCCGACCCGATCGCCGCCCTGCACACCGCGGTCAACCGCCACCAGCCCGGCTCCGACCGGCCGGTGTTCCTGCCCGAACAGCGCATCGGCCTCACCGCGGCCCTCGCCGCCTACACGGCCGGCAGCGCGTACGTGAACCACCTCGACGGCACCGGAACCATCACCCCGGGCAAGCTCGCCGACCTCACCGTCCTCGACCGCGACCTCTTCGCCCGTCCGCCGGAGGAGATCGCCCTCGCCCGCGTGGAGCAGACGTTCGTCGGGGGCCGCCGCGTGTATCACGCTCCAAACGCCTGATCCTCTCCGCACCCGCGGCTGGACCGGGTGGTGGCCGCGGGTGCTTCGAGGACCGATGCGTCAGCGAACGGGGCAGCTGCTCCGGTGTCCGGCCCTACGGCGCGAGCGTGTTCTTGGGACAGCCGAGTTCGAGGGCGATGCCGTCCCATATGCGTTCATGTGCGATCGTCCGCGGGAGCCCTGGTCTGTCAATCAATCAAGGATGCTCCGCCATCCGCGCAGCGATGCAGCGGAAGAACCTGGTCGCTCTCGCGCCTGCGGGGATGCTCCGTTCCGAGGCGTCGACGACGCCATGCCCGCCTGACGGGCGTCAGGAGCGGAGCGGCTCGCGGCTCGCTTCATCGCATAGGAACTGAGGGAAGAAGGCATGCTTTCTTTCAGATTTTGAAACCGTCTGGTCGACACGGAGAGTCACTGATTCGCCGGGATCTAATGATGGAGGGGGATCTAGGGTTTGGCGCTGCACTTGGGCCGCGGCTGACTGCCGAGCAGTGAATGCGTCCGGTGGGGCCTCCCCTCTCATCACTCGGACAGAGGCCCCCTCACGGTGGGGCGGTACGTACCGCCCCACCGCCTCGTCGCTGCGGATCGAGGCGGACCGAACCGGATTCAGCAGAATGCGAATGTCCGCCTTTGCAGCGTTCGTGGGCCCGGTGCCACGCCGGGTATGTGCTCTGGCTCCTTGACCGCCCTGACCTGCCTAACACCCGTCATGTCTGGCGGACCTGGGTGACAGGCGAGGCTGCGGCGTTGATGTGACCGGGGGACGGTGCAGGGAAGGTTCCCGTGATCATGGAGTGCTCTGCGTCCTTTGACCTGCCTGGAAGACCGTGCCTGCCGACGTATCATCCCTGGTTCCGCCTGCCCTTGACCGGCTCCGCGAGCAGTCCGACGTCGGGCCCGGGGAGGTGCCCGGCCTGCTGGAGCGGCTGGCTCGGGTGCCGGATCCGCGCGATCCGCGAGGTGTGCGCCATGCCCTGGCCGTCGTGCTCACGCTGACCGCGTGCGCGGTGCTGGCCGGCGCGACCTCGCTGCTGGCGGTCGGCGAGTGGATCGCGGACGCCCCGCCGCACGTGCTGGAGCGACTCGGCGTGCGCCCCGCTCCAGTACTGCCCCGGAGGCTGGTGCCCTCGGAGGCGACAGTCCGCCGGCTGCTCGCCCGCATCGATGGTGATGCCCTGGACCGGGCGGTGGGCGGATGGCTCGCCGACCGTCGGCCCGAGAGCACCGGGCTGTGCGGCCTGTCTGTGGACGGCAAGTCCCTGCGCGGCGCGGCGAAGGCCCGGGGACGGAGGATCCACTTGCTCGCCGCGGTGGAGCACACCACCGGGCTCGTCCTGGCCCAGCTCGACGTTGGCGAGAAGACCGGTGAGGTCACCCGCTTCCAGCCGCTCCTCGACACCGTCGCCGACCTGGCCACAACCGTGGTCACCAGCGACGCGCTCCATACGCAACGCGAGCACGCCACCTACCTTTTGGGCCGCGGGGCCCATTACATCGCGATCGTCAAGGGCAACCAGAAGAAGCTGCGCAAGCAGCTGAAGTCTCTTCCTTGGAATGACATCCCGTTGCAGGGCCGCACCCGAGGCACCGGCCATGGCCGCGCGGAGATCCGCCGGACCAAAGTCGTCACCGTGAACAACTTGCTCTTCCCCGGCGCTCGCCAGGCCGTCCAGATCAAGCGCCGCCGCACCGACGGCAAGACCGGAAAGATCACCATCACGACCGTCTACGCGGTCACCAGCCTGACCGCCGAACAGGCCACCCCACTCCAACTCGCGAGATTGATCCGCGGCCACTGGAAGATCGAGGCCCTGCACCACGTCCGCGACACCACCTTCGCCGAGGACGCCTCCCAGCTGCGGACCGGCAACGCACCCCGTGCGATGGCGACCTGGCGCAACCTCGCCGTCGGCGCCTTACGGCTGAGCGGCGTCAAGAACATCGCCGCCGGCCTCCGCCACAACGCACGCGACATCCGCCGACCTCTCGCACTCCTCGGCCTCGCGTGATCACAAAACGGACGCCTGCCGACTACGCCGAAGCCCTGCCCAGGAGCCCGGCAAGAGCGACATGCGCTTATGGCTGCGAGAGCACTACGAAGAGATGCACGATCTTGCCAACTACCACGCCCGAGTGGTGACCACCAACAGCGGTGTCGATGCGGTCAATATGGCGATCATTGACGACACTGCGGTCCTGTTGCTCCTGACCGCGGATGGATCTTTCATGAGCGGACACAGCCTGGAGACGGCTGAAGCCGTCAATGCCTTCAGGGACTACTACAGGTCTTGGTGGGCATCAGCGGAGCCTTTGGAGAGCTACGCGCAGCGGACTGACCTCATGGCTCCCAACCACTGAGCTTCACGGAACTGCGGACAGAGCCATTTTCAGGCATCCGCATCACCATCCCCGCGGGTGCGGGGAGCAGTCCAGCCATGTCTGGAGCTGGAGCGCGTACTTGGGACCATCCCCGCGGGTGCGGGGAGCAGCCTCTCAGCGGTCGGCCGCCGTGCCGGGACCGGGGACCATCCCCGCGGGTGCGGGGAGCAGCCTCTCGGCGGTCGGCCGCCGTGCCGGGACCGGGGACCATCCCCGCGGGTGCGGGGAGCAGCCAGGGTCAGGACCGGGGGTGTGTCACCTGACGGGACCATCCCCGCGGGTGCGGGGAGCAGATCGTGTCGTAGTAGACCGTCAGTTCCTCGTGGGGACCATCCTCGCGGGTGCGGGGAGCAGATCACCGACGGCCAGGACCTCACCTCGACGTCGGGACCATCCCCGCGGGTGCGGGGAGCAGCCCGGCAAGGAGCCCGTGCCGCAGCGTGCTCGGGGACCATCCCCGCGGGTGCGGGGAGCAGTCGAGGTTCGTCTTGGCCTTGTCGAGGCTGGCGGGACCATCCCCGCGGGTGCGGGGAGCAGTGTGTGACCGTCCACGGCCCGGCTGGCGTGCAGGGACCAGCCCGCGGGGATGGTCCCTGCCTGCGAGCCTGGCTCCACACCGGCGACTGGTGCACTCCCCGCGCCCGCGGGGATGGTCCCTCCCGCGTAAGCCACCGAAGGTGACAACTGGTGTGCTCCCCGCGCCCGCGGGGATGGTCCCGACATGAGCAACGAGACCGTCATCACCGTGGTGTGCTCCCCGCGCCCGCGGGGATGGTCCCGGTCAGTGCCGAGGCCTTGACGATCCCGCTGAGTGCTCCCCGCGCCCGCGGGGATGGTCCCGCGGAGAAAGACGCCTTCCTCAAGGCGGTGAAGTGCTCCCCGCGCCCGCGGGGATGGTCCCTGCCCATTGCGTCACGCCTGCGTACCTGAATTGTGCTCCCCGCGCCCGCGGGGATGGTCCCGGCACGGGGCGGCACGGGGGCCGTGTCGATTTGTGCTCCCCGCGCCCGCGGGGATGGTCCCGCGCTCAGCGACGGGGCCGTTGTCGACGCTGCGTGCTCCCCGCGCCCGCGGGGATGGTCCCGACGGCACCGTCACCCTCACCCCGGATGAGGTGTGCTCCCCGCGCCCGCGGGGATGGTCCCAGCCCCTTACCGGCGAAAGAGGAACAGTCGGAGTGCTCCCCGCGCCCGCGGGGATGGTCCCGTGTGGACCGAGGACGGCGCGTCGGTCTCCGTGTGCTCCCCGCGCCCGCGGGGATGGTCCCTCCCACCGCCAGTTCGGGTCGTCGGGGCCGGTGTGCTCCCCGCGCCCGCCGGGATGGTCCCTGCGCGTACCACGCGCCGCCGACGGTAGCCCGGGTGCTCCCCGCGCCCGCGGGGATGGTCCCCGGGCGGCGATCTTCTCGTACTCGGTGTCGGTGTGCTCCCCGCGCCCGCGGGGATGGACCCGTTTTCGTTGCTTCCCCGGAGGGACCCCCGGAGGGGTTGGAGGGGTTACGGCGGAGAGGGCAGAATTCGCACCTGCGTGGACCCAGAGGGCCCGACCGGATCAAGCGACCTGGGTGTCACCAGATCGAGCAGCAGACTGCGCAGCAATGGCTTCCCGCAACCGGGCCGGGCCCTGGGGACGTCGCCGTCCCGAGGCCCGTGACGTCGGGCCCAATCTCGGTCGGGAGCCCCAGCGCGTGAGCCGTGTCATCGTGCGGCCTCGCCCACCGGGTCGGCGACCTGTGGCTGGGAGCCGGTGGACGGCGGTTCCGCCGAGGGCGCGGTCGCGGCAGGGGCCGTCGGCTGCGGCATGGTCCTCACCTTCCGCACGGGGGAAAGGAGTACGGGCAGCGCGCACGCCGGAGCCGCTAGGGCGCAGACGACCACGGTGTCGTGAAGGCCGAGTCGATCGGCCAGCAGTCCGCCGGCCGCCGCGCCGAGTGGCATGGTGCCCCAGATGAGGAAGCGGTTGGCCGCGTTCATCCGGGCGAGGAAGCCGTCGGGAGTCGTAGCCTGGCGGAGGCTGACGGCGTTGACGTTCCAGACGCTGACGCCTGTGGCGGTGAGGGTGAAGCCGAACACGAGCCAGGCGGTGGTGCCTGTGCGCGGCGCGCAGGCGACCAGCAGGAAGCCGCCGTTGAGGGCCGCGCCGAGGACGATAGCGGGCCCGACTCCCATTCGTGCGTTGAGGCGCGGTGCCAGGAGCGAACCGGCGAGGTAGCCGAGACCGCGAGCGCCAGGACCGTGCCCACCCTGGCCGCGGACAGGTGGAGCTCTCGCACGGCGTAGGTGAGGAAGACCGCCAGGAGCGCTTCGGTCCAGAAGTTGAGCCAGGCCGCGCCGATGGCCAGGGGGCGGATGTAGGGGTGGTTCAGGCAGAACCGTATCCCTTCGCCGATCTGGGTAAGCGTGCCGGCGGCCCGTTTGGGGGCGGCGGGGGCGGGCAGCGGCGGCAGGCCGCGGAGTAGGAGGGCGGAGGCCAGGTAGCTCAGCGCGTCGAGCGCAAGTGCGAAGGGCGCGGTGAGCAGTTGGACGAGCGTTCCGCCGATCGCCGGCCCGGAGGTCTGGGCTGCGGCCCGGACTGTCTCGAGCCGTGCGTTCGCCGGTGCTATCCGGTCACCGTCGACCAGGGAGGGTAGGACCGACAGCGAGGCGATGTCGAAGAAGACGCTGAGCACGCCGACCCCGAGTGCGACGAGGTAGAGCTGCGCGAGGGTCAGCGCCCCAGCCATCTGCGCCGCGGGGAGGCTCGCCAGCAGCACGGCGCGGCCCAGGTCGCAGGCGACCATCAGGGTGCGCCGCGGCCACCGGTCGGCCCAGGCGCCGGCCGGGAGGCCGAGCAGCAGGAACGGGGCTGTACCTGCCGCCGTCAGCAGCGCCGCCTCAAAGGCCGAGGCATGCAGGGCGATGAGCGCGGTCAGCGGCAGAGCCAGCACCGACACCTGGGTGCCGATCAGGCTCACTCCGGATGCTGCCCAGAGGGCTCGGAATCCGGAGTCGGACCATACCGGGTGCCAACGCATCGGCGGGACGTCCTTTCGGAGCGGTTCGAAGGATTGACACCGTAGGATCCGAGCCAGATGGTGTCAATTGAACAGTATTGACGGGTTCAATCACGCGAAGCGGTGATGAAAACACCGTTACGAAGGGCGCCACCTCGACCTGTTGGGCTGTTCGTCGGTGTTTGACATGGCGGCAATCGGCGACTTTGATGGAGTCAATCTGCCCGGCTAGAGGTGAGGATCTGGTGGAAACGGTGCGTGGTACGTGGGATCCAGGCCCCCTCCCCGAAGGGCGACCCGCATACGTGGGGCTCGCGGACCGGCTGGCCGCGGACATCGCGCGCGACCGGCTTCGGCCCGGGGACCGTCTGCCGACCCACCGGAGCCTTGCCCGTACTCTCGGCGTGACCGTGGGCACCGTGGCCCGCGCATATGCGGAGGCCGAGCGGCGCGGTCTGGTCGCGGGTGAGGTGGGGCGGGGAACCTTCGTCCGATCCGGCTTCGGCCTGGCCGGCACCCCGGTCTCCGGGACGGTCGACCTGGCCTCACTGCACCCGCCAATCACCGGCGGCGTCGACCCTTCCGCTCTGCTGGGCGCGACGCTCAGCGCACTGGCCGCCGATCCGGAAGCGCTGCGGTCGGTGACTGCGACCGAACAGAGCACCGACGCGTCGGCCCACCGTGCAGCCGGGGCCGCCTGGGCCTCCCACGCCGGCTTTCGGCCGGCGCCCGAACGTGTGCTGCTGACCGCGGGCGCGCAGCACGCCCTCACCATCACGCTGCTCGCACTCGCAACGGGAGGCACGGTAGCGACGGCGCCCCTGACCAACCCCGGACTGATCGCGGCCGCCCGGCACCTGGGCGTGCCGCTGACCACCGTCGACTGCGACGACGACGGAATGCTCCCCGACGCACTGGCCCGCGCCTGCGCCGCGGACCGGGTCAGGCTCGTGTACCTGCAGCCAACACTGGCCAATCCGGACGGCCGTACGATGCCGACCGCCCGGCGGAGCGAGCTCGCCGAGGTGTGCGACCGGGCGAACGTCTGGGTGCTGGAGGACGACCCGCTCGGACCGCTCGCCGCCCCGCGCCCCGGGCCGCTGGCCGCACTGCTGCCGCACCGTACGTGCTACGTGTCCAGTGCCGCCAAGGTGCTCACACTCGGACTGCGGATCGGCGTGGTCGCCGCCCCCGAGGCGGCCCACACCGACCTGGCGGCCGCCCTCCGCGCGACCACCTGGCTCGCGGCCCCGCTCATGGGCGAGATCCTCACACGCTGGATCGACGACGGCACTGCCGCGGCCATCACCTCCGCCCGGCGGACCGCCGTCGCGGCGCGCACCGCGATGGCCGCAGGGATCCTCGCCGACCTCGGCGCCCGGATCACTCCGGCCGCTCCCCACCTGTGGCTGCCTCTTCCAGAGCCGTGGACGGTCGGCCAGTTCACCGCTGCTGCCCGCGACGCCGGCGTTGTGGTGTCACCCGGAGACGAGTACGTAGCCGTCCGGCGCCAGGCCGCCTTCGGTGTCCGCGTCGGCCTCAACGCCGATGCCGACGACGACACCCTGCGCCGGGCGCTGATGACCCTGGCGAAGCTCATCCACAGCCGACCGGACACCGCCGGCCTCGGCTGACGACCGGCCACCCGCCACAACCAGTCCTGCTCCAACACCCTCTGCTTGTCGGACGGTCACCGGGGCCGACGCGTAGACGGCCACTTCGATCGACACCGAGGAGAAACCCCCATGCCGAGCACGGTCGTATCCCCTCGCCCGGGACCTGTCCCACCCACCCACCTTCCTTGTTCTTCCTGCTGCGGGGCGTGGTCCAGGGGCGTAGAGGGGATGTCGGCCTCCCGACCAGGGCGTGACCAGCGTGGTGCCTGCGGGTTTGTGGGCGGGCTCGCCCCGCCCGGTCCCGCTGTCCACGCTGGTCGCGGTCGCAGGAAGCCGCTGGACGGTGGAGGAAATGCTCCAGAGCTCGAAGACGCTCGCGGGGCTGGACGAGCACCAGGTCCGCCGCTGGAACTCCTGGCACCGCTGGGTCACCCTGGCCCTCCTCACCCACGCATTCCTCGCCGTCACCGCCGCCCTCGAACGCCGCGACCAAACACCAATCGACGACAAGAAAGGAGTTTTGCGGTTTGCCAGCGTCCGTGAAAGTGCGGAAAGCAGCGCTTGCTGGGGTGTAGAAGCGCAAGTCATGCAGTCGGCTCCCCACATGAGGGGCATGGTCCGGCGCCGGCTGGCGGCGTCACGGTCCCGATCGACTGCGGTCCCCGCGAAATCCCGTTCACGCGAGCTCGCGCATCCGGCGGATCGGGCTCGCGAGGAGGATCGCTGGGCTCACCGTGGAGACCACGGCCATGAGTGCGAAGGAGACGCGGGTTCCCCACAGAGCGGCGGCACCTCCCGCGGCTAGCGCGCCGAATGGGACGGCGCCCCAGGAGATGAACCGGACCGTCGCCATCACGCGCGGCAGCAGCTCGGGGGGTGTGGCGGTCTGCCGGTAGGTGCGCGTCACGATGCTCGTCACCACCACGGCCCCGGCGAAACCGGCGTTCCCCAGGGCGAACAGGCCGAGTGCCACGGAGTGGCCGGACAGCGGCATCAGCGCCGCGAAGCACGGGGAGACCACTGCGGCCCAACACAGCGCCCGGCCGCTGCCCAAGCGTGCCACGATCCGGGGTGTCAGCGCCGCACCGACCAGGGTGCCGAGGCCATCGGTCGCGATGAGTATCCCGACCAAGGCGGGCGGCGCATCGAGGGTGCGGACCAGGAAAACCGGGGTGAGCGCCATCAGGCCGCCGCAGACGAAGTTGACGGCGGTCGCGTCCGCCGCGCAGGGGCCGATGACAGGGTGGCGGGTGACGTACCGCCAGCCTTCACGGACCATCTCGCCCATGCCGCGGCGCGGGCCCTCCTGCGCGGGGTGCGCAACCTGCGGCAGGCTGCCCATGAGCGCGGCCGAGACGAGGTAGCTCACCGCGTCGACCACGATCGACGTTGCCGCGCCGAGCAGTTGGACCAGCACGCCGCCGAGGGATGGGCCACCGAGTTGGGTCGCCGCCCTGGTTCCCGAGGTGAGGCTGTTCCGGCTGGTGAGCTCCTCCTTGCTGACGATGGAGGGCAGGAAGGTCGAGTTGCCGACGTCGAAGACGACGGACGCCAACCCGACCACCAGGGCCACGACGATCAGGTGTGGCAGGGTCAGGACGCCGAGCGCGGCAGCCACCGGCACTGAGGCCACCGTAGCGGCCCGGACCAAATCCATCGCCACCTGCGTCCCGCGCATGGGCAGACGATGCACGAGCACTCCGGCCGGGAGGCCGATCAGGAGCCACGAAGCGAAGGAGGCGGCCGTGATCAGGCTTACCTCGAATGCCGAGGCATGCAGCACCAGTACGGCGAGCAGCGGCAGGGCCACCGCTGTCACGGCGTCGCCGATCCCGCTCGCCGTGGACGCACCCCAGTAACGCCAGAACGCCGCCACGCGCGATCTGCTGTCCGGCTGTTTGTCTTTCTCTCCCCGCCCCTGCACTGCCGTCGTCATGCCTGCCCCCTGCGACCGTCGAGTGAGTCTCTTTAGGGAACTGACTATACTCATGGATTATGCGGTACACAGAGCTCGGCGACCCGGACTGCGCGATCGCGCAGGCGCTGGCGGTGGTCGGTGACCCGTGGACGCTGCTGCTCATCCGCGACGTCGCGGGCGGGACGCACCAGTTCGAGGCGCTCCGGGACGGACTCGGCATCAGCCGCAAAGTACTGACAGAGCGTCTGAAAAACCTTGTCGCGGACGGGGTACTGGAGAAGCGTCTCTACAGCCCCCACCCTCCCCGGTACGAATACCACCTGACGCCAGCCGGACGCGGCTTGCTACCGGTCCTCGTCACGCTCCAGGATTGGGGCGCCCGCCATGTCATGGGCGACGGCGCCCTCTCGGCGACCAGCGCGGCCGACTCCGCCGAGACCCGACGCGTGCACGCCCTGGTAGGGGGTCGGCTCCCCGAGCTCGAACTCGCCGGCCCGGGAGGCGTGCCGGTCGACCCAGTCTCCACGGGCCGGGCGTGGACGGTCCTGTACTGCTTCCCCGGGGCTTACGCACCCGGCGGGCACAACTACCCACCGGGCTGGGGCCAGATCCCGGGCGCCCGCGGCTGCACGCTGGAGTCGTGCACCTATCGCGACCGGATGGCGGCCTTCGCCGAGCGCGATGTGGAGGTGCACGGTGTCAGCACGCAGCGCCCCGACCAGCTCGCCGCCTTCGCGGAGCACGAGCGGATCGCATTCCCGCTCCTGTCCGACGCCGACCTGCAACTGGCCGCGGCGCTGCGGCTACCCACCTTCCGCGCAGCGGGTGTGGACCGGCTCAAGCGGCTCACCCTCGTCCTCGACTCCTCCCGCACGGTGCGCGGCGTGCTATACCCGCTCAACGATGCGGCGGGTTCCGTCGACGACGCCCTGGCGCTCGTCGACTCGCTGGCCGGGGCGTGACAGGCCTTCCGGACCTGACGTGCTTGCCGCGTACGATGGCTATTCCTCGCACCCCTGTGATGCGGGTCAGCTGGGTGAGCTGCTCCCCGCGCATGCGGGGATGGTCCCCGACCACCCTGACACGCTCGCCTCCCGCCAGACCCTTGCTCACTGGCGGGGAGGAGGCAGGGGATGTGGCGAGTGTCGCAGACGCCTACGGCGAGCTGCTGGACGACGTGGTGTGAGTACTGGACCCGGACCACCGCTACATCTCTATAGCGAGCCAAAGCCTCACCTACTGGCACGAGCGGGCGGGTGAGGCGTCAGGCAGGGATGGCTGGCATCAACCAGCCGGGAAACTGTCTGCGGACTGCAGGTTCGATCGGGTCGTACAAAGTCCGCCGCCGGAGCACGTAGGCGTCGAAGGTTCTGAGAGCACCGCCAGCATTTCGCATACGTACGGGTCTTGCGCGGCTTCTGGGGAGGGTTTGTAAAGTGTTCAACTGCCCGTGGCGTGTGTCCGGGTGTCTGTCGTGAGGGGATCGTCGCGTGAGCCAGCACCAGCCCGGACCGTGGTCTGTCCGCTCGCCTGAGCCTGTCCGCATGCCTGATATCCGCCCGCTGCACAAGCGCAAGCGCGTATGGGTCGGCGGTTTCGTGCTGCTCGCGGTCGGCGCCGCGTTCGGTGGTGGTAATTCCAGCGCGGCCAGTCCCGCGCCGCGCCCTACGGTCACCATGACGAAGACAGCAGCACCGGCGCCCACGGTCACCATGACGGAGACGGCAGCACCGGCGCCCACGGTGACCGTGACGAAGACAGCCAAGCCCACGCCGGCGGCCACGCACAAGTCAAGTGCCGGCTCCTCGGGGAGCGGCAGCGGCGGCTCGTCGTCAGGCGGTTCGTCGTCAGGCGGTTCGTCGTCAGGCGGCTCGTCGTCAGGCGGCTCGTCGAATTCCGGCGGCGACACGTCCCACCCGGCCGGGGTTACCGCTTTGTGCAACGACGGCACCTACAGCTACGCCGCCCATCACCAGGGAGCCTGCTCGCATCACGGCGGTGTCGCGGTCTTCTACAGGTAGCAGGCGCCGCGGCGCGGCTGCTGAAACCTCAGCGCTGCGGCTGCGGTCGGGGGAAATGGGGCAGCACCGGGGCAGGCGTGTCGGCTCGCCAGGTCCTCGCGGGTGGTGCGGACCCGAGCGCGCCAGGCCGTGTTGGGCGGCCGGGGTGCGAGGTGGCAGCGGAGCCGTCGTTGTCGAGAACAGCGCGCCTTGCCTGAGGAAAGGCAAGAACGGAGAGGAACCATGGCTTTCGGCTTTCGTGTGGGTGTGCCGGGGATGAGTGTGCGGGTTTCGACCCGGGGCGTACGCACCTCCGTCGGCCCCCGCGCGGCGCGCATCAGCATGGGCAGCGGCGGCACGCGGATCTCTTCTGGAGTAGGCCCCTTCTACGCCTCCAGTTCCCTGGGCGGAAGCCGCCGCAGCGCCAGCACGACCCGCTCGCGGGCCGTCGCCCCATCAGCAGCGCATCTGGACCGGGCCCGCCGGCAAGCCGAGCGGGCCCAGCAGGAGGCGGAACGCGATGCGGCCATCGCCCAGTTGAAGGAGCTGCGGCAGCAGACGACCAGTGTCCACCTGCAGTCCTTCACGCCGGCCCGGCCGCCGGTCGTGCCCGGGCCTCCGCAGCTGAGTCTGGCCTGGGCCCTGGCAGAGGCCCAGGCCCACCACCTGGCGGGGCTGGGGGTCTTCGCCCGCGCCGAGCGGGCGGCGGCCAAGCGGAAGGCCGCGGAAGACGCCCCCGCCTACCTGGCCGCCGAACAGGCCCGCCTCCACGCCGTCCACGGCCATCTGGCCGCCGAAGCCGATCAGTGGTGGCAGGCCCTGATCGCCAACGACGAGGAGACCGTGTGCGAGGCGCTCGACTACGCCTTCTCCGACAACCCCGCCGCAGGCTGCGCGGTGGGAGTCGACGGGGCCGTCCTGTCCGTGGTGATACGGCAGCAGGACATCGACTCCCTGCCCGACCAGACGCCCGGAGTCACCCCCAGCGGGCGCCCCACTCTCAAGACCCTCAGCAAGCGCGACCGCACCCTGTGGTGGCTCACCTCTATGGGGTCGAACATCGTGGCCACGCTCAAAGAGGCATTCGCCGTCGCGCCCGGGATCACCGCCATCGACCTGGCCGTGCTCACGCGCCTGCCGAACACCCAGCGCCTGGGGTTCGTGGCCTACGGCCGCTGGACGCGCCAGGCCATCGAAGCCGGCCCGTGGCGGGAGACGACCGACGCACTGCGGTTCCTCGACATCGGCCAGGACGTCGCCTGCGCGGTCACCACCACCGCCTCCGGGAACCTCTCCAGCGCCATCAAGCCCCTGGACACCAGCCGGCTGCCCGGCCTGCAAAGTCTCCTCGACCACGCTCAGGACGACGCCGGACCCGGCGATGCGACCCTTGCCGGCCTCGACGGAGACCTGCGCGCCAGCGTCCCTGCCGCGCCCTCCGCTCCCCCGCCGGATCACTACCGGATCCGCCCCTTCGCCGAGTGGAAGAGCCAGACCACTGACCGGACGCTGCCGCCCGCACCCGCTGCGCCGACCCGCACTCCTGCGCTGCCGACCCTCCCTGCTGCCACCGCGCTCGCGCCAGGAGAGAATCTGGTGCTGCCCGAAGAGGCCTGGCAAGGGCTGCGCATCGCCTTCCGCTTCGCCGGCGCCGTCGCCGACCTCACCCTCTTCCTGACCGACACGGGCGGCCAGGTCACCTGCGATGAGGACTTCGTCTTCTACAACCAGCCCTCCGCCGCCCAGGGCGCGGTCCGCCTGCTGGGCAAGCAGACCGACGGCCCGCACACCATCGAACGCGCAGCCCTCCACCTCGCCGCCCTGCCCGCCCACATCCAGCGCATCACGATCGCCATCAACATGGACGTCGACGCCGGCCTGACCTGCGGGGCCCTCACCCACGCAGCCCTGTACATGGAGTGCGCCACCGGGGCCACCTGGACCTTCCAGCCCCCCGCCGACCCCGACATCCGCGCCATGGCCATCGCCGAGCTGTACCGGCACACCGCCAACGGCCAGCCCGTCTGGAAACTCCGCGCCATCGGCCAAGGCTGGACCGACGGCCTCGACGGACTCGCCCGGGCCCACGGCGTCAACGTCACCTAGTTGTGCCGTCTCATGACATTGGTTCCTCGTTGTCAGGCTTGCGGGCGTAGGACGTGAGGCGATCGGCGAGCGCGATGACGAGGTCGCGTAGTTCATTGGGGCGCTCGATGACGAACGGCCGGTCGAGTGAGGCGAGTACTGGAGGCAACCAGTTGAGCCGCTCGGCCCGCAGCTGGACGCGCAGCCAGTGCTCGGCCGCCGGGTCCTGGCCGGCCGCGGGCTCGTGTTCCTCGATGCTCGCGACGCTGGCGGGGAGGTGCGCGCGGATCTGCTCAACTGTCCCGTGGATCCGCAAGGTCACCTCATGCCGGTACTCGGCTGTGGCGAATCCTGACAACACGCGCTGTGTTGGACCGGGACCCGCGGGCGCTTCGAATGAGCCGGGCAGGGTCCTCGCGTCTGCGATGCGATCGAGCCGGAAGGTTCGGTCCTCGCCGAGCTGGGCGTCCTTGCCCGTGACGTACCACCGGCCCTCGTGGGCGACGATCCCGTAGGCGTGCAGTGTGCGTTCGCTGCGCCGTCCGTCGCGGTCGGTGTAGCGGATCGAGACCGGTCGGCGGTGGCGCACCGCATCGGCGATGGTGAGCAGGAGCCCGGCGTCCGGGGTGTCGAATTCGCCGGGCTGATCCGTGAAGGCGAGGGCGTCCAGGAGTGTGTCGAGCCGGCGGGCGATGTGCTTGGGCAGCACCCGCCGGATCTTCGCTGACGCCGTCTCGTTTGCCGTGCGCTCCGTCGTCGTCAGCCCTGTCCGGCGGCCGGCGACCAGGCCGAGCAGCACGGCCAGCGCCTCGTCGTCGCTGAGCATGAGGGGCGGCAGGCGGTACCCGGGAGCGAGCCGGTACCCGCCGTAGCGGCCGCGCAGCGATTCCACGGGCACGTCCAGGTCGATCAGCTGGTCCACATACCGCCGCACAGTGCGCCCTTCGACGCCGAGACGGTCGGCCAGTTCGGCCACAGTCCGGGTGCCGCCCGACTGCAGCAGCTCCAGGAGTGTCAGCACGCGGCCGGTGGGTCGAGGCACGTTCGCAGCCTAACGCGAATACAGGACCGATTCTGTCCACTATTTCTCCTAGCCTGCGACGTATACGCCTCCAGCACCAGCCAAGGAGATTCCCATGGACTTCGTCTCGATCCGCATCATCACCAGCGACGTCGCACGCCTCGTCGAGTTCTACGAGCGAGCCACAGGGATGCAGGCGACGTGGGCCACCGACGACTTCGCCGAACTCAAGACCGCGGGCGCCACCCTCGCGATCGCCAGCACCCGCACCGTCCCGCTGTTCGCCCCGGGCTCTGCCCGCCCGGCGGACAACCACAGCGTGATCACCGAGTTCCTCGTCGACGACGTGGACCGCGTTTACAACAACCTGACCGGCTTCGTCACCGACTTCGTCAACGAGCCCACCACGATGCCCTGGGGTAACCGGTCGCTGTTGTTCCGCGACCCCGACGGCAACCTCGTCAACTTCTTCACCCCCGTCACCCCGGCGGCCATCGAAAAGTTCGCACGCTGACGCCACGCACAGCTGCTCACGCGGAGCCCCGAGATCCCAGTGAACGCGGCCGCCGAGTCCAGGAGCGCCACCAGCAGGGGACATCGGAACGCACCGCTGACCCCCGAAGGACGTCTGCGCTTGTGCCTGCGGGTCGATGCCGGACGTCCGATCGCACACATCGCTGCGGAAGCAGGAGTCTCCCGCCGCTGCCTGGCCAAGTGGTACGCCCGCTGGCTCGCCCACGGCGAGGACGGCCTGACGGATCGTTCCTCCCGGCCCATCGCCAGCCCCAACCGCACGAGCGAGGACATCGCCGATCTGGTAGAGGCGCTGCGGCGCCAGACCAAGTACGGGCCCGCCCGGCTCGCCGCCGAACTGGAGAGGCTGCACGGCATCACCGTGGCACCGGCCACCGTGCACCGAGTCCTCGTCCGGCGAGGGCTCAGCCGCCTGCGCGACCTCGATCCGCCCAACGGCGAGCAACTGCGCGAAGTCGTCCGCTACGAGCACGACCGGGTTGGCGACCTGGTCCACGTCGACGTCAAGAAGCTCGGTCGCATCCCCGCCGGTGGTGGCTGGCGTATGCACGACCGCGGCACCGAAGCCGCACGGGCCTCCAAGCGCACCGGTCCCGGCACCGGGAAGGTCGGCTACACGTACCTGCACATGGCGATCGACGACCACTCCCGGCTCGCCTACACCGAGGCTCTGGACGACGAGAAGGCCGTGACCGCAGCCGCGTTCTGGCATCGTTCCATCGCGTTCTTCGCTGCCCACAACATCACGCCGATCCGTCGCGTCCTCACCGACAACGGCTCCTGCTACCGCTCTCTCGCCTGGGCCGCTGCCCTGGTCGTGACGGGAACGAAGCACAAGCGCACCAGGCCATACACGCCGCAGACGAACGGGAAGGTGGGGAGGTTCAACGGGACGCTGGCCCGCGAGTGGGCCTACGTGCGCGACTACACCTCCGAGCAGGAACGCAGGGCCGCGCTCGCGGACTTCCTCAACTACTACAACCACGAGCGCCCGCACTCCGCGCTCGGAGGTCGGCCACCCATCAGCCGGACCTCCGGCAGCAACTACCGCATCGTGTTCGACCAGCCACCGAAGCCGCTCGACACGATCCCGCAGCAGCTCACCTTCGAGGACGCCGTGGAACCAACGTCCTGAGACCCCACACCTAGTCTAGGATCCGGCGACTTCGCGAGGAACTGTCAAGACTTGTGGATGAGGAGTGGTTGCCTGCTGGCAGGCGAAGGGACTTGAGTCTCCAGTAGGGGGAGACACAAAGGTGGGGACATGGACGGCGACACGCTCTACTCGATCGGCGAACTAGCTCGACGGACCGGTCTCACGGTCAAGACCATTCGGTTCTACTCCGATCGCGGAATCGTGGCGCCGACGGACCGCAGCCCGGCCGGCTACCGCCTCTACAGCATCGACGCCGTCGCACGCCTGGACCTCGTGCGGACCCTGCGCGAGCTGGGACTGGACCTGCCCACGATCCGCAAGGTCGTGGACTGCGAGCTCTCGCTTCCCGAGGTCGCCGCAGCGCACGCCGAAGCACTGGCAGTGCAGATCCGCGTCCTGCGCCAGCGGCGCGCGGTGCTGACGGCGGTGGCCGAGCGCGGGTCCACACTTGAGGAGACGGAACTCATGCACCGGCTGGCCCAGCTTTCTGAGGACGAACGCAGACGTCTGATCGGCGATTTCCTCGACGCCGTCTTCGGCGGTCTTGACGCCGCCCCCGCATTCGCGGGGGTCATGCGCTCGATGACCCCCGAGTTGCCCGACAACCCGGAGGCAGAGCAGGTCCAGGCGTGGGTGCAGCTGGCCGAAATGTCCCTGGACCCGGGTTTCCGCGCCGTCGTGCGGCGGATGGCCGAGGACCAGGCCGCCGAGCAGACCCGAAGCGACATGATGGGCCCGCGCCGCGACATCGCCGCAGCCGTCCGTGACCAGGCCGGCCCGGCCCTGACCACAGGCATCGACCCGGCCTCACCCCAGGCCGATCCGATCGTCGCGAAGTTCACGGCGCACTACGCGCACCTCCTCGGCCGCCCCGACGATGTCGAGCTTCGCCGCCGGCTGGCAACTCGGCTGGAGAGCGTGAACGACCCACGCAGGGAGCGATACCTCCAGCTGCTCGCAGTGGTCAACGGCTGGCCGGCCCCGGAGAGTCTGGCTCCAGTGTTCGATTGGTCCGTCCAGGCTCTGCGCGTCCGGACACAGCAATGACGGGGCGGTCGCAAGGCGCCAGGGGGCGGACGCGGCTGGCGTCGGGTGAAAACGCCGCCACATATGATCGGTTGATGAGTGCTCCGGTCGTACTTCAGGTGGCCGCGTCGCCGGTCTCTCCCGCTCTCGTTCTTCGCCCCTGGCGCATGGCGGACGTTGCCGCATTGGTCGAGGTGAGCCGGGATCCCGCACTGCGCCAGTGGGCGAGCTCTGTCGTGGACAACGATGCCGACGGGACGCGCTGGGTGCAGGCTCAGCAGCAGGGCTGGGCAGCGGGGGACCGGTTCGGCTTCGCCGTCCTTGAGGCACAACCCGGTTCAGTTCGCGAACAGTTGGTGGGCAACGTGGTCCTCAAGGAAGTCACCTCCGGCAAACCGGCGGCCGAAGTGGGCTACTGGACCGCGGCGCACGCTCGCGGGCGGGGAGTGGCCTCCCGCGCTCTGGAGGCACTCACCAACTGGGCCTTCGGCACCTTCGAAGCCGACGGGCTGGAGCGTCTCGAACTCCTGCACCAGGTGGACAACCTGGCATCGTGCCGGGTTGCGCAGAAGAGCAGCTACGACTTCGACACCATCCTGCCCGCGGCACCGCCCTCCTTCCCCCGCGATGGCCACCTGCACATACGGCGCACGAGTGCCTGAGACCCTCCCGGCTTCTGCGGATCGGCTGAGGCTGCTCACGCCGAGAGGGTCTCGGGGTGTTCGACGAGGTGGCCGCGTTCGAAGCGCGCCCCGGCACGGACCAGAGCGACGAGGTGGGGTGCGTTCACAGCGCGCCAGCGTGCCTGGGCTGACTCGACCAGCTTGAAAACCATCGCCAGCCCGGCGGCCCGGCTGCCGGCACCCTTCGTCACCTTGGTCCGCAGCCGCACGGTGGCGAACGTCGACTCGATGGGATTCGTGGTCCGCAGATGAATCCAGTGCTCGGCGGGGAAGTCGTAGAACGCCAGCAGCTCGTCCTCATCGTCCACGATCTTCTTGACCGCCTTGGGGTACTTCGCGTTGTACTGCTTGGCGAATATGGCGACGGCTTTGCGGGCCTGCTCCTTGTTCTCGGCGTTGTAGATGTCCTGGATGGCGCGCTTGGCCGCGGGCTGGGCCGACTTCGACAGGGAATCGAGAACATTTGCGGTTTTGTGAACCCAGCATCTTTGTTCGCGAGTGTCGGGGAACACCTCGGCCAGGGCCTTCCAGAAGCCGAGCGCGCCATCCCCGACGGCCAGCACCGGGGCGTGCATCCCCCGGCGGGCACAGTCGCGTAGCAGGCCCGCCCACGCCTCCGTCGACTCGCGATATCCGTCGGCCAGCGCGATCACCTCCTTGGTGCCATCCGCCCGCACGCCCATCACCACCAGCACGGCAGCCTTGGCCTCCTCCAGGCGTATGCGCAGGTGAATGCCGTCGGCCCACACGTACACGTAGTCCGTGGCCAACAGATCACGGTCCATGAAGGCAGCGTGGTCGGCCTGCCATTGGGCCGTCAGCCGCGTGACCGTGGCTGGCGACAGCCCGGCCGAACTGCCGAGGAACTGCTCCAGCGCGGGCACGAAGTCCCCCGACGACAACCCATGCAGGTAGAGCAGCGGCAACACCTCGCTGATCTTCGGGGACTTCCGGGCCCAAGGCGGCAGGATCGCCGAGGAGAACCGCCTGCGTTCGCCCGTATCGAGGTCGGTGCGCTTGTCGTTCACCCGCGGGGCCTTCACCTCCACGGTCCCGGCTGCGGTGGTGACCTTCCTCGGCTGGTGATAGCCGTTGCGCACTACCAGCCGCCGCCCGTTCTCGTCCCGCTGGTCGGCCAACTCGGTGATGTATGCGTTGACCTCGGCTTCCAGCGCGGCGGCCAGCATCCTGCGGGCGCCCTCCCGGACGATCTCGTCCAGCAGCGACGACCCATCTCGCGTGGCGCCGTCTTCGTTGACTACGGTGAGCATGAAGGTGCCTTCCCGACCGACGCCGCGAACGTCGGTCTTGCTCGGTGACCTATCGATCAATCGCCCGGAAAGGTACGTCCTCCCGGGGCCGATCCACAGGATCTGAGCATTGCTCCGACTTCGCTGATGCCGTGACCGCGAAGGCTCACCGGTTTGGCCGGGCTGCGCAGGGGAGTTGACGGCGCACGTATGGTGGAGAGGAAACGCATCAACGCCCGCCCGCCCAGGCTATGAGCTGGCCGGGCCGAACGGGGGAAGAAAGGTGCGTGCCCGATGGTGATCGGGCTCCTTTCCACTATTGCTGCTGTGCTCTACGGGGGCACGGTCTCGATCCTCGCTCTTACTGCGACCTTTGCTCGAGACCGCACACTGCGACGTGAAGCGCGCAGCACCCTTGCCGTCCTGGTACCGGGAAGGGTGGAGTCGCAGCAGGTAGACGGGTCTTCGATCTTGAGCGGTGCGCCTGCTCAGGACCTCTGACGTTCGTCACGCTCAGTGAGGGCACCTGGTGGCTGCTGCGGGGGCCGCAGGCGCGCCGGGCCCCCGGGGCACTACACGGCTGCGGTCCCTCTCCGGGACTACGGGTGCAGCTTCTCGCCCTTCGCCAGCATCGCTACGTACTTCTCTATCCGGCGCGCCCGGGTCTCGGGCTTCTTGGCGTCTTGGACCCGGTACAGGATCGCGTAGCGGTTGTGCCGGTCCAGTGTCTCGAAGAACGCCGCCGCGGTCGGGTCGGCGGTCAGGGCCGCCGCGAGGTCGTCCGGCACCGTGGCGGTCTTCGCACCGTCGTAGGCCGCCTCCCAGCGTCCGTCCGCCTTGGCGCGGTCGACCTCGGCCTGCCCCGGCGGACGCATCCGGCCCTGCTCGATCAGGGCGGCCGCCTTGTCCCGGTTGACCTTGGACCACTTGCTGCGCGGCTTGCGCGGGGTGAACCGCTGCAGCCACCACTGGTCGTCGAACGTGGCCTTCTGGCCGTCGATCCAGCCGTAGCAGAGTGCCGCGTCGAGCGCCTGGGCGTAGTCCAGCGCGACGATTCCGGGGCCCTTCTTGCGAAGCTTGAGCCAGATGCCGGACGAGACGGCGTGGTTCTCGCCGAGCCATGCCTGGAATGCCTCGGCGGATTCGAATGCGACGATCTCCAAGTCCTGAGTCACCCCAGCAGCGAACCACACCCGGCCGATTGCCATGACGCATTCGGGCACGGTCCCGGATGCGCGATGCCCGTGGACCTGCGTGAGCATCTCTGTTCTCGACGCAGAACGATCATGCAGGAGCCACGGGCTTGCTCATCGATACGACGTTGCTGCTCGACCTCGACCAGGTGTCCCTCGCACGGGTCGAGCGGCCGGCCGACCAAAGGCGCCGAGTTCACCTGTTCACGGCCGACGAGATGGCCCGGGGCCTGCCCGGCCTGCGGGGTTTTCGCCACCCGGGTGACGGGCTCGGCGGTGACCCGGCCGCGCGACCTTCCTTACGGCGAGAGCGGATGGGAGTTCCGCCGGCACAAGCGCCGCTGGTGGTGCCGCGAGACCGACTGCCCTCGCCGGTCCTTCACCGAGCAGATCCCGCAGATCCCGGCCGGTGCCCG
This sequence comes from Streptomyces sp. NPDC046931, assembly GCF_040644655.1. NCBI lineage: Bacteria > Bacillati > Actinomycetota > Actinomycetes > Kitasatosporales > Streptomycetaceae > Streptomyces > Streptomyces sp. NPDC046931. The sequence goes on from NZ_JBEYWX010000027.1 coordinate 81,068, forward strand.
GCTGACCGCCCGGCTGCGGGGTGAAGCCGGGCGCCGCATACGCGATGCCGGCTCCACGGTCACCCATGCCGCGGGATCTGCACCTGTCCTGGCCGACCGTAATAAAAGCGTTCCGCACGCAGGCCCGCAACGTCACCGAGGCACCACTGCCGCAGGTCGCAGTCCTTAGCATCGACGAGACCCGGCGCGCACGGCCGAGCTGGGAACGGGATGCGGATACCGGCAAGTAGCGCCTGACCCGCAACCGGTGGCACACCGGCTTCGTCGACGCCCCCGGCCACGGCGGGCTGCTCGGACAGGTCGAGGGCCGCACCCTCGCCGACGTCCTGGCCTGGCTCGCCACCACCGACCTGGACTGGACAAAGGGCATCGGCTACGTCGCCATCGACATGGCGGCAGCAACAAGGGGTGAGGGTCGGTGCCTCTCCGGCCGGCTCCTGCGGGAGGAGCCGGCCGGGTGCCGGGTCAGCGTCTGCGGGACCAAGTGCTCCCGATCCCCGCAACGTGCAGGGCCAGAGCGGTCAGCCCCAGGAGCATGACGTTGACTGACGAGAACGTGTGATTGGTACTGATCTCAGCTGCGTTGATGAGGAACGCGATGAAGAACAGAACCGCCGCGACCATGCCGAGCATGACAAGCCCCTCTCGATGGGAAGTGAAACCCGTATGCCCGGCCACCGGCCCCCCAGACGTGGACGGCACCTTCGAAATAGCCGCACGCCCGCCCGGCAGGAACCCGGCCGGGCGGGCGCGGCGGCCGGCGGCTCCTCAGGCGTGGGCGTGGCGGGTGCCTGCCGCCTTGTGATGAAGGTTTGCGGTCTTGTGGGGGGCCGCGTGGCGGGCGGGCCGGCCTGTCGCGGGGACTGCGAGACGCCGCAGGGTCAGACCCGCGGTGGCGAGGAGGCCGGTGAAGACCGCCAGGAGGAGGACGGACACCCACATCTGCCGGCTCCCGGGGGCCTGCCAACCGGTCCAGGCCGTGGATCCCGCCCACAGCAGGACACCCACGGCATAGAAGGAGCGGACGCGGTGCAACTGCCGCACGGCCCGCAGAAACTCGATGCGTTCAATCTTCGATGCCATGCGGGCCGTGTACCCCCGCGGACACTGTTCAGCAGACCAGGCTCACTAGCCGCCTAGGTCACCTCTGCTCTTGCTGCCGGGTGCCTCCTTCGAAGTCACGGCGCACTGCGGCCCCATGGTCTTCCACCAGCCCTGCACTGTCAGGCAAGTCCAGGACGGCGCCACAGTGCCTGCACAGTTTCCCGTCCTCGGCGGGCGTGCCGCAGGCCTTGCAGAACCGGTTGCCTTTGCTGTCATCAGTCTTCTGTGTCATGGCTCTCCCCGGCAGGCTGGGCTGTGATTGGACAGTGATGAATGCGGAGTACCCGCGGCTTCCGTGTCGATTCTCCGAAGTGTCTGCTTCATTTTTACTGCGCGACAGGGTCTGGAAGCAGACGGCTTAGAGGTTCTGGGAATCCGTGACCCGCTGCAAGGGGGTGATCCAGTGTCCCCGCATCGGAGGTGTGAATCCGGTGTCTCGGTGGGCAATGCGGGCGGATATCCGGTGCCGACAGGCTAGTTGCCCGCGCCTTGGTGTGTGAGAGCTGCCGTCCGGCCCGCAGGAGCGAGTAAATCGAACGGCTGTGAAGGAACTCCGTCCTCATCAGCCAGAAGCCGTGAACGCAGTGCTCCGGGCGCTCGAATCGCCTGCACGATCTATGGTGCCGGAGCGAGGGCTTCGGGCTCAGGTCGTCATGGCGACCGGATCGGGCAAGAGCCTCGTCGCTGCCCGCAGCGCGCAGGAGCTCCGCGCGGGTCGGGTGCTGGTGCTCGTGCCCTCGCTGGACCTGCCCGCCCAGACCATGGCCGCGTGACGCGAGGGCGGCCGCACAGGCCCGATGATCGAGGTCTCGTCCCTGCGCAGCGAGGAGGCGTCCTTCCCGAACACCACGGACGAGGGCGAGCTGGTCGACTGGGTGCGGCCGCTCGACAAGGTCACGGTGTTCGCCCCGTATGCCTCGCTCGGGCACGGCACACTGGAACGCGCGCACGCCGCCGGCCTTCCGGGGTGGTCGCTGATCGTCGTGGACGAGGCGCTGACACGATCAGGATCGTCACCACGGCGACCGGGTTGCGGTCCCAGCGGTCGCCCTCCTCCAGGTAGCGGAGCAGTGCGCGGGAGCCGTCGGCCCACCCGCCGTGGCGGCCGATGCACTCCAGGTCATCACCCGGCCCGGCGGGCGGCACCCTCGAGCCGGGTGACGACGTCAGCGGCGGCCTTGGCGGCCATGCCTGTAGATGCGGACGAACAGGGGGCCGGAGGTGCGGCTGGCGGCGGCGAGCGCAGCGACCAGGGCGCGCACCGGGCAGGTGGCGGGGCGGGAGCCGTAGGGGACGGCGACCTCATCGTGGCGCTTCAGCTTGCGCCGGTAGACGGAGACCAGCAACCCCCGTGCCGGAAGACTTGGAGTGATGGCCAGGGACCCCTTGGATCTCATGGTCAGCCCCTCAGACGCCCGTTGTCCGGTCGTGCGACCTCGGCGAGGTATTCGTCGATGCGCTTGCGGACCGGCGACTCGTCGCCGTAGTGGTCACCCAGTGCACGGAGGAACCTCAGACCTTCCTCGTCGTCTGGTTCGAAGCCGGCGAATGCCACGATGTCCTCGTAGTTCTCGAGATGCCCATCGAGGGCGACCCCGGGAGTCTCGTCAAGACCTCCGATCAGGGCGTGGACGATGTTGGCCACGAACCGGGAGTTGCCCACCTGTTCGACGGCGAAGCCGACCAGGTCTCCCCTCGACAACGTGAGCTCCCTGTCCCAGTTCTCCTCGGAGAAGTCCTCCCAGTACGCGTTGAGGCCCGGTCGTACCTCTCCTATGCTCTGGCTTCCCCGGCCGCTGGAGATGCCGCCGCCCTCGAAGTCGTAGGACACCGTGAGGAAGCTGCGGTTCAGCTGGATCTCCTCGTCGTCCACGGGGATGACCACCCAGTCGCCGTCGGCCGTGTCGGCGGCAAGGTGTGGTGTGCCGTTGATGTCGAGGCGCAGCGGTGTCAGGTCTTCGTGTCGGCGGATGAAGTCCTCGTTCGCGCACTCGTAGTCGTCCCAGTCCTCTCCGTACAGCTCCTCCCAAGTGTTCTTTGCGGGGCTGGCGGTGAAGCGGATGGCATCGGCCACGGCGTGCGGGGCGGAGGTCGAGATGTCCACGGCGGCCGTGGGCGGGAAGGTAAGAAGGTCCGGGACCACGGCCAAGGCGAGAGCCAGCGGGTCGCTGCCGGGCTCGTAGGTTCCCAGCACGGTCACCGCGTCCTGAGCCGGTCCCTCGTCCTTCAGCAGTTGAAGAGCTCCGTCACGTACGCACAGCGCATACTCCGTCTCCTCGCCCTCGACGGGTGACACGCAGATCGTCAGGAGGGACTCGAGCGGCATGGTGGAGACGGCATGTCGCCAGCCTTCCCCGAAGAGGGCGGGGCCGTCGTAGGTGGCCACGAGCATGTATGCGTCGTCGCCCTCCCCCAAGGTATGCGGCGGTTGCACGGGGAGGATCCTTGGCCGGGCACCGCGGTAGTGGCGGATGATCAGTTCGCGGGGGTCCGGGCCCGTGCCCGCGTAGAAGGCGAGGGCGTGTCCTCGTACGAGCAACTGGTCGTTCCAGCGCAGCTCCGCGGGATCCTTGTCGTACAGGGTTGCCAGAAGGAACTGCCGTGCCCGGCGGGGGTTGAGGCGCTGCAGGGGTGGCCAGGAGATGTCCGCGTTCGTGCACAGTGGCGTGAAGGTATCCTTGTCCCCGTTTCCATCAGCTCGCTCCGAGGCTCGCCCGTCCTCGTCCTCGAAGTCGTCGTCGGACTCGTCGAAAACGCCCTGCGGCTGATCGACGACGGCCTGCACCGGGCGGGGGTTGGGGAACACCGACACCAGCGTCGCCGATCTATAGCGGGCGCTGAAGAGCTTGGTGCTGGGCCGCTCGAAGCGGTCGACGGGGCGTGCCAGCAGGCGGCCGTCCATGGTCCGGTAGAAGGCCACGTTGACCTCCTTCTCCAGCCATTCTTCGAGTTCGTAGGTCGAGCCGAGGTCCCCGTCGGGAGTGATTTCGGCCGTTTCGAACAGGGTTTCAGCCTCGCTCCGATCGAGCGACTCCAGGCCCTCAACGGCCGCGGACGCCGCCCTGAGCCGCTCATCCTGCTCCTCGAAGACCCGGTCGGGGATGGAGACGCCGACGAGGTAGCAGCCGTTTCCGGCTCGCCAGTTTGAGGTGAGCTCATAGGAGGCGTCCAGGAGCACCTCCTCGGCGGCGTCGCAGACAAGGGCGTCGATCTCCGGGTCTGCTCCCGGAACACTCCCGGAAGGCAGGTCCGGCAGGTTGAGCGCCTCAAGGGTGGCGGCGTTGCCGGGCTGCTCCGAGATCACCACGATCGAGTAGGTGCCAGAGCTCCCGTTGCGCTCGACACGAGCGTACGGGGAGACGGTGGTGTCTTCGAGGTGCACGGGATTCTCTTCTTCCTTGTCGGGCGTCCTCTGGCGGGGTGGACGGATGCGGACGGCGCTCCTCTTCCGCACCCGCAGATAGGGCAGGACACGCTTGCGCACAGGATCGGCCGAGGCAGGCCTTCCGCGCGGCCAGCGACCCCCGCAGTCGGGGCAGGCGTACAGCGACGGCTCGGGGTGCACCTCGTGGACGATGACGTGCAGGACCCGGTTGGTCACCGGCTGGCGACCGGACTCAGGCGAAGCGCCCGCGCCCGGCGCGAGTTCGGTATCCAGTGATGCGGCGCAGTGCGGGCATCGCGGGGGTGGGGCCACGTCGGCACTCCTCAGGTCTGTTTGGTGGCCCCTCGGCCGATGCCGTGGAGGTCTGTGCTTGCCGCCGACGGTCGCCCCTGAGCACTTCCGCTGGCCACCCTAAGCACCGAAGTCGGTCGCCCCTAGCCAAAAGCTGAGGGGTTCATCGGTCGCTGGGAGTAGGTCCTGCGCCTCAGGCGCACTTCGCGCCTGCTGGCTAGGGTCGGTCCTCATGGAGACCACGGGAATCGTTCGCCGCCAGACGGCGGAGCGTATGCGCGACGCTGTGGGGCGGCTCGTTACCGAGCGGGATGTATGGGTGTCGACGGCTCACCCTGATCACGGGCCGCACCAGGTGCCGCTGTGGTTCTTGTGGGATGGACGAGCAGTGTGGATGTGCACAAGCGCCACTTCCGTGACTGCGCGGAACGTCCGCAAAGAGCCGCGCGTGCGCCTGGCGCTACCGGACACCTTCGACGTGGTGCTCCTCCAGGGGGAGGCGGAGTGCTTCCCGGACCAGGAGGTGCCCGGAGACGCAGCGGAGGCCTTCGCCGACAAGTTCGGATGGGATCCGCGCGTGGAAGAGGGTTCATTTCTGTATGTACGCGTGGCCCCGAGGACTGTGCGCGCTTGGCGCGGCGAGCCGGAACTACGGGGGAGAGTCATCATGCACGACGGAATGTGGCTGGAATAACGGCCGTCCCTCGCCGACGCGCCTCCCTCGGATCACGATCTACAGCTGGAGTATTAATGGGCAATTTGCCCACTTCAAACGCCCTCCCAGAGGGCGTTTATGCAGGTCAAGCCCGAAATGCGACTCTCGCCCATGCCCTGCTTTGAGGGCTTTCATCCCATAGGCGGCGAATGGCGCTCTCCCGGGCGGAGGCTCGGCCGTCCGTTTCGTTCGTTTCCACGCCTGGATATCCGTCTGGTTTGAAGTTGCCGTGGAATCACCCAATGAACGACGGAACCGAGCCCTCCGCCTCGCACGTGATCACGCTACGCCGTGAGCGAGCGCAAGCCGTACCCCCTACAGCTGGGTGGAGAACCTTGCCCAGTTCCTGCGGCGCCGTGCCGGCACCTCGCAGGCCACAGCAGACCACGCGTGGCACACTGCGGCCGCCCGGGTGCTCGGCCAGCGCAGGCTCGACCAGGCCGACGCCGTCGAGCCGGCCGAGCACGCCAGCGCGGCCGACTACGTTGCTGGCACCTTGCGCGAGGCGCTCTTGGCTTTGTGGCAGGCCAGAGTGGACCAGGAGCTCACGCCACTCTCCCCGGCCGCCGCCCGGGACCTCCACCACCTCGCGGACGTCCTCGGCCTCAGTGAGGAAGCCGCCGCCAGGCTTCCCCAGGTCAGCTCCGAGCTCAGAGGCTGGCGCATCGTGCCGATCGGCACCGCACCCGAGGTGACCGAGGTGACCACCTGGGCGGCCCCTGCACGGCGCCACGATCGGTAAGCGCCCCTCCAAGACCACCCGCTTGCTCATCGCCGATCTCATCACAGGCAATCACGAATCGGACTCATGTTCGGCCAGCTATTGCCATATGACCTATGGGTTCATATGTTTTGGAGCCATATCGCTCCCCGAAAGGTTCCCGTCCATGAGTGGCATCGTGTCACCGGACCAGGATGCCGCGGACGCCGCGCAACTCGCGGCGCTCGGCTACAAGCCCCGACTCACCCGGGCGCTCGGTCTCTGGTCCAACTTCGCCGTCGGCTTCACCTATCTCTCCCCACTGGTCGGCGTCTACTCGGTCTTCGACTACGGCCTGGCCACCGGCGGTCCGGCCTTCTTCTGGACCATCCCGGTGGTGCTGCTCGGACAGGGCCTGGTGCTGCTCACCTTCGCCGAGGTGGCCTCGCAGTACCCGCTGGCCGGCGGCATCTACCAGTGGGCCAAGCGCCTGGTCGGGCCGAAGTACGCCTGGCTGTCCGGCTGGATGTACACCTGGGCGCTGCTAGTGACCATCGCTTCCGTCGCCTACCCGATCGCCACGTACGCGGGTCCGCTGCTGGGTTACCAGGTCAACCACGGGAGCACGGTGATCACCTGCGTGGTCGTCATCCTGTTCTCCGCCGTGATCAACCTGCTCGGCGTGCGGCGGCTCGCCTTCGTCGCCAACATCGGAGTCTTCGCGGAGGTCGCCGGCACCCTGGTGCTCGGCGGGTACCTGCTCTTCTTCCACCACAAGCAGCCCGTCAGCGTCGTCATGCACACCTTCGGCGCGGGTGGCAGCAGCGGCTACCTCGGCGCCTTCCTCGGCTCCTGCCTCTTCGCGGTGTGGATCTTCTACGGCTTCGAGGCCTGCGGCGACATCGCCGAGGAGGTCAAGGACCCCTCCCGCAAGGTCCCACGTGCGATGGGCATGACGCTCGGCGTCGGCGCGGTCGCGACCGTCGTCCTGACACTGGGCCTGATCCTGGCCGTGCCGGACTTCGGCGCGGTGATCAGCGGCAAGTCCGCAGACCCGCTGGGCGACGTGCTTGCCGCCTCGCTGGGCACCGCCGGCAGCAAGTTCGCACTCGCGCTAATCGTGGTCGGCTTCGTCTCCTGCACGCTGGCGATCCAGGCAGCGGCCACCCGACTCGTCTACTCCTACGCCCGCGACGGCGTGATCGTCGGCGCGAAGTGGCTCTCCAAGCTGCACCCGACCTTCCACATGCCCCCGGCCGCCACCGCCGTCACCGCCGTGATTCCCTCGGCCTTCGCCTTCCTGCCGTCGGCGACGGTCACGCGTATCATCACCTTCTCCGTCGTCGGCATCTACATCGGCTTCCAGTCGGTGGTGCTGGCCTCAATCATCGGCCGTTCACGCGGCTGGAAGCCGGCCGGCGTGTTCACCCTGGGCCGCTGGAGCTGGGCCGTGAACATCGCGGCGCTGGCCTATGGCGTGACCGCGATCGTGGTGCTCTCGATCAAGACGCCGCCGAACGGCACCAGCTTCTTCGACCGCTGGCTGGTGCCCATCTCGGTGGGCATCGTGGCGGCCCTCGGCGTGGTCTACCTGATGGTCTTCCGGCCCAAGGAGCAGATCACGGAGGAGGACAGGTCCGAGAGCGCAGCCGAGGGCTCGGGCGAGGCCCCGGTCGCGACCGACCACTCGACCGCGCTCACGAACGGCTGACCGCCCTGATCGCCGCGGCCAGGGCCCGCGCACCCTGGCCCGGCGGGGGCAGCATCGCCCTCGCCTGTCCCCTCGCCACAACTTCCTCTGCCTCGGTGAGGTGTTGCGACGATCAGTTGAATCCGCCGCGGCTTTTTTAGGAAGGTAACTTCCAACTCCAGCTCGCGGTTGCGTTGCTCGAGTTCCTTCAGGCGCGCCCGCTCGTTTACCGTCAGTTCCGCGTCGGGAGCCGGTTCCTGCTGCTTCTGGTGCTTCTGGTGCTTCTTGACCCAGCCACGTAGCGTCTCCGGGTTGAGCTCAAGTACCCGGGTGACTTCGGAGATCGTCTTGCTCGACCTCAACACGATCTGGACGGCTTCCTCGCGAAACTCCGGCGAGTACTTACTCGGTGGCGCGGACTTCTTCCTCGTTTCCTGTCCAGGACAACCCTATTGGGCCCGGGCAGTGGGCGCGCTTGCCGTCATTGATCCCTCGCGATGCCAGTGACGCGGTGCGCGCCCCAGTGAACGCGCCTTCTACGGCAACCAGTTCGCGACCATGGCCCCGATCTTCGACCACTACGGCGTCCAGGTGTGGGTGCCGGAGCTGGGCGGCGCGGTGGACCCGCACACCGCCGGGCAGGAGGAACTGATGATCCTGCTCGGCATCCTGTCCAAGCGGGAGATCACCCGCGCCCGGATCCGGGTGCGCGCGGCGATGACCGTTCAGACCCGGGACCACGGCCGCTACCTCGGCGGCCGTGGCGTCGCTCACGCTGCGCTGCCTTCCACGACCGTCAGCGGGTCCTCGACGTCCGCCGAGGACAGCGGGATCGGTGTGAACATGGGCGGCTCCTGGTCCGGCGTCAGCGCAGTCGGGCCGTACAGCCAGTCCACGAACGAGTAGTCGCAGGTGTCGCGGGCGCGCAGCAGCACATTGCGCTGCACTCGGCCGACACCGTCGAGGTGCCACAGCTCGCCCCACTTCCGGGACGTGGTCACCACGCGGCGGCAGTGCTCGGGGCGGACGGCCCCGTAGGCGGCGAGGGCGGCGTCCCAGTCGACCGTGCCGTCCTCGGCGCGGTGGCGGGCAACGTGCTCGCCCAGCACCCAGCCGTCCTCGATCGCCATGATCGCGCCCTGGGCGATGTACTGCAGCGGCGGGTGCGCGGAGTCGCCGAGCAGTGTGATACGGCCGTGCACCCAGTTCATGATGGGGTCGCGGTCGAACATCCGCCACCACTTGTCCCGCCACATGAACGGCAGGCCGTCCTGGACGAAGTCGCAGGTCTTGGCGAAGGCGGCGTCGAGCTCGTCGGGTGTGCCCCACTCTTCGTGGCCGGCCAGCGCCTTCGACGACTCGAACACCGCGACTTGGTTGAGCAGTTCACCGCCGCGCAGGCCGTAGTGGACGAAGTGGCAGCCGGGGCCGACGTACACCACGACCTCGCCGAGGTCGACGGACCTCACCCGCAGCAGCTCGGCGGGCACGGTGCCGCGGTAGGCGACGTAAGCGGAGGAGACGGGCTGGTCGTCGACAAGCAGCTTGCGGGCGACGGAGTGCAGACCGTCGGCCGCGATCACGAGGCCTGCCTCTTGGGTGTCACCGGAGGCGAGGGTCACGCGGGCGCCGCCGTCGGTGTTCTCGTACGAGGTCACCTCGGCGTCGGTGATCAGTTCAACGCCAGCGCGTTCGCATGCGCGCAGGAGCAGGCCGTGCAGGTCGCTGCGGTGGATGACCAGGTACGGGTAGCCGTAGCGCTTCTCCAGGTCGCGCAGGTCGAGCCGGGTCAGCTCGGCGCCGTCGACGGCGTCGCGCATGACCATCGAGTCCGGGACGACACCGAGGCTCTTGGTCTCGTCCAGGAGGCCGTAGTCGTCGAGGATGCGGGTGCAGTTGGGGGCGAGCTGGATGCCGGCGCCGACCTCTCCGAAGGCGGGGGCGCGCTCCAGCAGGCGGACGTCCAGGCCCTGGCGACTCAGGGAGAAGGCGGCGCCGAGGCCGCCGATGCCGCCGCCGACGACGATCACATCAGGATGGGACATGGCTCGACTCCTCTACAGCCACGGGCCGAGCCGGGGAGCATCGGCGAGGGGGTGTGGCCGGCCGGCCAGCCAGGCGGCCACCTCGGGCAGAGGGCCGTCGGGCAGCTCCGTCAGCCCACGCGTGGTATTGATCTCGGCGACCAGGGCGGTCAGGAAGCCCTCCGGGAGGTCGGCGAAGGAAACGCCGGTGGCGAAGTCGACCGCGTGGACGCAGGTCTCGCGCGACCGCATCCAGGGCAGCTCGGTTGCGGGGACGGTGCGGCCCTGAGCGGTGACGACCTTGTTCCGCCACTGCTCGCCGGTGAGCCGGTCCAGCCCCTCGGCGAGCTTCTGCGCGGAGGCGGTCAGCCAGGAGCGTAGCTCCTCGGTGGACAGCGTCGGGCCCTTGGCGATGCCGGCGGCGCGCTCCTCGGCGGAGGCGTACATCGGCGTCTCCTCACCGGTGGCCGCCCAGTGCACCAGATTGCACAGGGCGTCGGCGTTCGCGGCGACATGAGCGGCGAGGTGCTTGCGGGTCCACCCTGGCAGCGCGCTGTCGGCCATGAAGCCGACCTCGTCGAGCTCCGCGACGGCCTTGATTACGAGCTCGGTGCCGGTGCGGGCCCACTCGCGCGCGTCGGCGAAGGTGCGTGCGGTGTCCGTCATGCCTCGACCACCTTGTTGGTGCAGGCGCCCAGGCCGGAGATCTCGGTGACTACGGTGTTGCCGGGAAGCAGGAAGACCTTGGGGTCGCGGGCGTTGCCCACGCCGGCCGGAGTGCCGGTGGCGATGATGTCGCCCGGGCGCAGGGTGATCACGGTGGAGATGTACTGCACCAGGAAGACCGGGTCGAACAGCAGCGTGCCGGTGTCGTCCTGCTGCATGACCTGGCCGTCGACGACCGTCCTGACCTCGAGCGCCGGGCGGACGCCGCCGGCCTCGTCGGGGGTGACGACGTAGGGGCCGACCGGGGTGGAGGCCTCCCAGATCTTGCCCTGGGTCCACTCGATGGTGCGGAACTGCCAGTCACGCACCGAGATGTCGTTCATGACGGTGAAGCCTGCGATGGCGTCGGCGGCCTGCTGCTCGTCGGCGCGGCGCACCTGCTTGCCGATCACGACGGCGAGTTCGACCTCCCAGTCGAACGCCTCGGTCTCGGTCGGCTTGACGATGTCGTCGTTGGCGCCCAGCAGGGTGTCGGCGAACTTCGGGAAGAGGGTCGGGTACTCCGGCAGCTCCCGGCCCATCTCCTTGATGTGGTTGGTGTAGTTGTGCCCGACGCAAACAACCTTGGACGGGTTGGGGACGACCGGCGCGAAGTCCGCGCCCTCGACCGGGTAGGCGGTTCCGGAGGCGGCGGCCTTGGCCTGCCAGTCGGCCTCGGCGAATAGCTCGCCCAGGTCGGCGTACCCAAGATCGACCAGGAGGTCGCCGTCGAGACGGACCGCCCTGGTGCCGTCGGCGGTGCGGATGGTGGCGAGCTTCATAGTCAGGCGTCCTTGCGGTCGAGCTTGAGCGCCTCGAAAACGGGCGCGTCGGAGAAGCGGAACAGGTCGAGGCCGTCCTCGTCGGAGTCGGTCGCGCCGGCCTCCGACTTGACGGAGAGCTGTTCCCAGGACGGGACGACGAACAGGTCGCCGCGGCCGACCGTCCAGGACCTGTCGCCGACGGTCACCACACCGGAGCCGTCGAAGACCTGGTAGACCGACGAACCGGTCTCGCGCACCGGCGCGGTCTCGGTGCCACGGACGATGCGGTGGAACTCAGCCCGGATGGTCGGCAGGACGTCGGAACCGTCGTGCGGGTTGGAGTAGCGCACCGCGGCGTGGCCGTGCTCGACGGTGCCGCCGAAACCCTCCTTCTCCAGCAGCAGCTGGTCGGCCAGGGCGGCGTTGGTGTACTCCCACTTGTAGGACAGCAGCGGGCTGCCCGGCGTGGCCGGGACGGCCGACAGCGGGCGCAGGCCCGGGTGGCCCCATAGGCGCTCGGAACGCGACCGCTCCGGCGTGATCCGCTCCGCGTCGCTGATCTCGTCGCGGCCGAACTCGAAGAATTGCGCCTCGGTGACGTACTGGAAGGGGATGTCCAGACCGTCGATCCACGCCATCGGCTCGGAGGTCGCGTTGTGGTGGGCGTGCCAGTTCCAGCCCGCCTGCGGGAGGAAGTCACCGCGGTTCATCGGCACCGGGTCGCCGCCGACGACCGTCCACACACCTGAGCCCTCGACGACGAAACGGAAGGCGTGCTGGGTGTGTCGGTGTTCCGGGGCGTCCTCGCCAGGCATGAGGTACTGGATGGCGGCCCACAGCGTCGGGGTGGCGAACGGCCTCCCACCGAGGGACGGATTGGCCAGCGCGATCGCGCGGCGCTCACCGCCGCGGCCCAGGGGGACCAGGTCACCGGCCTGCGTGGCCAGCGCCCGCAGCCGCTCCCAGCGCCACAGGTGCGGGGTGGCACGGGACCGCGGGTGTGTCGGCATCAGGTCGCCGATCTCGGTCCACAGCGGAATGAGCAGTTCCTGCTCGAAGCCCCGGTACAGCTCTTCGAGCGCCGGGGTCACCTCGGGTTGCCCCTGCGCGGAGACGGCTTGGAGCCGGACCGGGGAACCCGTCGCAATGTCTTGGGCGATAGAGGACTGAGTCACAGACCACAGCGTGCACCGTGTCTTCCAGGAGAACATGTAGATTCTCGAGAGCAGAATCCGAAGGCAGGCTATGGACAAACCGCTCAAGACACCGCCGTCCTACCCCATCGCCAGCGTGGACCACGCGCTGCGGGCGGCGACCATCCTGCAGATGGAGGGCGGCGCGACCGTGTCGCAGATCGCCGAACGGCTCGACGTCGCCAGGTCGACCGCCCACCGCATCCTGGCGATGCTCGTCTACCGGGACTTCGCCGTGCAGGACGAGGACCGCGTTTACCGCGCGGGACCAGTCCTGGAACTCGCCGCCCACTCCCAGTCCCTCGTGTCACGGCTGCGCGCGGCGGCCCTGCCCCATCTCCATCGCGTCGTCGATCTTCTGGACGAGACCACGAACCTGATCGTGCGCACGGGGGACACGGCCCGGTTCATCGCCAGTGTCGAGTGCCGGCAAGCACTGCGGGTCGGTTCCCGGGAGGGCATGGTGTTCCCGGCCCACCGCACGACGGCGGGGCTGCTCCTGCTCGCCGACCTCACGGACGACGAACTGGAGGAGGTCTACGCCCCCGAGCGCTACCGCGACCGTCCGGCCGACCGCCCGGATATCGCCCGGCTACGGACGGAGCTGATGCGTCTGCGCCGCAACGGGTTCGCCGTCAACAAGGAGCGGTCCGAACGCGGTCTCATCGCCGTCGGCGTGCCGGTGCGCAACCGGAACGGCACCGCGCTGGCCGGTCTGTCAGTGTCGATGCCCAGCGTGCGCTACGACCCGCACCACCTCCAGTCCCTGGTCGCCGCCCTGGATGCCACGGCACACGCACTGGAGAAGGACCTGGCCGAGCAGCACTGAGGGCGGTGTCAGGTTGCGTGAGTCTTCTGGGGCGTATTCCGGTTCGGAGCCTGTCTGGCCGGGATGGTGCGGGTGGTTCAGGCTGCCGCGGGCAGGCCGGCGATACCGGTGATCTGGTCCCAGATCGCGAAGCGGATGATCATCTCGGCTCGGTAGTCGGGTGCGGCAATGAGGTGGCGCCGTGGCCGGAAATGGGGTGAGATGCCGCTGAACGCGGCCAGGAACCGTTGTGCGGCACCGACCGATCGGAGCGTTTCATCGCGCGCTCGCGTTGCCGGGTCGGCTGATGGGATTTCACGGCCGGTTGTTCAGGCCCTTGTGCGAGCGGTGCTCGACGGAGGGCATCACCGCGCGGTGGGTGGCGCTGTAGGAGCGGAGCTTGTCGGTGACGATCCCCCGCGGCACCGAGCGGGTCCTCTTCATCAGCCTCCGGAAGAAGCACCTGACCGCGGCCTCGTCCCGCCGGTTCTGCAACAGGATGTCGAGCACGTTCCAGTCCTGGTCCACGGCCCGCCACAGGTACCGCTGCAACGCTGTTGATCTTGACGAAGACCTCGTCCAGATGCCACTTGTCGCACGGCCGGGGCGCCGACGGCGCAGGACCGCGCCGTAGGCGGGGCCGAACCGGCGCATCCACTGATGGATCGTCTCGTAGGACACCACGACGCCGCGCTCGAGCATCAGCTCCTCAACCTTGCGCGGTATCAGGTTGAACCGGTGACTCAGCCACACGCAGTGGGGGGTGACCTCCGGCAGGAAGCGGAATCCCCGCTACGACGGCGCGTCCACGAGCAGCCCTCCAGCGATCCGGCCAAACGGACGATCAGGCCAGCCGAGAAGGCCTCCACTCAACCCGACAAAGCCCGTAAGTACGGGCCCTTGCCGATGCCGCCGCCGGGACGCGCAGATAGAGCCCGGTGCCCCGATCGTGGACCGGACCCTGACCCGCTACCGATGAAGGATTGCTCCCCATGCCTGTGCCTGCCGACCTGACGCGTGCGCCATCCCGGGCCGAGCGGCCGCGGGTGGTGCTGCTCAAGCCGCTGGTGACGTCCCTGCTGATCTTTACCGCTCCGTGCGGTTTGCCAGGCCCAGAGCCTCGCGGGCCTCGTTGGCCGTGGTGATCAGGTGTGTGGCGAACGTTGCGATGTCAGACCGGCTGCAACGAGCAATGGGCATGGCGATACTGAAAGCTGCCCGCTCCCCGTCGATCACTCCGATCGCGACTGCGAAGGCGGCAACTCCGCTCTCGCTCTCTTCGAAGTTCGTAGCAAATCCTCGGCGGCGGGTCCGCTCCAGCTCGTCGCGGAGTCCGTTGAGATCGATCCGCGACTCTCGGGCACGGTTACCAGAAAGCACGATGCGGTAGAGGGCATCAAGGTCGCCAGTGGACAGATCGGCAAGCATGGCCTTCCCTGCTGATGTCGCATGTGCAGGGAGTGTGACCCCGGTGCGCAGGCCGAAGCGCAATGCGTGGGTCGTCGCTTCGATGCCGTCGAGGTGGTGAATCTCGGTTCCTACCAGTGTCGCGACATGCACAGTCTCGCAGACGCGTTCGAACAGCCGCTCCAAGTGCGGCCGCAGCCTTTCACGCAACGGCGGCACCGTCCGCAGAGCCCTGGGGCCGAGGAACTCCGGGCCTGGCTCGTAGCGCTTCCCGGAGCCCTGCACAGCGAAGCCGTCGCCAACGAGAGTGGCGAGCAACCTCTGCGCAGTCGACGGATTCACGTCGAGCGCAGCGGCGGCCTCAGTGACGCCCAGAGAGCCTTCTTCACCCATGAGTTTGAGCAGCACAAGTGCCCTGTGAACCGCCTCAACCCTGCCTTGACCTGCTGTTTTGCTCATCACGCAATTACTCTACCAAGTATTGCGCTAGTTGCAATGGCTCGTTAGGTTTCCTGGCACGAGCGGGACGGATGGACCTCTCGCGGTCAAGGCGCTCATACCGGTCCGCATCGCGGCCGTTGTCGCGCACGCAGGATGCAGGCCGGCACCAACCGGCTCCACCACCACCCCCTTCACCCAAACCGTGACAAAGGAGTCGCGATGAATCAGCTCTCCGCCGGCGGACCCAAGCGTCCGTTGCGTCCTAGGACCCCAGCTCCACGGCAGGCCAAGCGGGCGGTTGCCAGCGGAACGTTCGGTTCTGCTCTCGAGTGGTTCGACTTCGCGGTGTACGGAGCAATGTCCGCGACCGTGTTCCCCACGCTCTTCTTCAACAAGCTGGACCCCGCTATGGGGCTGCTCGCATCGTTCGCGACGTTCGGTGTCGGATTCCTCGCTCGGCCGCTGGGCGGTGTCGTCTTCGGCCATCTCGGTGACCGCATCGGTCGACGCAACGTCCTGCTGACGACGTTCATATCGATGGGTGTTGCATCGCTCATCATCGGCCTTCTGCCGTCGTACGCCGCGATCGGATTCGCAGCGCCGTTGTTGCTGGTCGTGATGCGTTTCGTCCAGGGCCTTGCCCTCGGTGGCGAAGCCACAGGGTCTCAGCTGATGACGATGGAGCACGCGCCGGGTGACAGGCGGGCCTTTTATGGCGCGCTCATGGGCATGGGCTCACCGATCAGCCAGGTTGCCGCCAACCTGCTCCTCGTCGTCCTGTCTGGCGTTCTCAGCGAAGACGCGTTCATGTCCTGGGGATGGCGCATCCCGTTCCTCATGAGCATTCTGCTCGTCACGGTCGGCGTCTACATCCGCGTCAAGGTCGAGGAGACGCCTGTCTTCGCAGAGGAGGCCAAGGAACCGGCCAGAGAGACCATCAGCCCCATTGTGGTGCTCCGCACCCATGGGTGGACCATCCTGCGGCTGATCCTGGCCTACTCGCCGATCGTGATCACCTTCTACATCGTCACCGTCTTTGGCCTGAGCTATCTGACCGGCCTGGGTTTCACACGTAACGACACGTTCACGATCGTCATGATCTCGAACTTCCTGTCGGTCATCGCGATCTGGTGGGGCGGGCGACTGGCCGATGCCTACGGGCGTCGAAGGATCCTGATGATCGGGTCTGCAGGCACGCTTGTCGCGGCGCTGATCTTCTTCCCGGTCGTCGACATGGGGAGTTTCCCGATCACCCTCACCATGGTCGCGTTCGCCCTTGTGAGCGCGCAGTTCGGTAACGCCGGCCAGGGCGCTCTCTTCGCGGAGGCGTTTCCCACCAAGATGCGCTACACGGGTTCGGCTCTGGCACTGACCGGAGCGAATCTGATCTTCGCCGCGCCGGCACCTTTCCTCGCCTCCTGGCTGACCGGCCTCAGCGGGGGAGGAACGCTCAGCATCACGGTCTTCTGGGTGGTCACGATCGTCGTTGCCCTGGTGAGCATGGCGCTGATGAGCGACTTCGCAACCCTCGAGGGTGACAAGCACCACTTCGACAAGAGAGTCGCGGCAACGCTCGTGAGCGAGCCGGAAATAGCCACGGTTGCGCCAGCCGAGGACGGGGTGACGCCGTGATCGTCGAACAGCGTACATACGTCCTGCACACCGGAGTGAAACTGAGCGAGTATCTCGATGCCTACGAGAACATCGGTCTGCCCGTGCAGAAGCCGGTCCTCGGCGGATTTCTCGGCTACTTCGTGACGGAGTTCGGTACCCAGAACGAGCTGAATCACTTCTGGGCTTACAGCGATCTCGAAGACCGTAGAAGCCGACGGGCAAGGCTCGCTGAGAACGAGCGGTGGCAGGAGTGCCTGTCGATCATCCGCCCGATGATCATGACAATGTCGAACAAGATCATGTATCCGACGTCGTTCTCGCCCATTCGCTCGCTGCCTGTCGCCGGCAACGACCCCGACACGGCGTTTGCACACAACTAGGAGAGGACGATGACAACCACTGTTCCCCGAGCGGCAGCGCAGGAAAGCTGCCGGACGCCGATGTCGACAAGGACGGCCATCGTCACAGGAGGCGCCGGGGGAATCGGCAGCGCCATCAGTCATCGTCTCGCAAAGCGAGGCTACGGCGTCGTCGTCGCCGACATCGACGCGGCGTCCGCCGACTCCACAGCACGCGCCTTGCCCGAGGTCGACGGCGCTGAACACCACGGCTTCGCCGGCGACCTGACATCCTCATCGGTGAACCGGGACCTTGCCGAGTTCGCGGCAGGCATCGCTCCGATCGGGGTCCTGGTCAACGCCGTCGGCATCTCACCGAAGCGAAACGGCGCAAAGATCCCCTTCCACCAGCTCACCGACAGCGAGTGGAACGCCGTCATGGCAGTCAATGTCAGCGCGCCGTTCTTCCTGATCCGCGAAGCATTCCCGCACATGCCGACCGACGGCACGGCCTGCATCGTGAATCTGCTGTCCATCACCGCCAAACTCGGCACCGGAAGCCCTGAAGGCGACAACAGCCCGCCGTTTCTGCCGTCGACCGTGGCATACGGCGCAAGCAAAGCCGCGCTCCAGAACCTCACCGCGAGCCTCTCGCGCGAGCTCGCACCGCTACGGATCAGGGTCAACGGCGTGGCCCCTGGCTTCGTGAGGACACCGATGATGGGCGACGTCCCGACGGACGAACGCCTCCTCGCACAGGTGCCGATGAGACGGTTCGCCGAGCCCGAGGAGATCGCCCGCGCAGTCGAATTCCTCGTGAGCGACAGTGCCTCCTACATCACCGGCGCGAGCATCGACGTCAACGGCGGATGGCTCACATGCTGAACGCCCGATGGCCTCGCGGGCCACGCCACCAGCAAACAGATCCCGTTTCCACACTGGAGGGTGCACAGCATGACCATGCTCGAGGAAGCATTTGACCTCGTTGTCGTCGGCTCCGGCATCGCGGGGCAGACGGCGGCGACTTCCGCAGCCGAGGCCGGTCTCTCGGTTGTCCTGCTCGAAAAGACCAATGTGCTCGGCGGCTCGTCCTCCATGAGCGGCGGCTGGTTCGCCTTCAGTGGTACCGAGGAGCAGGCCGCCGAGGGCATCGAGGACTCATCCGAGCTCTTCCTCAAGGACATGCTCGAAGTCGGAAATCACCTCAACGACCGTGGCTTGCTGGAGGCGTACCTCGCCAACCAGGAGGAGACCTACCGATGGCTCAAAGCTCATGGGGTTGCCTTCCGTGAGGTGGAGATCAGTTCCGGCCAGTCAGCACGCCGCAGCCACAACTCCGTCATCAGGGATGTCCTCGCCCGACTGCACCGGGACTTCACCGAGGCCGGCGGCCAGACACGGCTCGAGCATCGCGCCGTCCACCTGACGACAGACTCCTCTGGGCGAGTCGCTGGCGTGGTGACGCAGACACCGGCGGGCGAGGTCACCTTCACCGGTCATGCCGGCGTCGTGCTCGCGACAGGCGGTTTCAGCCGCGGCACAAAAATGCTCAAGGTCTTCGCGCCCGAACAGCTGGCGGCGATCCCCTACGGCGGCAAGGGAAACACCGGCGACGGTCTGCGGATGGCGTGGAAGCTCGGGGCTGGCATGGCGGACATGTCCTTTGTCTCGGGAACCTACGGGTCGCACCCGGACACTGGAGAGGAATTCCACGAGCTGCTGACCGCGTACTACATGGGCGCGATCATCGTGAACAAGGACGGACATCGGTTCGTCGACGAGTCACAAGACTACAAGACGCTTGGCCGCGTGGTCCTGGACCAGCCCGACGGCCTGGGCTTCGAGATCTTCGACGCCAAAGTCCGAGCAAAGTCCCACCGCGGCATTCCGCTGAAGGACGTCGACACGCTGGAAGAGCTGGGCCACGTCTTCAAGGCCGACACCCTCGAGGAGCTTGCCGAAGCCGCCGGAATACGCCCCACCGCGCTGGTGAAGACGGTCGAGCGATACAACGCCGCGGCCGCAGGCACAGCGGATGACGAGGTCGGCCGCACCAACCTGTGCAACGGAGTGGGCGACCTGCTCCCCCTCGACACACCGCCGTTCTACGCCTACCCGGCCAAGTCGCTGATGACCACCACGTACTGCGGCGTGACGATCAACACCAACGGCCAGGTGGTAGACGTCGACGGCGACGTCATCGAGGGCCTGTACGCCATTGGCGAGGTGACCGGCGGATTCCACGGCGCCGCCTACATGACGGGTACGTCGCTGGGCAAGGGAGCCGTCTTCGGTCGCATCGTCGCCGCCCACGCGGCGGACCGCGCGACCGCAGCAACCCAGGTCTGATCGACCGACACGCGTGGAGGTCCGCGCCACATGAAGGGATGCACAACGTGACCGAACACATTGGCCGAATCCGCCAGTTCGACGTCGTCGTCGTCGGATCAGGTGTCTCAGGATCTGCCGCCGCCATGACGGCTGCTCGGGCAGGAGCAAAGGTCGCGCTGCTCGAGAAGCTCGACACTTACGGCGGGTCCGCAGCATTGTCGGCGGGCATGTTCTGGACCGCGCCCGACCTGGAGGCCTATCAAAAGCGGATCCCGCTAGGGGACGCCGAGCTTGGAGCCAGGCTGATCCAGGACTATCCCGAAGCCCTCGCAGAACTGCGCGCGTCGGGGGTGCGTGTGGCCACTGAACCGCAGCTCGACATCATGACCTTCGGGATCGGCTACTCCACCGACATCAAAGCGATCCTGGCGTGGTGTCGAAACAAGGTCGTGGCCGCCGGCGGCGAAGCACGTACAAACGCACCCGTCGTCGATCTCGTCCACAACGGTCGCCGAGTCACCGGCGCCATCGTCCGCGAACACGATGACACGCTGACCAGGTACGACGCCGCAGCCGTCATCCTGACCACCGGCGGATTCCAGGGGGCGAGGGACAAGCTCACCAGATATATCGGCCCCAACGCCGATCGGCTGTTGCTGCGCTCCAACCCAGGCAGTGTCGGCGACGGCCTCCGACTGGCGCGCGGCGCCGGTGCGGGCGGGACGAAGGCGATGAGCACGTTCTACGGTCACCTTATCGGCTCTCCGGTCAAGAGGTTCGAGCCCGAGGACTACCTGCCGTACTCGCAGTACTACTCGGGATCCACCGTGCTCGTGAACCTGCGTGGGGAGCGGTTCGCGGACGAGACGCAGGGCGACGAACTGCTCAATCAGGCGCTCACGTTCCAGCCCGAAGCCAGGGGCATCCTCATCTTCGACCACCACGTGCGCGTGACCGAAGGCACCGAGGAGCCGTTCCCCGGCCTGGGCACGATCGACCGCTACGCCATCGCGGTCGAGGCCGGCGCAACCCACGCCGAAGCCAGCACTCTCGCCGAGCTGATCGATGCCGTCGCGGCGTGGGGTGTCGACAAGGTCAACCTCATCGCGACCCTCGACCGGTACAAGGCGGCTGTCGTTTCGGGCGGAGGAGTCGCACGCGGAGTCGCGGTCGCCCCGACCGCACGGGGGCCACAGACCGGACCCTTCTACGCCCTGATGGTCCAGCCCTCCATCACGTTCACCTTCGGCGGCATCCGGACCGACGAACGAGGCCGAGTACTCGACCACGACGGCCACCCCGTAACCGGCCTCTACGCTGCGGGCGCCGACATCGGAGGCCTGTCCAACTACGGCTATGCAGGTGGACTCGCCCCCGGCTACATCACAGGGCGCTGGGCGGGGGAATCCGCCGCTCGTGCGACAAGCCACCAAGTTCCCGCAGACGCCGCGTTCGCCGTCCAGTCATAGACACGAGGAGGCATCAGGCATGGCTTACACGACAGAGGTTCTGGTGATCGGTGGAGGCGGTTCGGGCATGAGTGCCGCGATCTCTGCGGCCACGAGCGGTGCGTCGGTGATCCTGCTGGAGAAGTGCCCGCAGGTGGGCGGGAGCACGGCGATGTCAGTGGGGTCATTCACTGCAGCCAACACGTCCTACCAATACCGAGCGGGCGTCAACGACAGCATCGAGTTGTTCATCGAAGACATGAAGGTCGCCAACGGCCCGTTCGAGGAACGTGAGAACAAGGAGCTTCGGCGCATCCTCGCTGAGAACGCCGGCCCGACGATCGAATGGCTCTCGAGCATCGGCGTCCAGTTCCTCGGCCCTACCCCGGAGCCCCCGTACGAGAAGCCGCGTATGCACAACGTGCTGCCCAATTCCCGGGCGTACCGAGCCGCACTTCTTCGCGAGTGCAGGAAGCGGGGCGTGACCATCTACACCTCGATGCGGGTCGACCGGCTCCTGCAGAACGCCGTCGGCGAGATCGTCGGCGCCAGCGTCAACGGCATGAACTACTTCGGACGCCGCGGCGTCATCCTCGCCACCGGCGACTACTCCGCCTCGACCGAACTCAAGGCAAAGTATGTCGGCGAGGCCGCGGCCAAGGTACCCCCGGTCAACCCGAACAACACGGGTGACGGCTTCAAACTCGGTACCGAGGTCGGCGCGGTCATGACGCAGATGGACCGCCTCTACGAAGGACTGCGCTTCGCCCCGTCGAACCGTCCGGACCTCATCAAGATGCTGCCCTCCGTGCCAGGGCTGACGAAGCTCATGCGCCAGGTCGTCGAGAAACTCCCCAAGAATCTGCTGGCCTACGTCATCCGCGGCGCCCTGACCAGCTGGATCGGACCGAACAACACGATGTACCGAGCCGGTGCCATCCTGGTGGACCCCGGGGGCCGGCGGATCACCGGCGAGGACTCCGATGCACTCATGGCCCGCGCCGTGGCAGCCGATGCAGCGAACACCGCCTACATGATCTTCGACTCCAGGGTGGCCAAGAAGTTCTCCGCCTGGCCCAACCCCGTCTCCACCTTCCCCGGCGTGGCCTACGCCTACCTCCCGGACTACAAGCATTACCGCCCGGACGTCTACCACCGTGCACCAACAATCGAAGAGCTCGCCACCAGCATCGGAATGGACCCCACCGCCCTCAGGACCACCGTCGATCGGTGGAACACCGACGTCGCATCGGGCAAGGACAGCCAGTTCGGCCGCCAGCACCTCGGCGAGGGAGTGATCGAGGGGCCGTTTTACGCGCTGGGCCCCATGAGCGCCTTCATCACCCTGGCCGACGGCGGTCTGGCTGTGGACACCGGGCTGCGAGTGACCAACGCGGACGGCGAGCCGATCCCAGGCCTGTGGGCGGCCGGATCGACCGGTCAGGGCGGCCTGCAGCTGCTCAATCACGGCCTGCACATCGGCTGGGCAATGATCTCCGGCCGCATCGCGGGCCGGCACGCCGCTCAGGCAGGGCCCCGCACGGACCTTGAACCGGTCACAGTCGCCGACGGCCCCCACGACGCAGGCACGAACGCATCGGGCCAGGCCCGTGCCACAACCTATCCCTGAGCAGCCCGTGACTCCTCCCTCGGCTGAAGCCCGGGGGCTTTTCGTTACGCCGGGTTGGCGTTGCGATGGACCAGCCCGGCCCGTAGAACGTTGAGGGCGCCCACGGTGTCAGCGTGCGCGTGGTGGCCGCACGAGACGCAGTGGAACTTTTCCTGTGTGGGCCGGTTCTCCTTCGCGGTGTGCCCGCATTCGGGGCAGGTGCGGGAGGTGTTGCGGGGGTTGACGGCGATCACTTCCCGTCCGGCGCTTTCAGCCTTGGCGTGCGGGATCGTCTGGAACACCCCCCATCCGGCATCGCTGATCGACCTGTTGAGCCCGGCTTTGACCAAGGCCCCGTTGGGCAGGAAGGTGCCCGGCCGACCGGGATCGGATCTCGGTGCGGGAGCCTTGCCCATAGTGCGGATCTTTAAATCCTCGTGCGCGATGAAGTCGTGCGCCCGAACCAGGCCGAGCGCCGTCTTGTGCGCGTGGTCGAGCCGCTGACGACGCACCTTCCCGTGAAGCTGGGCGACCTTCTCCACCGCCCGCTGGTGGCCGGCGCTGCGGTCCTTCGCCTTGCGGCGCGGGAACCGGGACAGGGCCTGCTGCGCCGCTTGGAGCTTGCCGGCTGCACGGCGACCGTGACGCGGATTGGGCACGAAAGCGCCGTCGGAGTCGGCGAGGAAGTTCACGATACCCAGGTCGATACCGACCGCGGAGCCGGTCGCGGGCAGCGGCTCGGGCCGGTCCTGCTCGGCGGCCAGCACGACGAACCACTTGCGGCCCTCGCGCTTGACCGACACGGTCTTGATCCTGCCGGCCACGGCCCGGTGCCGGTGGACCTTGACGTGCCCCACCCCCTGGAAGCGGACGCGGGTGACGGGGTCGTGCGGGGTGGAGTTCCACCGGCAGCCGTCCCCGTCCCTGGGGAAGTCCACCGTGTCGAACCAGTTCACCGAGCGAAAACGCGGGTAGCCCGGGGCATCGCCGGACCTGACCCGGCGGAAGAACGCGGCGAACGCCTTGTCCAGACGGCGCAAGGTGGCCTGCTGCGAACTGAA
>NZ_JBEYWX010000028.1:0-89768 GCF_040644655.1 Streptomyces sp. NPDC046931
CAGACAGCCGTGTCGCATGCGCCGCAGGGAGGTCAGGAGCGGCGAGCGGACTGCGCCGAGAACTCACCGGGACCGGGTGCGCGATCCCGCAACGCGACGACCACCGACACAACGGCGCCGCAGGACAGGACCGCCGCGAAGCCGATCACCGCGGTCTGCACCCTCCGTGCACCGTGGTGTGCAGGGCGCCGCCACCGCGAGGCGGCCGATGCTGCCGGTCGCGCCGACCACGAGTACGTCGGTGACAAGAGGTTGCTCCTGCCCTCGGCGAACCCGCCCACTCTGACACCAGGCCGGGGCACCTGCAGCGCATCGGCCGGCAGCGCCCGCGCATACGGCCCCACCCGCTGCTGCCGCCGCACCCGCCGCCGGTGCTGCGCAGCCACCGGCCGTGCCGCACGCACACCTGCCACGGCTCGCCGCAGGCCGGCACCACAGGCGTCACGAGGTCGTGGTACCGGGCCAGGCACCCCGCACACGGCTGAAGCGACGCCCACTGGCCGGGCCAGGGCTCCACCCGCGCCGGCGGCCGACGGACGTGATCAGCCGCTGCGGCGGCCGGCGTGGGCAGGGCGCGGCACAGTTCCTGCGGCGTGACCGGCATCGGCGGGCGCACACCAGCCAGCCGCGTCGCCAACCTGTCCGTACAGCACAGCTAGGCCGAGTCGCGGACCACCAGCTCCGGGTCGAAGATGACCGACGTCGCATCGGTGCGGCCGCCGTGGATGTGCTCGTCGAGCAGGCGGGCCATCTCCGCCGCCATCTCCTCGACCGGCTGGCGGATCGTGGTCAGCTGGGGCCGGCAGGTCACGGCGATGCTGGAGTCGTCGAAGCCCACGACCGCGACGTCCTCGGGCACCCGGCGTCCGCGCTCCTGTACGACCTGGCAGGCGCCCTGCGCCATGAGGTCGTTGGCGGCGAACACGCCGTCCGTGCCGGGGTGGCGGGCCAGCAGTTCGGACATGGCCGCGAGACCGCTGTCCAGGGTGAACCCGCCCTCGGCGACCGGGACGTAGGGGTGTCCGTGGCGGGCGAGCGTGTCACGGAACCCGGCAAGGCGCTCCTGGCTCGCCGCCACGTCCAGGGGGCCGCAGACCGTGGCGGGTCGGCGACAGCCGCGCGCGAGGAGGTGCTCCGCGGCGAGGCGCCCGCCGTCCCGGTGCGCCAGGTCCACGTAGCTGAGCGGGACCGGACGGGACGGACGGGCGAAGAGCACCGTGGGAAGCCGGGCGTCGGCGAGAAGGGCGGGCAGCGGGTCGTCCGCGTGGGTGGAGACCACGAGGGCGCCGTCGGCACGGCCCTGGCGCAGGTAGCTCAGCACCTCCTCCCGCGCCTCGGCGGACTCGGCGAACATGAGGACGGGGTGCATCGAGCGGGGGCGCAGGAAGCCGACGATCCCGCTGATGACCCGTCCGAAGAAGGGGTCCGCGAACACCGATGCGGCGAAGGCGTTCTGGCCGGCGTCCGTGGTGTCCCCAGCGCCGGAGACCACCAGGGCGACGGTCTCGGCCCGCCGGATCACCAGGGAACGGGCGGCCCGGTTGGGCGCGTAACCCGTCCGCTCGATGGCCCCGCGGACCACCTCCTGTATCTCGGGATCCACGTTGCGGATGCCGTTGACGACCCGGGACACGGTCGCCCGGGAGACCCCGGCCTCCCGGGCGACGTCCTCCAGTGTCGGGGCCCTTCTGCTCATGCAGGCACCCTAACGGACCTGGCAACAGGCAATAGAGCGCTCTCCCGCAGCGGGTCGTGCACTCCGGGAGAGGGCCGTCCGTCAGGCGTAGACGCCGAACTCGTAGAGCGAGTAGCCCCAACCGGTGCCCCGCGCCGTGCCGTTGATGCGGACGTAGCGGCCGGTCCCGGTGACGTCGAAGTCGTCGATCCCGCCGTTGCCGTCGGACACGGTGTGTACGGTCTGCCAGTTCTGGCCGTCGTCGGAGGTCTGGATGGTGTAGGCCTTGGCGTACGAGGCCTCCCAGGACAGCTGGACGTGCCGGAACGTGGTGCGGGTGCCGAGGTCGACCTGGAGCCACTGCGGGTCGCTCCAGTCACTGGCCCAGCGTGTGGCCTGATTGCCGTCGACCGCGTTGGCCGCGGTGCACGGGCAGTCACCGTAACCCGCCTGGTAGGACGAGGCGGTGGCGGGTTTGCCCCGTGCCACATCGGTGCCGGACGGAATCGGCGGGACGACGCGGATCGAGCGGGTCTCGACGCCGACGTTGCCCCGGCCGTCGGTCGCCTTGACGTAGACCTTCCAGACACCCGGACGGTCGGGTGCGGTGATCCTGAGACGGCCGCCGCCGAGGTCGGTGGAGGGCAGTGAGGCCAGGTTCTTGCTCTGGTCGATGTAGATGCTGTTGTCGAGGACCTCGTAGGAGATCCGGTCGCCGTCGGGGTCGGTGGCCTTCAGGGCCAGGACGAGGTCACGTCCGGCCTGCACCTGGCCCGCGCCGCCCTCCACGGTCAGGTCGGAGATGACGGGCGGGGTGTTGTCGTGGCTGGTGTCGCCGCCATAGGCCTTCTTCACGGCGTGGTACGACAGGCGCTTCTGGCCGGCGGGCAGCAGGTTGAACCAGATGCCGCCGAAGTCGTACTCGGTGCCGTAGTGGAACATCGTGGCGCCGAGCGCGACTCCCTTGTGCCCGGTGACGCAGTCCCAGGCCCGTGTGTAGCCGTCGGCCTTGGCCTGGTCGGAGGGCTCCGACGGGACGCCGTTGGCGTCGTCGGGGACCTCCCACTCGCCGGCCGGCCCGGTCTCGGTGACGATGTAGGGCTTGGTGTAGCCCCCTTGCTGCCAGGCGGACTTGATGTCGCAGACCGCGTTGTAGGAGTTCACGGCGTACAGGTCGAGGTCCGGCGCGTTCTTCTTGAAGTAGGGCCAGGCGCCGACCCATGCGTCGGTGGACGTGACCGGGTGGTTGGGGTCGACGGTGTGGATCCTCTTGGTGATGTCGTTGACGAGGGTGGTGTAGGCGTCGCGCTGTCTCTCCAGTTCGTCGCCGCTGTAGCAGTTCTGCAGCCCGAGGACAGACTCGTTGCCGACGTCCCACATGAGCACGCCGGGGTTGTCCTTGTAGGTCTGGACCCACTTGGGGAACTCATCGAGCACTTGGTTCTTGTAGGCGGTGTCGGTCAGGTAGTTGACGCAGCCGCCGCTGCCGGGTCCGCCGCCTGGCTGCAGCCAGAAGCCCGCGACGACCTTGATGCCCTGGGCGGCCGCGGAGTCGAACAGCGGCTTGCTGGTGGCGTCGGTGCCCCAGGTGCGGATCGTGTTGACGCCCATGGACTTGAGGTCCGGCATGTACTTCTCGGCGTCCGCGACGCTCGGGCCCCAGGTCAGGCCCTTGATCTGGTACGGCTGCCCGTCCACCGTCAGCTGCCAGGCGCCCTGGCTGCCGGTGACCTTGACGACGCTGCCCGCGGCGTGGGCCTGGGCGGCGGGCAGAGCGGCGAGGAATCCGGCCGCCAGCACTCCGGCGGTGAGGGGTGCCGCGATGCGGCGGGTGCGGGGTCGTGGGGTCATTCGCGAACTCCTCAAGGCAGTCGGTAGTGCTCGTCGAGCGCGGCGCCCGCCTCCGGGTGGGTCTCGTCGTAGCCGCGCGCGTCGCACTGGAGCCCGCCGACGACGCAGTGGTCGACCAGGGCCTTGAGCGTGGGAGCGTCCCAGGCGTTGAAGAAGTCGTAGTGGAAGCTGTGACCCGTTCCGCTGGACAGCCGCACCTTCGACATGTCGTTCTTGACTGGGAAGGCCATCTTGAACTCGATCATCGGCAGTGCGACCGGGTGGTCGGCCGGGCACATGTCGTCGTTCGTGCCGGGCTTGACCACGGGGTAGGCCATGTGGCTCTTGTGGTCGGGGGTGTCGAGGTACTTGCCGTCCCAGCAACTGGGCGCCTGGAAACGGATGTCGAGCCGGACGTCCGCGCGGTCGGGGCAGGTCGTGGGGAACTCGGTGTTGAAGTAGCTGTCACCGCACTCCCAGCCCTCGACGAAGCCGGGGTGGTGCCGGAACTCGTCGGCGCTCTGCATGGGGCTGCCGACGACGAAGCGCAGGCCTTTGGGGAAGGGCCGGACGCTGGTGTAGTCGGTGACACCGGCCTTGTAGTAGATGACCTGCGGTCCGACGGGCAGGATCTGCTGGTCGCCGTTGTAGAGGGTGGGCATCCAGTAGCCGGACAGGTCGCCGGGGGCCTTGCACGTGGTGCCGCCGGCCGCCAGCGAGGCGGTCGTGCTGTTGGCGCCGGTCGTCGTGTTGCCCATGAAGGTGTGGTCGTGGGACTTGCCCGGTTGCTGCGGGTAGACGATGGGGTCGTCCGGCCTGGTGTGGGTGACCGGGCAGTTGGCCTGGAACTCGTGGAAGTAGCGGTGCGGCGGGTCCTGGGTGGACGGCGTCACGCCGGTGACGGGCGGGTTCGCGGGAATGTAGCCGTCGCCGTCCGGATCCTCCGGGGAGTCGGCCGTGGACGCGGCCATGGCATGACCGGAGTGGGTGGCCGCGAACGACCGCGCGGCGGCGCTGTGCGGTGCTGGCGGCCCGGCGCTGAGGGCGACGCCGCCGAGGCCGAGCGAGGTCAGCAGGAACGCGCCGGTGACCAGCGTGGCTGACAGGCCCTTCGATCTCTGTGGCATGGAGACCTCCTCCTGAACGGTGGGGTGTCAGAGGCCGTCGCCAGGCGTCCCTATGACGTGACGTCGGGCGAGCTGACGTGGGGGCCGCCAGGAGACGTTCGGGAGAGCGCTCTCCCGCCGAGGAGTGTTGAGGGCATGCCACAAGGAGTCAAGGGATCCGGCAGAAGAGGGGCCCGGAGAGATTTTCACTTCAGAAGACTTGCCCAGCCGCCTTCACCGAGCCCAGGAGCTCGGCCAGATCCGCACCGACATCGACGTGCAGATCCTCGTCGACCAGCTCTGGGGTGCCGTCTACCGCCGACTGCTCATCCCGACGAACCCGTCACCGACGACTTCGTCATCGGACTCGTGAACAACCTGCTGGACGGAGTCCGTTGGAAGTAGTGCGGTGATGAACCCGGTGACAGCGGCGGGAGTGCGGTCCGCCGCCGTCCGAGCGGCGGCGGACCGCACCCTTTTCATGGACGGCGCAGGACACTCGGCGCAGCGCGGGGAGGCGTTCGCCGATTCCGGGCGGGCGTCAGGCGCACCCGGCCGGGGTGGCCCGTGAGGCGTCGGAGATCAGCGCCTGTTGGGCCGTCCTGAGCCGTTGGACGTCGGGCTTGACGAGCTTGCGGTCGTACGTCAGCAGGCCGTTGAGCTCACCCTCGACGTCCGAGATCTGGGTGTACACCGCGCCGTTGCCGCCCTTGCAGGCCAGCGCGTGGACCTCGGCGAGCTTGGCCAGGTAGTCGTCGGTGTAGGTCGCCGGGTCGACATCGACATACGACTGCTGCACGGACCAGGCGTGTCCCGGTACGGCAAGGCCGAGTCCGCCGTACTCACCGCTGACCAGGGCACGTTGACCGTCGGGGTGGGGCGGCAGGGCCGGACTGGGATAGCTGTGTTCGTCCATGACGTCGCCGGTGCCGCCGTCGTCGCCGAGGTTGAGCCCGGACATGGAGTTGACCAGCCGGGTCGGGTCCCAGGACTTGGCCTGGTCGGAGATGCGGGCCATGTCGTACTGGCCCCAGCCCTCGTTGAAGGTGACCCACATGACGACCGACGGGCTGCTGAAGTGCTCGTCGATCATCTGCTTCATCTCGCGCTCGTACTCGGCGCGCGCCTGGGCCGACGGGTTCACTCCGGCCGTCATCGCGGGCATGTCCTGCCACACCATCAGACCGAGCCGCTCGGCCCAGTAGAACCAGCGGTCGGGCTCTACCTTGATGTGCTTGCGCACCGCGTTGAAGCCCATGCTCTTGTGCACCTTCAGGTCGTAGGCGAGAGCCTCGTCCGTCGGGGCGGTGTACAGGCCGTCCGGCCAGAAGCCCTGGTCCAGAGTGGCCATCATGAAGATCGGTTTGCCGTTGAGGAGGGTGCGCGGGACACCGTTCACCTTCTCGACCTTGATCGACCGCATCCCGAAGTAGCTGCCGACACGATCGGCTCCGACGCTCACCTTCAGGTCGTAGAGGAACGGGTCGTCGGGCGACCACAGACGCGGGTTTCGGATGCGCAGGGTCAGGGGCTTGCCGCTGCGGCCGGTGACGGTGACCGCCTTGCGTTCGCCCTCGTAGGCCGTCGCCGTGACCGGCAGGCCGTCGCGGACGCCCTGCGGCTCGACGGTGAGAGTGCCGGCGTCGACGTTCGGGGTGAGCTTGAGCTGGTCGACGTGGTCGGCGGTCACCGGTTCCATCCACACCGTCTGCCAGATGCCGGAGGTCGGCGTGTACCAGATGCCGCTGGGGTCCAGGCGTTGCTTGCCGACCGGCGGGTTCTCGCCGTCGGTCGCGTCGGTGGGGTCGTAGACGCCGACGATCAGCTCCTGGGTGCGGCCGGGCTTGAGGGCATCGGTGACGTCGGCGCTGAACTTGTCGTATCCGCCCTGGTGTTCGGCCACCTTGGCGCCATTGACATACACCTCCGCTCGCCAGTCGACCGCGCCGAAGTTCAGTTGCAGCCTCTTGCCGGAGCCGATCTTCCAGTCGGCAGGGACGGTGAAGGTACGCCGGTACCACATGCGGTCCTCGTGCCGTTCGAGCCCGGACAGCTGCGACTCGACCGGGTACGGGACGAGGATCTTCTCGCCGAGCTTCCTGCCCACCGGCGGCTGTTCTCCCGCCGTCGCTGCGGCGAACTGCCAGGAGCCGTTGAGGTTCTGCCAGGCACCACGCGTGAGTTGGGGCCTCGGGTACTCCGGGTGGGCGTTGCTCGGCCCGACCTTGTCGGCCCACTTGGTGCGCAACTCGTACGTCGACCTGTTGGCACCGCTGCTCCAGAAGGAGTTGACAACGTTGCCATCCGTGCCGGTCAACCCGCCTTGACCGTCGTAGCGCACGTCGGCGAGACCTGACGCGGTGCCGGTCTTGTTGCCGACGACGGGCTCCTTCAGCGTGATCAGCAGCTTCCGGGGGTCGGTGGAGTCCAGCCGGGCGTCCCCCAGGGGCCAGGCGGCGCCCCCGATCACGGCATCGAGGTGCTCGCCGAGACCGGCCGGCGGCGCGCTGAGCGGCTGCGCGAACTCGAGGGCGAGGGTACGGCCGCTCGCCAGGACGGCCGTGGAGACGGCCCCGTCGTAGTCGAAGCCGTCGGGCAGGCGGAACGCGGACTGCGGTACCGCGGTCTTTGTGCCGCCGGGCGGGGTCCAGCGCAGGTGGAGGTTGGAGCCGCCGTAGTGCTCGAAGTACTCGACCTTGATTCCGTAGGCCTTGCCCGCCGTCAACTCGACGGACTGACCCGCCTGTTCGCGGTCCCAGTCGTCCACCCAGTGGTCGATGACCGCCTTCCCGTCGACCCACAGCCGGAAGCCGTTGTCGCCGGTGATCGAGAAGGTGTGGGGGCCGGTCTTCTCCGGGACGATCTTCCCGGTCCAGCGCACGCTGACGTCGTCCGACTGGCCGGTGGCGAAGTTCAGACGCGGCTCCAGGGTGTCGAAGTCGAGGTTCGGGTCGAACCCGATGGCTTTGAGATCGTGGAAGTCGAAGGCGCCGGGGGCGGACTGGGTGTAGTACTCGCCCTTGAGGCCGTGGACTTCGGGATCGTCGGCCGCGGTGGCGGCGGGTGCCGCGGTGAGGCCGGCAAGGCCCAGTGCCGCGGCGAGCAGCAGGGCGAGGCGTTGTCCGAGGGGTCTGATGCGCACGAATCCTCCTTGGGTGAGGAAGGGTGGCGGCTCGTTGCTTCTGTCTGTACAACGTTGGAAGGAACGGCAGTTGGCATGAGAGCACGGCTCTCGGCCTCTGTCCAGGGACATGACAAGACATGACAATCCCCGGGGTACGGGGCACTCATCGATGCTGAGGAGATCCCTTGCGGGTCAGCCTGAGGGACGTGGCGGAACGCGCGGGCGTTTCGATCAAGACCGTGTCCAACGTTGTGAACAACCATCCGCACGTCACCCCGGCCATGCGGGCCAGGGTGCAGGCGGCGATCGACCAGCTGGGTTACCGGCCCAATCTGACCGCGCGACATCTACGCAAGGGCCGGACGGGGATCATCGCGCTCGCCGTTCCCGAGCTCGGTAACCCGTACTTCGCGGAACTGGCCGGCGCCGTGATCGACGCGGCCGCGGAGCACGAGTTCACCGTCCTGCTCGACCACACGCGGGGCGAGCGCGAACAGGAGATCCTGGTCAGCCAAGGATTCCGGGGCGGTGTGATCGACGGGCTGATCCTCAGCCCACTGACCCTGGAGGCCGAGGATCTGCGGGGCCGGTCCGGCGACGTACCGCTGGTGCTGCTCGGTGAGCGCGAGTACGGCCTGCCCTTCGACCACATCGCGATCGACAACGTGGCGGCGGCCCGATGCGCGGTGCGTCATCTGCTGGGCCGCGGCCGAACCCGGATCGCCTACCTCGGCGTGCGCACCGACTCCGTCAACCAGCCCGCCCACCTGCGGCTGAACGGCTGGCGCGCGGAGTTGGCGGCGGCCGGGGTACCCGCGCCGGACAGCCTGGTGGTGCCGGTCGGCGGCTGGGACCGGGACGACGGGGCGCGCGCGATGGCCGAGTTGCTGGACTCCGGCGTGCGTCCGGACGGTGTCTTCGCCTTCAACGACCTGATCGCGATCGGGGCGATGCGGGTGCTGCACGAGCGAGGCCTCCGGGTGCCCTGGGACGTGGCGGTGGTGGGTTTCGACGACATCGCGGAGGGGCGTTTCGGTGCCGTCACCCTGACGACGGTCTCACCGGACAAGCAGGCCATCGCGAGGATGGCCGTGGCCTCGCTGCTGCGCAGCCTGTCGGGTCGCGAGGAGCCCGGCGGACGCGAACTGACCGCGAAGTTCGAGCTGGTCGAGCGGGAGAGCACCTTGGGCCGACGGTGACGAGATGTCGGACGGAAGGCTTTACACGGCTCTTCCAACGATGTAAAAACCTCCCCTGAACGACGTGCACGCCGAGTTGACGCAAGAGCAAGCCTCCCCGAGAGCGCTCTTAGCTCCGGGGCCGTGCCGTTTGGGGACACTCATGAAGCCCACCGCACTTGTCCGTCGCACCTCCGCGCGAACGCTTCTCGCCGCCGGCCTCGTGACGAGCCTCGCGCTCACGACCGGATGCACCAAGTCCGAGGACGACTCGGGCACGAAACCCTCCGCCTCGCAGCAGGACGACGCCGACCAGGTGGTCGCCTCACCCGGCTCCGCCTCCGGACCGGCCTGCACCATCGATGCCTACGGCGGCCGGAAACTCGATCTGAAAAGCGCCACCGTCGGCTTCTCCCAGTCCGAGAAGGAGGCCAACCCCTTCCGGATCGCGGAGACCGCCTCCATCAAGTCCGAAGCCAAGGCACAGGGCGTCAGACTACTCACCGCCAACGCCCAGTCGCAGTTCTCCAAGCAGATCAGCGACGTCCAGGACCTCATCGCCAAGGGAGCGAACCTGCTGGTCATCGCCCCGCTCAACTCCGACGGCTGGGAGCCGGTGCTGCGCGCCGCGGCCGCCAAGCACATCCCGATCGTGACCATCGACCGCAGGATCAACGCAGCGGCCTGCAAGGACTATGTGAGCTTCATCGGCTCCGACTTCGTCGAGCAGGGCAAACGGGCCGCGGACCAGATGATCGAAGCGACCGGCGGCAAGGGCGAGATCGCCGTCCTCCTCGGCGCGGCCGGCAACAACGTGACCACCGAGCGCACCAAGGGCTTCGAGGACCGCATCAAGCAGAAGGCACCCGGCCTGAAGGTCGTGTTCCGTCAGACCGGCGAATTCGCCCGCGAGAAGGGCCAGTCGGTCACCGAGAACCTCATCCAGTCCAAGCCCGGCATCACCGGGATCTACGCCGAGAACGACGAGATGGGTCTCGGCGCCGTCAACGCCCTCAAGGGAGCGGGCAAGAAGCCCGGCGACGTCAAGATCGTGACCATCGACGGAACCCGCAACGCCGTACAGGGCATCGTGGACGGCTGGATCTACGCGGTGATCGAGTCCAACCCGCGCTTCGGGCCGCTCGCCTTCCAGGCCCTCGACACCTTCACCAAGGGCGAGAAGGTCGGGCAGGACATCGTTATCAAGGACAGCGCCTACGACAAGAGCAACGCCCGGTCGGACCTCGGCAAGGCCTACTGACGTGCTCTCGGTCACCCAGCTGTCCAAGGCCTTCCCCGGCGTGCGCGCGCTGTCCGACGTGGACTTCACCGCGCGCGCCGGGGAGGTGCACGCGCTCGTCGGCGAGAACGGGGCGGGCAAGTCGACGCTCATCAAGGTGCTCACCGGGGTGTACCGGCCCGACCACGGCGAGGTGACGTACGACGGAGAACCGGTCCGCTTCACCACACCGCTGCAGGCCCAGCAGGCGGGCATCTCCACCATCTACCAGGAGGTCAACCTCGTCCCGCTGATGAGCGTGGCCCGCAACCTGTTCCTCGGCCGTGAACCGCTGGGCCGGCTGGGTCTGATCGACTTCCGGCGCATGCACCGCGAGGCCGACGACGCACTGCGCGGACTCGGCATCCGGGTCGACGTACACCGGCCGCTGCGCGAACTCGGCGTCGGCGCCCAGCAGATGGTCGCGCTCGCCCGTGCCGTGGCCGTCGACGCCCGCGTCGTCATCATGGACGAACCGACCTCCTCCCTCGAACCCCGCGAGGTGCAGACCCTGTTCGAGGTGATCCGTATGCTGCGCGAGCGCGGCGTCGCGGTCGTCTACGTCAGCCACCGCATGGACGAGCTGTACGAACTCTGCGACACGATCACCGTCCTGCGCGACGGACGCGTGGTGCACACCGGCCCGCTCGCCGACCTCGACCGGCTGCGGTTGGTGGCCATGATGCTCGGCCGGGAGATCGGTGAGGTGCGCACGGAGGGCATGACCAAGTTCTCCGGCTCGCACGACACCACCGCCGAACCGGTTCTCACCGCGACCGAGTTGACGCTACATCACCAACTGCGGAGTGTGTCGCTGTCGGTCCGGCCCGGCGAGGTCGTGGGTCTGGGCGGGCTGCTCGGCTCCGGCCGCAGCGAGACCGCCAAGGCCATCGCCGGTGCCCTGCCCATCGACACCGGCCGGGTCGTCGTCGCCGGCATCCCGGTACGGGCGGGATCGACCGCCGCCGCGATCCGCGCCGGCATCAGCCTGCTGCCGGAGGACCGCAAGGCCGAGGGCATCATGCCGGGCCTGTCGGTGCGCGAGAACATCGCGCTCGCCGCCCTGCCCGGGCTGTCCCGCTTCGGCCTCGTCGACGACACCCGCGTCGACCGGATCGTGGAGACGTTCATGAAACGGCTGCGCATCAAGGCCGCGGGAGCGCACCAGAAGGTCGGCGAACTCTCCGGCGGCAACCAGCAGAAGGTGTTGCTGGCCCGCTGGCTCGCCCTGCACCCCAAGGTACTGCTCCTGGACGAGCCGACCCGCGGCATCGATGTCGGCGCCAAGGCCGAGGTACAGGCACTCATCGACGAACTTGCCGACGACGGCCTCGCCGTGCTGCTGATCTCCTCCGACACCGAGGAACTGATCGAGGGCAGTGACCGTGTGGTGGTCCTCAAGGACGGCGCCGTGGTCCGTGAGCTGACCGGTGACGCCGTCACCGAGGGCGAGCTGATGCGTGCCATCGCCGCCGTACCCGCTGGAGAAAGCGATGACTGAACTCGCCCTCGCGCGCGGCGTGCTGGACCGCACGCGGCTGCTGCGCCTGCTGCGGGACTACGGCGTGTACACCGGTGTCCTCGTGCTGCTGCTGTTCAACTTCGCCTTCACCCCCCACTTCGCCTCCGCGGAGAACTTCCGCACCCAGGCCGTCCAGGTCGCCCCCGTCCTGATCGTCGCGCTGGGCATGGCGCTGGCGATCGGCACCGAGGGCGTCGATCTGTCGGTGGGTTCGGTGATGGCACTGGCCACCTCCCTGCTCTCGCTCTACCTCGGCTACGGGCCCTGGATCGCCGCGTTGATCGCGGTGACCGCGGGTGTTGTGGTCGGCGTCGCGAACGGCGCGCTGATCGCGTTCGTCGGCGTCCAGCCCATCGTCGCCACCCTCGCCCTGATGGTCGCCGGACGCGGGCTTGCCCTGGTCCTGCTGCCCCAGCTCAAGGACGTACACGACCCCGGCCTGGCGGCAGTCGGCTCCGGCGACGTGCTGGGCGTGCCCTACCCGGTCCTCATCGCCGCGGCGCTCGCGGTGCTGGTCGCGTTCACGATGCGCCGCACCACCTTCGGGCGGCAGGTCCTGGCCATCGGCGACAGCCGGCCGGCGGCCCGGCTCGCCGGACTCCCGGTACGCCGGGTCCTGGTCGTGGTCTACGTCTGCTCCGGCGCCCTCGCCGCGGTCGCGGGCGTGCTCGCCACCGCCCGCCTCGCCGCGAGCGACCCCACCTCCCTCGGCACCCTGATGGAACTGTCCGCCATCACCGCCGTGGTCGTCGGCGGCACCCCGCTCAGCGGTGGACGGGTGCGCATAGGCGGCACCGTCGCGGGTGCCGCGCTCATCCAGCTGCTGACCACCACCCTCATCAAGCACGATCTGCCGCCGTCGTGGACCCAGATCGCCCAGGCCGTGGTGATCGTCCTCGCCGTCTACGCGGCCCGGGAACGAGGCAGGCGATGACCACGCAGACCGGAGAGGCCGGGATGCCGACCGGCACCGTGAGCGGCGAGGTCGCCGGTCCCGGGCGCATGAACCGCTCCGAACGGCTGAGCGGGCTCGCGCAGCAACACGGCGCCCTGGTCACCCTCGTGATCGCCATGGCCGTGGCGTCGCTGAGCTTCGACACCTTCCTGACGGGCGACAACCTGGAGAACATTGCGCTGTCCTCGGCGTTCCTCGCCGTGGTCGCCCTCGGCATGACGTTCGTGATCGTCACCGGCGGCATCGACCTGTCGGTGGGCTCGCTGTTCGCCCTCGGCGGCGTTCTCGCCGCCTGGGGCTCGCAGTACGGCACGGCGGTGGCCCTGCTGCTGCCGCTTGCCGTCTGCGGACTGATCGGCCTGGTCAACGGGGTACTGATCGCATGTGTCCGGCTGCCGCCGTTCATCGTCACTCTGGCGGCGATGCTGGGCGCCCGGGGCATCCTGCTGGCCATCACCGACGAGGGCTCGAAGACGTATCTCGTCGACAAGGACTCCTTCTTCGCCACCCTCGGACAGGGCTCCTCGGGTGGCATCGGAGTGCCCGTGTGGGTCACCGTGGCGCTGTTCGTGCTCGGCGCCGTCGTGCTGCGCCGGACCAGATTCGGGCAGTACGTCTACGCGGTCGGCGGCAACGAGGACGCGGGAGCCCTGATGGGCGCGCCGGTGGCCCGTACGAAGATCTCCGTCTACACGCTCTCGGGCCTGTGCGCCGGGCTCGCCGGCGCACTCAACGCGGCCTGGCTGCTGTCCGGGGTCACGATTCTCGGCAGCGGCATGGAGCTGGAGGCCATCTCCGCCGTGGTCATCGGCGGCACCCTGCTCAGCGGCGGTTTCGGCTTCATCAGCGGCTCCCTCGTCGGGGTGCTGTTGCTGAAGGTCATCCAGAACGTGATCAACCAGATCGGCTCGCTCGACTCTGCCTACCAGCAGGTCGTCAGCGGGGCGTTCCTGGCCGTGGTGGTGGTTGCCCAGACCTGGCTGGGCCGGAGACGGAGAGTGCTGTGAAACCTTCCTCGCCGGGATCCCGCCGCAGGCTGGGCCGCCCCGTCGTCGTTCAGATGGTGGCCGTCGCGGCACTGGGGCTCTGCCTGGTCACCCCAGGCGTGGGGGCAGCGGGCACCGGGAGCCGGCCGGCCCGCCCCTCCGACGTGACCGTGCGGGACGCCCGCTTCGAAGTCCTGTCACCGACATTGATCCGGACGGAGTACGCGGGGGACGGCCGCTTCGAGGACAGCCCCACCTTCAACGCCGTCGGGCGGGACTCCTTCACACCGCCCCCCTACATCTCGTCCGTCAGCGGCGGCGTCCTGACCATCACCACCAGCGCCATGACCCTGCGCTACCGGGTCGGCTCCGGCCCTTTCGACGCCGACAACCTGACGACGTCCTTCAAGACAGGGCGCACGCCGGTGCTCGCGGCACCTTGGCAGCACGACGTCTGCGCCGTCGGCGCCCTGTGCGAGGCGGAGGACCAGCTGTACGACGGTCCAGGCCTGGCCACCGATCACAGCGGATTCACCGGCAAGGGTTTCCTCGCCGGTTTCGAGGTGGACAACAACTCCCTCGCCGCGGACGTGCAAACACCGTCCGCCGGCACCTACGACCTCGCCATGCGCTACGCCAACGCGGTAGGCAGCGACGACCACCACGAGGCACGCACCCTCAGCCTCAGCGTGGA
Organism: Streptomyces sp. NPDC046931; assembly: GCF_040644655.1. Lineage (NCBI taxonomy): Bacteria > Bacillati > Actinomycetota > Actinomycetes > Kitasatosporales > Streptomycetaceae > Streptomyces > Streptomyces sp. NPDC046931. Next base: position 14,350 of record NZ_JBEYWX010000028.1, read on the forward strand.
CGGTGGCGCCGACAAGACGTTCACCCTTTCCGCGACATCGGACTGGAACACCTGGGGTGTGGCCCGCCTGCCGCTGACGCTCGGCCCCGGTCCCCACACCGTCAGACTCCACCGCGCCGCCGCCGACTCCGGAAGCGTCAACATCGACAGCCTCGCCCTCCTCACCTCCGGCGCCACCTACCCCGTCCGAGCCCGGACCACGGTCAACGGCTGCCGGTTCGGCACCAGTTGCGAGGCCGAGGACGCCCTCCTGTCGGGCTCCGCAATCATCGCCACCGATCACCAGGAGCATGCCGGCTACGGCTTCACCGCCGAACTCAACCAGGGGTCCGCCATCTCGGACCGGATCACCGGCGTGCCCGACGACGGCACCTACCTGCTGAACCTGCGCTACGCCAACGGCACCGGCGGCGACGGCCTGCACCAGCCACGGACGATCGAAGTCCGCACCGGCAACGGCGCCTCCCACACCCTCACGCTCCCGGCCACCGACAACTGGGACACCTGGCAGTCGGCCTCCGACCCCGTCGAATTGAAGGCGGGCACCGACGAAGTCACCCTGAACTGCCCGGAGTCCACCAGCTGCCACGTCAACCTGGACACCCTCGCCCTGAGCCGGCAAGGAGAGGCCGCCCCCGCACCCCACCTCGCCCTGGGCGGCTACCGCCGCAGCCTCGACGGACTCAACGGCGACAACGACCCCACCCCCTGGACCACACCCGGTCTCCTTCACCGCGACGGTTGGCACCTGCTCGACGACACCCCCTCCGCGGTCTACGACACCGGCACCAAGAAGGCCACCCCACGCCCCGCCCACGGCGGCCGGCCCTACCAGGACGGCTACGTCTTCGCCTTCGGACACGACTACCACCAGGGCCTGTCCGACCTGGCCACCCTGACCGGGCCGTCACAGCTGCTGCCCCGCTGGGCCTACGGTGTCTGGTACTCCGAATACATCGACCGCACCGCGAGCGGCTACGAGAACGCCATCCTGCCCGCGTTCCGCGCGGCGGACGTCCCCCTGGACGTGCTGGTCACGGACACCGACTTCAAGTCGCCGAACACCTGGAGTGGTTGGAACTTCGACCCGGCCAAGTTCCCCGATCCCAAGACGTTCTTCGACTGGTCCAGCGGCCAAGGGCTGCACAACACCCTGAACGTGCATCCGAGCATCCTCGGCTCCGACCCGCAGTTCGCGAAGGCCCAGAGCACGGCCAAGGGCAAGCTGCGAAAAGGCGGTTGCGCAGGCAGTGCGGGCTCGGACTGCCACACCTTCGACTTCGGCGATGCCGACCAGCTCAAGGCCTACTTCGACCTGCACCGGCCGATGGACCAGGCCGGCAACGACTTCTGGTGGCTGGACTGGTGCTGCGACGCCTCCCGCTCCTCGCAGTCCGGAGCCACCCCGGACGCATGGATCAACCAGGAGTACGCCGACCTCACCTCCGAGACCAGCGACCGCGGCTTCGTCCTGTCCCGCGCCTACGGCTCCCTCCAGGCCGGCGGCTACAGCGGCGGCGTAGGCCTGCCCACCGGCCCCTGGGCCGACAAGCGCAGTACCCTCCACTTCTCCGGTGACACGACTTCGAACTGGGGCACCCTGCGCGCCGAAATCGGCTATACGCCGGGGGAGTCAGCCGCCACCGGCCTCGCCGCCGTCAGCCACGACATCGGCGGCCACAACGACGGATACGGCATCCCCGGGGCCGAGACATACACCTCGAACGGCCAGACCCACCGCACCACCAAGCTGCCCGACGACCTGTACGCACGGTGGGTGCAGTTCGGCACCTTCCAGCCCATCGACCGGCTGCACAGCAACCACAGCGACCGACTCCCGTGGCAGTACGGCCCCGAGGCGCAGAAGTCCGCGGAGAAGTTCCTCCGGCTGCGCGAGGCGCTCGTGCCGTACACGTACACCCTGGCGCACGAGGCCGACACCACCGGCACCCCGATCGTCCGCCCGCTGTCCCTGCACTACCCGGAAGAGGAGAACGCCTACACCAAGGCGGACAGCGAGTACCTCTACGGCCCCGGCATGCTGATCGCACCCGTCACCACACCCGGCACCGACACCACCACGTCGGTGTGGTTCCCTCCCGGCCAGTGGACGGACTACTTCACCGGCCGCACCTATACCGCACCCGCCGGCGGAGCCACGCACGACATCACGACCACCCTGGACACCATGCCGGTCTTCGTCCGAGCGGGCGGCATCGTCACTACCCGGTCCGACAACGTGCCCAACGACGGCCGGAGCCCGCTCGACAAGGTCAGCGTCACGGTGGCCCCAGGAGCATCCCGCGCCTTCTCCCTCTACGAGGACGACGGCACCACCTCGCACTCCGGATGTGCGGCAACCACCCGGATCCGCTACGCCGAACACAAGGGCACCCACCTGCTGAAGATCGCACCCGCCAAGGGAACACGCAGAGCATCCGCGCTGCAACGGCCATCGTGTACAAGTAGAAGGGCGGGGACTCGTGCGGGCCCTGCCGCGCATGTCGTACCTGGGGGCAGGGCCCGGCGGACCTCGGCGCGAGTCGGCGAACTCACCCGCTTCTGCCGACTGCAGACCAACCGCAAGGACGTAGGCTCATCAACTTCGGTATTAGTCCCTAGTGTTGCGTATGTATCGTTCCGTGCATGGAGTTGCTGCGTATGTCCAAGGCTGCGAAGTGTCTAGGGATACACCCGATGACGCTTCGTCAGTGGGCGTTGGACGGCAAGATCCCGTTTACGTGGGTCGGCCGTGAGCGCCGGTTCTCCTGCGTGGATGTGGAGGACATGACGCGCGGCGGCGATTCCACAACTGTCCGTTCACGGCTGGAGTTGCTGTATGTGCGCGTGTCCGGCTCGTCCGGGCAGGAGTTTTCGCTGGAGGCCCAGGAGGCCGAACTGCGGGCCACCTCCACGGGCGAGATCGTCAAGGTCGTCGAGGATCGCGGCTCGGGCCTGAAGGAGAACCGGCCCGGACTCAACCGTGTACTGGCGATGGTGTCGGACGGCTCTGTGAGCGTTGTTCGTGTCACGCATGAGGACCGGCTGGCCCGGTTCGGTGTCGGCTGGCTCAAGCGGCTGTTCGCCGTGTACGGCGTCACCGTGGAGGTACTGCACCCGAAGAAGCTCGGCGGTCGGGATGAACTACTGGAGGACTTCGTCTGCCTGGCGACCACGTTCGCCGGGCGGCTGTACGGAATGCGCAGTGCGGACAACCGCCGCCGTCTGCTGACCGAGTCGGGCCAGTGCAGCGACAAGGGGCGGGTGTGGTGAGCCGAAAGCTGCCGCTCGCCGACGGCGAGAGGGCCCGTACCGCCTGCGCCCGCGCCTTCATTCGTGCGGGCGTGGACGAGAAGACCGGCGACGTCCTCACCACTGCTGGCTTGCTCGAGCGGGTCGGCTGGTGCGTGGACCTGGTGGCCGGCATGACGAGCGCGCTGCTGGCCGGGCACTGGAACACCGCCGACGTGAACGCTTTGGCCTCGGGGGAGGATGCCGCAGGCCGCAGGCTGCCGTCGAATGCGTGGATGGCGCTGCGCCGCCTGGGCTGGACCATCGCCCCCGATGGGGTGAAGGTGAACGACCGGATCGTGCGCATGGCCCAGGAGATGGCCGGGCGTGCGCTGCGATCGGTGAAGTGGCGTGCTGACCTGGCCGCCGGAGTTCTGGCCGCCTGGCCTGCCGATCCCGCCAAGCGCACTGCCAAAGAGTGGGATCAGGTACGCGGGGTGATCCCTGGCGGGGAGTACCTGCCCTCCAGCGTCATTCGCTCCCGGACCCGCCAGGCTGTCTCCTTCCAGCGCAAGCACGGGCGTCTGCCGGCCGATGTGTTCGAACTGGAGGGCGCGCCGCGTGTGGCCCGCATGCTGCTGCTCGCCGCGTGCGACGCGCAGCAGGCCACCATCAAGCGCTCCGATGACGGGCAGCGGGCCCTGCTGCGGCTCCAGCTCCCGACCCGCCCCGACCCGCACAAGTACGCCGACTGGACGTGGGTGGCATGCCCCATCGCCCTGCCACCGACCGTTGCGGCGAACGCGGTGATCCACCTGCCGACTGTGTGCATCACGGGTGGCAAGGTGCGGGCCGACCTCGCTTACACCCACTGCGTACCCAAGACGAGGCGGGCGGGCCATACGGTCGCCTTGGGCGTGGACTGGGGCCTGGGCACGCTCCTGTCCGCTGGCGCTGGCCGCCTCCACGACGACGGCCGCATCAGCGCACTCGCCCACGGTGCCCAGTTCCGGGCCGCAGGTGTGCAGGCCAAGCAGTACCGGCTCCGCCGTATCTCCGAACGCCTGCACGCCAAGACCGACCACTACCTCCGGCTCGCCGATCCCGCCCTGCAGGGCAAGGCCGCAGTGCTGGCCGAGGAGATCCGGCGCGTGTCCGAGCGCCGCTCGAACCTCAACGACGCCCTGGCATGGTCGGCCGCCCGCTGGGCTGTGGATCAGGCCATCGCGGCCGGGGCCACGGTCATCTACCTGGAAGACCTGCGGTCGATGGAAGCAGGCGGCATGGGCCGCACCCACAACACCCGCCTCTCGCAGACCGTGCGCGGCCAGATCACCGACCGCATGCGGCACCTGGCTGCCGAAGTCGGCATCGCCGTGGTCACCGTGCCTGCGCGCAACACCTCAAAGCACTGCCCGCACTGCCTCACACCGCTCAGGCACCGCAAGGCCCCCGACCGGCCTGCCGTGTCCGGCTGGAAGTGGGCCATCTGCCCCAACCCCGAGTGCGGATGGCAGGGCGACCGTGACCAGGGCGCCTGGCGGCGGATCGCCGCACGCGGCCTCGCCCACCAGACCAAGACCATCGTGGACCACTCCACCGGGCAGATGGTGATCCGTGCCGTGGTGGACACAATGGAGGCCAAGGCCCATCTCACCGCCGTCCCGAAGGCCAGCCGGACGGACCGGTCGAAGACCGGCCCCACCCGGCCGCGAACCAACCGCCTCACGCCCAGGCGACGTGAGGTTCCCTCCCCGGCCAGGCCCACCCGCCCGGCCGGCCAGCGTCCGGAGGGACACGCACCACCGGGCCGGACCCGGCTGCCCCGCGCAGCCCACCGGCACCAGGGCGCGACCACGATCAGCACACCCACCACCCGCCGACACCGGCCACGCGGAGCAACACTGGGCGCAGGATTCCATCTCCACGCTCATGCATCCCCGCCCAGGTGGGCAGAACCCGTGCCAGACCTTACCGTTCACACGGGATCGCTTAGCTGATCAGAGACGCTTCAGCCGTCCCTTGGGCGAATGGGCCTCCTTGCGGACCTGCACCGGCAACACCGAACGCGCCACGCCCTGGCGGACTTCCTTCGCACCTACCACCACCGCCGCTGTCACACCCCACCGGCGGTCACCCACCGATCAGCCGTGTCGACAACGCCACGGGTCGCCACATCTCGTGTGGTGCCACGGGCGTCACCCTACTGCCGGGCGCACGCCGACGATCAACCGGTGGCTCGAGGGCGACCGGCAATGACCGTGTGTGTCACGAACAGGCCATATTGCGAGGGGATATGACGAACGCAAGTCCTTCCTCCCAGGGGCCGCCGTGTTCCGGTGGCCGGATCAGGCGATCACCGCCGCCCGTACGCACAGGACGTCCGGCAGATGGGACGCGAGTTGCCGCCAACTGTCGCCGTCGTCCGCCGACGCGTACAACTCGCCGTTGCGATTGCCGAAGTACACCCCCACGGGGTCCCCGTCGTCCGTGCACAGGGCGTCGCGCAGAACCGTGCCGTAGTGCTCCTCGCCGGGCAGGCCGGCCGTCAGCGGCTCCCAGCTCTTGCCCGCGTCCGCCGTCCGGAAGACTCGGCAGCGGTGGTCGGCCGGAACCCGGTCCGCGTCCGCGTTGATCGGGAAGACATATGCCGTGTCCCCGCGGTGGGGATGGGCGGCCACGGCGAACCCGAACGTGGACGGCAGCCCGCTCCCGATGTCCGTCCAATGCGCGCCTGCGTCGTCGCTCCTGTACACCCCCCAGTGGTTCTGGAGGTACAGCCGGTCCGGGGCCGCAGCATCCTGCGCGATCTTGTGCACGCACTGGCCGAACTCCGGGTTGGGATCGGGCAGGAAGACCGCCGACACGCCCGAGTTGGACGGTTCCCAGCTGGCGCCTTTGTCCCGCGTCCGGAAGACCCCGGCCGTCGACACGGCGACCGTCACGGCCTTGGCGTCCCGCTTGTCGGTCACCACCGTGTGCAGGCCCTCGCCACCGCCACCCGGCACCCATCCGCCACGCGTCGGGTGCTCCCACAGGGGTCGCACCAGCTCGAAGCTCTCGCCGCGATCCTCCGAGCGGTACAGCGCGGCGGGCTCCGTGCCCGCGTACACCACATCCGGCTCGGCGGCCGCGGGGTGCAGCTGCCACACGCGCTCCAGCGAGGCACCGGTGTCCTTGGGGAACCTGACGGCGGGTCGGGCCGGCTCGGCCCAGGTGCGGCCCAGGTCGTCGGAGTGGAAGACGGACGGCCCCCAGTGCGAGCTGTCCCCTCCCGCCAGCAGGCGCGGGGTCGCACCGCGGGTGTCGATGGCGACCGAGTAGATCGCCTGCGCGTTGAAGTACGGACCGTCGTCGAACTCCCATGCGCCGCCCCGTCGCCGCGCGATGAACAGTCCTTTGCGTGTGCCCACGGTGAGCAGTACCTCGGCCATGCCGGCCACCTCCGAAACGTCGTTGTTCCAGACACCGGCCAGTGTGCACCCCGGCACTGACACTCACCCCTGGACGTCTTGTTCATGCAGGTCAGGAGCCGTGTTGCCGGAAGGCGGAGCGGGCTCCGCCCTGGTATGGACCGGGGGGTGCGGCGGCCCGGCACCGGCCTTTCGGCCCGGAAATCCGGCGGGGCGGCGGACGTCATATGAGCAGTGGCGGCCCGGCGCCCGTATGGGAGGGCGGTCGGGGGTATCCGTGTGTGCGTGAGGAGGAGGGCATCGATGAGGCGGCTGTCATCGATGACGGCGTTCCGCGGTCCCAGGGTGTGGGGGTGGCGGTGGCGGCGCAATCCGCTGCGGCGCCGCAGCGATGCGCTGGAGGCCTGGGTCGTGCTCACGGTGTGGGTGGTGACCGTGGTCGGGGGAGTGCTGACGGGGCTGGCGGCGACGCACTCCGTGGAGCAGGGACTGGCCCGGGAGCGGGCCGAGTGGCGTCCGGTCGTGGCCCTGCTCACCGAGGACGCGCCGAAGGCGATCACCGCGACCTCGTCCGGTGCGGGGCGCGTCTGGGCGGACGTGCGCTGGACCGGGACCGATGGCCGGCCCCACAGCGGCCGGGCACGGGTGGCCGCCGGCAGCCGTACGGGCACGGCCGTCACCGTGTGGACGGACGGCGCCGGCTCTCTGGTGACCCGGCCCGCCTCCAGATCCGAGGCCGGCACGCGCGCGGCGATGGCCGGGGTGCTGGTCGGGATGAGTGTCGCCACGGTGCCGTACATGGGCGGGCGCATCGTGCGGGAACGCCTGGAACGGCGCCGCATGGCGGAGTGGGACGCGGCCTGGGCGCGGTTCGGCCCGATGTGGGGCCGCAAGACGGGCTGACCCGGTCCGGCGCCGGCAGCCTGCACGGCTGTCGTCATGGAGGAACACGGCTGTCGTCGTGAAGGAAGACGGCAGCTCGCTCAAGCAGGTTGTTGATCTCGAGGCGGTTGCCGCTGTGGGTCGCGCTGCGCGGCGGTCATGAGGGACTGCCAGTCCGGGAGCTTCACCACCGACCGGCCGAGCGAGACCCCCAGCTCCGCCTCCGCCCGTTCGATCGCCAGCCACCCCGGCCACTCGACAGGGGTGAGCCCGTCCGACCGCAGACAGGGGAGCGCGTCCTCGGGCACCTCCCGGCCCACAAGGCCGGGGGCGTCCTCGAGCAGCGAGGTGACCGTCTCCTTGGCGCAGGGCCGGTTCGTGCCGATCACGCCCGTCGGGCCCCGCTTGATCCACCCGGCCACGTACTCGCCCGGTGAGACGGCCCCGTCCCGCAGTACCCGTCCCGCACGGTGCGGTACGGTCCCGCTCTTCGCGTCGAACGGAAGCCCTTGCAGGGGCACTCCGCGATAGCCGACCGAACGCAGCACCAGCTGGGCCTCCACGTCTTCGTAGCGCCCGGTGCCCTTGACTGAGCCGTCCGGGTCGGGGGCCGTGCGTTCGAAACGCACCGCGCCCACGCGACGTCCTCCGAGGTCTCGGCTCCCCTCGAGCGGGGAGGTACCCCCGGCGGCGAGCAGTTCCACCGGCCGCAGGAAGAACCGCAGCCGGATCCGGCGCGGGGCTCCCCGCGGAGGTGTCGCCGCCCACGAGCGCAGCACCTCCACATTGCGGCGCTGGGTGGCCGGCAGCCCGGACGGGTCCCGGTACGCCGGGTCGAGCGCCATCTCCTCCTCGTCCACGATCACGTCGGTGTCCGGCAGGGTGCCCAGCTCCCGCAGTTCCTTGGTGGTGAACCGGGCCTGCGAGGGGCCGCGCCGCCCCACCATGTGGATCTCGGTGATCTCGCTGGCGGCCAGCGCCGTGAGCGCCGCCTGAGGCATGTCGGTGGGGCTCAGCTCCGTCACTCCCCGGGCCAGCATCCGGGCCACGTCCACCGCGACGTTACCGACACCGATCACCGCGGCCGACCGCGCGCCGAGCACGAAACCGTCGGCGACGGAGTCCGGGTGTGCGCTGTACCAGGACACGAACTCCGTGGCCGACCAGCTGCCGGGCAACTCCTCGCCCGGGATGCCGAGATGCCGGTCGGTCGCGGCCCCCACGCAGTAGACCACCGCGTGGTACAGCTCGCCCAGCCGGGCCGGGTCGACGCCGCCCGCGCCCACCTCGACTCCGCCGAGGAACCGGATCCGCTCGTGCTCCAGAACCGTGCGCAGGTTGTTCTGAAGCGACTTGATCTTCTCGTGGTCGGGCGCCACGCCGTACCGCACCAGCCCATACGGGCAGGGCAGCCGGTCGAGGACGTCGACGCGTACCTCTGGATCCAGCTGGACAAGGCTCTGGGCGGTGTAGACCCCACTTGGCCCGGAGCCGACGACGGCGACATGCAGCACGGCGGAACTCCCTCGCTGAGGAGATCGCTGGTGGCTCCAGCATTGCACCGCGCACGGCGGGAGGGGAGGGGCGGTGGCGGCGCTGGGCCGACGGGGTGCGGAGCGGTCCCTGCCGTGCGTGGCTCTTGGCATGGTATGTGATCGGCCGCTTACGTTGCGTGTATGTGGGAAGCGTCCTTTGGGGATTTTTCCGATCACTTTCGATCCGGCTTCCCCTCGGACGGGCCGGTGTCCGTATGGCCCGCCTGGGAAGTGCAGGAGTGCGGGAACGTCACGTCGTGGTTCGCCGTCCGGCTCGATCTGCCCGACGGCGGCCGGGTGGACGTGCTCGCCGTGACGGCCGGTGGCTGTGTGAACATCGAGGAGGTGAGGGCCCAGCCGCCGTTGTCCCTCGACGATCTGGCGGCGCTCGTCGACTGGATCGAGGAACCCCTGCTCGAGGCCTGCGGCACGAACCCCGCCCCGCGGTCCGAGTCCTCCGGAGCGCTCGTGAGCCGCGACGGCCCGGCCTGGCCGCCGGGCGTGGAAGGGATGCGGCGGGTCGCCGAGGAGTACCTCGCGGCCCAGGGACGGGGCGTCGACCCGGTGCTCGCGGTGATGTGCGCGACGGGTCGCAGCCGCCGCGGATCGCTGAAGCTGATCGGCGGTGCGCGCGACGCCGGACTCCTGACCCCGCGGCACAACAGGGGCTGAGCGGGGCCGGCGGCCCGGCCGGGGGCGCGGACCCGACCGGACCGCGTCGCCGCCTCTGTCGTCCTGCTAGACCCTGTCGCCCTGGCCGTCCTTCTCCGGACTCCGGCTCTCCGTCGCGAAGAACCGCGACAGGTCCGCGTCGTACGGTTCGCGTGTGTCCTCGGAATCCGGCGCGGCCCCCATCCGCCGGTCCAGGCCGTACCGGTGGAACAGCTCCGCCCGCAGCACCGGCAGCGGCATCGGGGCACCGGGTACGAGTGCCGCGTAGACCGCGCCCATCAACAGGGCCCGCAGCTTCGGGTAATCGGTCGCGGGGTCCGTCGATCCGTGCCGGGCGACCGTGTCCCGCAGCAGTTCCGCGAGCCGCTGCTGCTCGGGGCACTGCACGAACCCCTCCGCGTAGAGCATCCCCGCCATGTGCTGGCGCATCAGCACCGGGTGATGGACCGTCAGGCCGAGGATCGCGTCGATGGCCCGCGCCATCCGCTCCCGGCCGTCATCGGTGCGCGGCTCACCCTCCAGGGCCTCTTCCAGGGTGCGGTGCATCAGCCGGTGCACAGCGGACTGGACGAGCTGCCGCTTGCCCGGAAAGTAGTACGACACCAGGCCGCGGGCGGAACCGGCGCGGTCCGCGATGTCGCCGAGCGTCGTCGCGTCGTAGCCGCGCTCGCCGACCAGCTCGACCGCGGCCTGCAACAGCCGTTCACGGGAACGCCGCCGCAATTCTTCATTGACCGAGGCGCTGCGCGGGGACATCCTGGACTCCTGCGTTGACTGGCTGTCAGCCAACTATACTCAGCGCATCCGGACCGTGCCCCGGCGGGGCCGGTGCCGGGTGGCGTCTGCCTTGGGCCGCACGGGGGACGGTCCAAGGCGGCCGCCGGTGACGCCGTGCCCATCCCTCGCTCCCTTACGGGCTGCGGGGCCCGGACGACATGTGTCGCAGAGGCGCTCGACCGTCCCTAGAGTGGGCACGAGTCCCCGAGGAGGCGTTCACACATGGACCAAGAGCAGATCCTGGGCCGGATCTCAGCGATGGTGGACGAGGAGCGCGGCCTGCGTGATGCGCTTCGGTCCGGTCGGATCGACAGCGTGACGGAGCAGGAACGGCTCGCCGAACTGGAACGAGCGCTCGACCAGTGCTGGGACCTGCTGCGCCAGCGCCGCGCGAAAGCCGAGTTCGGAGAGAACCCGGACGACGCCCGCGTCCGCCCGGCGTCGCAGGTCGAGGACTACGAGAGCTGAGAGCGGCCGAGGGCTCAGCCGATCAGGTCCAGGACCGGACGGAGGCCGTCCGGGCGCTCGGAAACCGGGCGGTGGTCGACGAAGTGCACCGTGCAGCCCAGGTCCGCCGCGCCGCCGTCCGCGTGGCGGTCGTCCCCCACCATCAGCGTGTCCTGCGGGGCGAGGCCGAGCGCGTCGCAGGCGAGGGCGAACAGCCGGGTGTCCGGCTTCTGGATGCCATGTTCGTACGACAGTACAAAGGTGTCCACGTAGGGGGCGACACCGTGCTCATGGAAGACCGGGCGCAGGTCCCAGCCGATGTTGCTGACCACGCCGACGGCCACCCCCCGCTCCCGCAGCGAGCGGAGCACCTCGATCGTGTCGGGGTAGGGCCGCCAGGCGTCCGGCGTCATATGGCGGTCGTACAGGGCGTCATGGAGCCGCGGGTCAGGCAGCGGCACCTGACGTGACAGGCCGGTGAACGCGGCTCGGTGCGCCTCGGAGCTACGGTCCCGCACCGCCCACAGCGTGGCCAGCTCGTCCGACATCGGAGCCGTGGGAAGGGCGCCGCCGGCCAGCGCGCCGGCCGACTCCAGTCGCTCGGCCGTGTGGACCAATTCCTCCTGGGACAGGGCGAGTCCGGCTTCCGTCACCACGGCGCGCAGCCACGACTCGGTCGATTCGATACGGAAGAGGGTCCCGGAGAAGTCGAACAGCACGCCTTTGATCGCCATGGGGCCGATCCTTCGCGAACCCTCCGCGCGGGTCAAGGACCCCTCCGCGGGTCAGGGACGGACCGCTCTCGTGCGGAACGCGCCGACTCGACGGGCGCCGGAGGCATGGCGCGATCGTGCCGACGCGTGGGGCCCGGGGCCAGCCGGTGTCCGGCCCAGGCGACCGCCGGCTATCCCAGGGCCCGCAGCCCGGGCACGAACGCCACCAGCACCGGAAGCACGGGAACCAGCGCCGCGGTCGCCGTCAGCCTGAGCCGGTGCGCCGCCGGCAGCCGGTCCGGGGGAGTGAGGAGGCGGAGGACGCGCTGGGGCACATGGGTCCCCGGCGTGGGACAGGGGCCGAACACCACCCGGCCTTCGTTGAGTTCCACGAGTGCGAGCGCGGTGGTGAGGCGGCCGTGGCGGCGCGACGCCATGTCGTCCGCGGCGAGTTCGACCAGCCGGTGCATCTCGTCGCGGAACGCGGCGAAGACCGGTACCTGCGGAAATCCGTTGGCGAGCGCGGCCGACGAGTGCAGCAGCCAGTCGTGCCGGGCCCGCGCGTGGCTCTGCTCATGCGCGAGCACCGCGTCCAGCTGCCTGCCCTTGAGCCGGCGCAACGCGGCCGTGGTGATGACCAGTCGGGGCGCGGCGCCGGGCAGCCACCAGGCGTCCGGGCGCTCCCCCTCCAGGACGACCAGCCGGTCGGTGCCGGGTTCCTCACCGGGCAACTGCGGAGCACGTACGAGCAGTTCGGCCCGGCTGCGCCGACGGCGTGCCTGTGCCCGTACGACCTCCCGGACCAGCATCGCAGCGCTCCACACCCCGGCGCACGCCAGGCTGACGGCGGTCGTCGCGGCCCACGGGCTTCCGGTGCCCAGCGCGTAGGCGTCCACGACACCGTGTGGCGCGGAGGCGAACACATGACCCCGCACGGCAGCCCAGGCCGCGGCCGCGCTGAGGGTCATCGACAGCGCGCAGCACACCAGTACAGCCGCCACCACGCACTGCCACACCCACAGGGCGACCACCGGTTCCCGGTCCGGCCAGTCCGCCCGGGCGAGCAGCCGCGGGGCGAGCACGGCGGTCAGGGCGCCGAGCAGCAGCAGGGCCGCGGGGACCATCATGGGCCGAAGCCTATGAGCCGGGCGGCGCCACGGGATACGTACTGCCGCGGCAAAGTGACGCACGCCACGGTTTGGTTGAACCGCCCGCGAAGGGGTCGGTACCGCTGCGTCGCGCCGGGTTGCGAACGGCTCGACGCGCCTGCGATGTGCCGAGCCGCGTCGGGACGGTGCGCCCGCGCGTCGCGCACTTCAGAGGGCGAACAGCATCGCCAGCATCGCGATGGCCATGGACAGCCGGCACACCCGCGCGAGTTCGGGACGGTCGCCCCAGCCCACGGTGCGCGCGCCCCCGCCCGTGGCCACCGCGGCGACCGGCACCAGACGCATCCCCGACCACAGCACGTAGGCCGCGAAGTAGAGCACAAGCGCCCCGGTCAGTGGCGGGACGCCCCCATGACCGTGGTGTCCGGGCGAGGCGGCCATCGCCGCCGCCATGTAGGCCATCGCACCGGCCCCCACCAGATGGTGCAGATGGTGGGCGCTCCTCCGGGCCGCCCACAGGGCCCGCAGGGCCGCCCCGCCGAAGAGGAGGGCGTAGGCGAACCAGAACCCTCGCGGAGGTGTCGCGACCGCGGCGGGCACGGCCATCACCGCCATGCCGAACCCCATCAGCGCCTCGCCTCGCGCGGTCCGGCGCTGCTCCTCGACCCTGCTGCGCATGCGCAGCAGGCAGTAGGCCCCGGTAGCCGCGCACAGCGCGACGAGCAGCCAGCCGGGCGAAGCCGGTCCGTGCATGGCGCACCTCCCCGCTCGACTCGGCGCCGGACTCAGGAGGGCATGCCCGTCACCGAGGGTGCGCAAGCGAGCGCACAGGGGTACGCCGGGGGAGCGCGGGGGACGCGACACAGGTGAGGGCGTCCGAGCACCCGAATTATTTACGAGTAAAATACATGTTAAACTTATGGGTATGAGCAGTGCGACCCCCGGTGCCTCCCGTATGCGCCCTCTTCCCTTGTGCGGCCTCCTGCGCCTCGGCAAGCCTTCGGAGATCTGGTTCAAGCCCGCGCTGAGCGTGGTCGCCGCGGTCGCCCCGCCGAACCTGATCCTGCTCGCCCTCGGCCGCCTCGACCTCGCGGCCTACACCATGGCGGGCTCGCTCTGCGCCCTCTACGGACACAGCCGCCCGTACGCGGCCCGCGCCCGTACCCTCGCCCTGGTCGTCCTCGGCATGCTCGGCGGCCTCGCCGTCGCCCTGCTCGCCGCCTCGCTCACCACGAACGCGGTGGTGCTGGTGACCGTGGGAGCCCTGCTCGCGGCCGTGCAGAAGGTGCTGTGCGACGCGACCCGGATCGGGCCGCCGGGAAACGTGATCTTCACCTTCATCAGCTCGGCGTCCCTGTTCGTCCCGGGGACCCTCGCCCACCTGCCCGGCCATCTCGCCCTCGCCACGGCGGCGGGCGCCTGGTCCTGGATCGTCGGCATGGCCCCCGGCCTGCTGCGACCCCACGGACCCGAGCGCCGGGCCACCGCCCACGCGCTGAGCGCGGCCGCAGCGTTCACGGAAACCCGTACGGCCGCCGCCCGCGCCGGCGCCGCGGCCGCCGTACACGGCGCCTGGCATACGCTGCTGTCGACCGGGGCCCGTTCCGCACCCCGACGTGACCTCGAGCGGCTCGTCGTCCGTGCCGAGGTCGCACTCGCGGCGCCCGGCGACAGCGACCCCGGGCGGCTTCGGGGCTGGGCTCGTGCCCTGCGGGGCACCGGGCCCGTCCCGCAGCCGGACGATCCCGGCGAGGCCGCCGACGAACTCCTCGGCGTGGAGGCCGGACTCGGCAGCCCGCCACGCCCGGTGCACCGCAGGCTCGGCCTGCTGGCCCCCCTCGCCCTGCGCACCGCGCTCGGCTGCGCCCTCGCCGGATACGCCGCGCTCGCGTTCGGCGTCGGCCGCCCGTACTGGGCCCTGGTCACCGCCGCCTCGCTCTACCAGCCCAACGTCACCCTCACCTGGACCCGGGGGATCCAGCGCGTCGTCGGCAACCTCGTCGGCGTCCTGCTCTTCGCGGCCGTCGCCCCGCTCGCCCACCAGAGCCGGCTTACCCTCGTGCTGTGCGGCCTCGCCCTCAACTTCGGAGCGGAAGCCCTGATCAGCCGCAATTACTGGCTCGGCAGCGTCTGCGTGACCCCAATGGCCCTGCTCGTCACCGAGTTCTCCCGGTACCAGGAGCCCGGCGCGCTGATGGCCGACCGAGTCCTGGACACCCTGGTCGGAGCGCTCGCCGGCTTCGTCGCCGCGGTAGTCGTCACCAACCGGCGCGCCGGCGACCGCCTCGAACACGCCCTCGCCGCCCTGGAGCGGGCCCGTGGGCGCGCGGCCGGTGCGGTGGCCGTAGAGCACCCCGAACCGGGCGCCCTTGAGGCCGCGCGCCGCGGCCTCGCCGCCGCGGTGGTGGACCTGCGTGCCGCGGCCGACGCGACGGCCGGCGAGTGGTGGCAGCGCGCCCTGCCGGAGGAGCGGGTGCTGCGCGCCGAACAGGCCGGACACCGTACGCTCGCCGCGACGATACGACGGCAGGGACTGCACACCTCGGAAGGCGCACGGGCATGACGGCAGGGAACGGACGGGCGGCGGCACCGGGCGACGACGCGGGCGGACGGACAGCCGCCGGTGCCCCGACGGGGCAGCCCTTGGCCGGGGCAGTGGCCGGGCGCGGCGGGGCGGGCGACACCGTCGCCGCCGTCGTGCGCCAGTGGCACGCCGTCCGCCCCGACATCGACACCGGGCCCATGGAGATCATCGGTCGCGTCAACCGGTGCGCCGCCCTGCTCCAGCAGGCCGAGGACGCGCCGCTGCGCCGCGCCGGGCTCACCCGGCCCGAGTTCGACGTCCTCGGCACGCTGCGGCGCACGGGCCACGAGCTGACCCCGGGCGAGATCGCCCGCGAGACGTTCTCCTCCGGTGCCGCCGTCACCAAGCGGCTCAAGCAGCTCACCGAACGCGGCCTGGTCGAGCGGCGCGGCGACGACCGGGACCGCCGTGTCGCCCATCTCCGCCTCACCGAGGCGGGCCGCGATCTGGTCGACTCCGTCCTGCCCGAGCAGCTCTCCTACGAGACGGCCGTCCTCTCCGGCCTCGACGGCCGGGAGCAGTCGGAACTCGCGGCACTGCTCGGTGAGTTGCTCGTCCAGCTGGAGGGACGGCTCGGCGCGCCGCGCGGCTGAGCGCGCACCGGGGGCCGGGCGACCACCCGCGGCCACCCACGGCGGGAGGCGGAACCCCTGGGAGCCCCACCCTGGTCTACCGTTCCGCCCCGCCGCATCGCGCCCAGGTCGTATCCGCATCCACGAAGAGAGGGATGTCGTCTCCGTGGCCGCCGCGAAGTGCGGGCGCAGCTAGCCCTCTTCTCGACCGGACGCGTAGATGCCGAACACCGCGCCCTGGGGGTCCTTCAGAACGGCGATGCGCGGGCCGTCCGGCACCGAGGCCGGTTCCATGAGGACGCGCCCGCCCGCCTCCGTCGCGACGGACGTCATGGCGTCCACGTCCTCGACCGCGAAGTACGGCAGCCAGTGTGCCGGCACCTCGTGCGGGAACCGGTCGCCCATGGTCACCATGCCGCCGAAGTCGGCGTCGCCGACGCCCCACTGCGTGTAGTCGGCGGAGGGGTGCACGGTCCAGCCGAAGACCGTCGTGTAGAAGTCGGTGGCCCTC
Organism: Streptomyces sp. NPDC046931; assembly: GCF_040644655.1. NCBI lineage: Bacteria > Bacillati > Actinomycetota > Actinomycetes > Kitasatosporales > Streptomycetaceae > Streptomyces > Streptomyces sp. NPDC046931. Next base: position 30,796 of record NZ_JBEYWX010000028.1, read on the forward strand.
TCCGGGACGCGGGTCAGCAGCTCCACCCAGCCCAGCGCACCCGGAGCGTTGAACAGTCCGGCACCGGCGAAGGCCCGCGGCTGCCACATCTGGAACGCCGCGCCGTCCGGATCGAGGGCGACCGTGAAACGGCCCGCGTCGTGGACGTCCACCGGACCCAGGAGCACCGTGCCCCCGGCCACCCCCACCGCCTCGGCAGCCTCGTCGGCGTCGTCCACGGAGAACGCCACGTTCCAGGCGACCGGCTGCTCCTGCTGGTACAGCGGGGCCAGGGCCGCGACCGCCGCGTCACCGAGGCGGGCGACCGTGTATCCGCCCGACTCCGGCCGGGGGTCCGTCTCCGGACGCCAGCCGAACAGCTCGGTGTAGAACCGTTTGGCCCTCTCCAGGTCGCTGGTCCCGAGCTCCGCCCAGCAGGGGCCGCCGGTCACCGGCTTCTCGAGCTTCATGGGGTTGCCTCCCACCCTGCGGTCCCCCTCAGCAGGCTATGCCGCCGCCCGGCCCGCGGCATCAGATCCCGGGGCGGTAGCGCAGGGGGTGGTCGGCAGGGATCTCCACCAGCACGATCTCGGTGCCGTCCGGGTCGGCGATCCACATCTCGATCAGGCCCCACGGCTCCTTCACGGGCGGTCGCACGATCTCGACGCCCGCCTCGGCCAGCTCGGCGTGCGCGGCCACGATGTCCCGCACCTGGAGCCAGAGCTTCAGCGCGGGGGAGGGCGGTGCCTCACCGCGCCCCGAGACCTCCAGGAAGCCGCCACCGAGGAAGTACACGACACCGCGCTCCGGTCCGGTGCCGAACTCCCGGCAGACAGCGAGCCCGAGCTTCTCGCCGTAGAAGGCGCGGGAACGCTCGGGGTCGGTGGGGCGCAGGAGAACGCGGCTGTTCAGTACGTGGACCATGCAAACGGAGCCTAGCGGGGGCGTTACGCTCATCGGTGCCCGCGCCGCGCCCCTGAGATCGGAGAAGCAGCCCATGCACAGCGCCGCCACCGCCACGACCGGTCTGACCTTCCGCGACGCCGCCGAAGCCGACGTGGACGCGCTGGTCAAGCTGATCGAGTCGGCGTACCGCGGCGACGCCAGCCGGGCCGGGTGGACGACCGAGGCGGACATCCTGGAAGGGCAGCGGACCGACCCGGAGGGGGTGCTCCAGGTCATCGAGTCGCCCGACAGCCGGCTGCTCACGGTCGAGCGCGACGGCACGATCGTCGCCTGCTGCCAGATCCAACACCGCGGAGAGCACGCCTACTTCGGCATGTTCGCGGTCAGCCCCGCACTCCAGGGCGCGGGTCTCGGCAAGACGGTGATCGCCGAGGCGGAGCGGATGGCCCTGGACGCCTGGGGCGTGACGGAGATGCAGATGACGGTGATCTCCGTCCGGGACGACCTCATCGCCTGGTACGAGCGGCGCGGCTACCGCCGTACGGGACGGATGAGCCCGTTCCCGTACGGCGACGAGCGCTTCGGTATCCCGCAGCGCGACGACCTGGAGTTCGAGCTGCTGGTCAAGCCGTTGCGCTGAATCCGGCTCCGACGTCCGGCCCGGTGGCCGGACGGGGCGTACGGCGTCGAACGACGCGGCCGTGCGCGGCGCTGGCCCTCAGGCGGTGAAGCGGCCGGTGCGCTTGATCTCCGGGTAGTCGGTGGTCGCGCCGTCCAGTTCCAGCGCGCGGGCCAGCCGTAGATGGTCCAGGGTGTTCACGACCCAGCCGATGACCCTCAGATCCGCCTTCCGCGCGTGCTCGACGACCTCCAGGGTCAGCCGGCGGATGTTGAGGCAGACCGTCCGGGCGCCGGCGGCGACGGCGTTCTCGGCCACGTCGGTGCCGTAGCGGCTGGCGACCAGCGCGGTACGCACACCGGGTACGAGCCGGGCGATCTCGGCGATCGCCTCTGCGTGGAACGACGAGACCTCGACCCGGCCGACGAGGTCCCGGCGATGCATCACCTCGGCCAGTGCCCGGGCCGCCGCCACATCCTTGATCTCCGCCTGGAGCGGCGTCTTCACCGCGTCCAGGACCTCCTCGAAGACGGGGACCCGCTCACCGCTGCCCGCGTCGAGAGCGCGCAGTTCGGCGACGGTCTTCTCGGCGATCGCACCGGTGCCGTCGGTCGTACGGTCGACTTCGGCGTCGTGCATGATCACGAGAGCGCCGTCCTTGCTCAGATGGAGATCGAGCTCGATCACATCGAGGCCCGCGCGTTCGGCGGCGACAAAGGACCGGAGGGTGTTCTCGGGCTCGACACCCATGACTCCGCGATGACCGATGGTGAGGAAGTTCAAGGTTCAACTCGCTTCCGTCGACGGCGGCTCGGCTGCCGCGAGGCGTTCCCGCACCGTCGCGGCAGGGCGCAGCCTAATGGCCCCGGTGCGCGGTGAACCCGCTCCTACACGGGTCAACGGGCGCACGGCGCGGCGCGAATCGGGACCCGCAGGGCCGGCCGGGTGTCACTCCTTGGTGGGCGCGTCGCGCTGCTGTTGACCATGGGCCCCGCCGCCTCTCCCGGGCCCTCCCCTTCACCGGGCCGGCCGAAAACAGTACGGCCGCCTGTTGGCGGTCAGCGCCTCCGGGTGGCCGCGGGCGTATGGCGGATGTCACGTTCTTCTGGTGTCCGGCAGGAAAAAGAGCGGTGAAGGTGGGGGTTGGGCAGGATAATTTCCCGATCCCCCTCTTGCTGGAAGAAACCGTCCCCGCTTACGGTGTCCCTACTTGAGGTTCTCCCGTGGAGGATGGGTCATGACGGAAATTCTTGTGCAGGTGGGTTCGGAGGGGCAGGTTCCTCCGCAAGACAAGGTGGTGGACCACCCGGCTTGGCCCGTGCTCAAGGATGCCGTGGAACGGATCCGGCCATGGCAGGCCGAGGATGGTTCGATCGACTTCGCCGCCGAGGGTGCCCCGGAGCGCGCGGCCGCCGAAGAGGCCGTCGGCGATGTGGTGGGGGCCGTCGAGGCGCTCTCCCCGCTGCTCCCGCACGACGTCGCCTACCACGAGGCGCTCATGAAGGATCTGCGCCGGTGGGCCGACGAGGGCTTCCAGGTGCCCGACTTCCTCGACTCGCTGCTGGCCTTCCAGCCCGCCGCAGACCGCCGGGACGGCCTCCAGCACCTGGTCGTCTTCCCGATGTACACGCAGAACGGCAACCCCGACCGCAACCTCGAGGCGGTCGTCCTGCGCATGGTGTGGCCGGAGTGGCTCGCCGAGCTGGAGGCCACCCGCTACGACAACCCGCTGTTCTGCGGCATCACCTTCGAGGACTTCACCGCGGGCTACGACACCAACTCCGCCGTCCTCTTCCCGGAGACCATCGCCGTCCGTGAGGCGCCGGAACGATTCTCCTGGGGTGGCATCTTCTGCGACCGCGAGGCCGCCCGCTTCCGCCGGGTCACCGAGGCCGCCGTCGACCTCCTGGGCCTGCAGCTGCCCGAGGACATCGCCGCGATGGTCCACGACCAGAAGCGCTGCGAAGAGGCCTTCGTGCTGTGGGACATGGTCCACGACCGCACCCACAGCCACGGTGACCTGCCGTTCGACCCGTTCATGATCAAGCAACGCCAGCCGTTCTGGATGTATGGCCTGGAGGAGCTGCGCTGTGACCTCACCGCCTTCAAGGAGGCCGTGAAGCTCCAGGCGGACGGCGTCCCGCAGGCCCGTGACGTGCAGTACGCGGTGCTCTTCGACCGCATGTTCCGCTTCCCGGTCACCGGCGACCGCGTGCGCAACTACGACGGCCTCGGCGGTCAGCTGCTCTTCGCCTACCTGCACAAGCACGATGTCCTCCGCTGGACGGACAACAAGCTCTCCATCGACTGGGAGCGCGCCCCGCAGGTCACCAACCAGCTGTGCGCCGAGATCGAGAAGCTGTACAGGGACGGCATCGACCGCCCGAAGCTCGTGCACTGGTTCGCCGGCTACGAGCTGGTCTCCACCTACCTGGCGCCGCACCCCGGCTCCAAGTGGGCCAAGGGCCCCGAGGCCCTGGACCTGGCCCAGCCGCCGCGCAAGCTCGTGGACGACGTGCTTCCGGACGAGTTTCCGCTGAGCATGTTCTATGAGGCGCTCCAGAAGAAGCTCAAGAACGTGATCGCCTCCACCAAGGGCATCACCGCGGAGATCGCCGAGCGAGTCGCCGCGTGAGCGCCCGTGCCGTGGGTACGGCTGATGCGGCGGACGCTGTTCAGGAGGCGAGGACGATGCGGAACGGGAATGGGCCACTGAGTGGCGCGGTGATCGCGGTGGCGGGCGCGGGCGGAGCCGCGGGCCGGGCGACACTGCTGAGGCTGGCCGAGGCCGGGGCGACCGTGGTGGCCTCGGACAACGACCCCGAGCGGCTCGCGGAGGCCGTCGACGCGGCCCGCTACGCGCTCGGCGGCGCCACCGTCACCGGGGACACGGTGGACCTGCTCGACCTCCAGTCCACCCGTGACTGGGCCACCCATGTCGAGAAGGACTTCGGGCGCGTCGACGGACTGGTGCACCTGGTCGGCGGCTGGCGCGGCAGTGAGACCTTCACCAAGACCAGCCTCGACGACTGGGACTTCCTCGAACTGCTGCTCGTTCGCACCGTGCAGCACACCTCCCTGGCGTTCCACGAGGCGCTGCAACGCAGCGACCGCGGACGCTACGTCCTGATCAGCGCCGCGGGCGCGACCAAGCCCGCCGCGGGCAACGCCGCCTATGCCGCCGCCAAGGCCGCCGCCGAGGCATGGACCCTGGCCATGGCCGACTACTTCCGCAAGGCCGGGGGCGAGGGTGGCCCGACGTCGGCGGCTGCGATCCTGGTGGTGAAGGCGTTGGTGCACGACGCGATGCGCGCCGACCGCCCCAACGCGAAGTTCGCGGGCTTCACGGACGTCAAGGACCTGGCCGAGGCCATCGCCGACGTCTGGAGCAAGCCCGCCGCGGAAGTGAACGGAAAACGTCTGTGGCTGACCGAGAAGCCGTGAACCCTCCCAAGACCGACGCGCGTCGCCGTCACGACCCGGAGGTCCGCGGCTTCGCCAGTGACAACTACGCCGGGGCTCACCCGGAGGTGCTCGCCGCCCTGGCCGTGGCCAACGGCGGGCACCAGGTCGCGTACGGCGAGGACGTCTACACCGAGAACCTCCAGCGGATCATCCGCAGCCACTTCGGCTCCACGGCCGAGGCCTTCCCGGTGTTCAACGGCACCGGTGCGAACGTCGTCGCGCTCCAGGCCGTCACCGACCGCTGGGGCGCGGTGATCTGTGCGGAGAGCGCGCACATCAACGTCGACGAGGGTGGAGCCCCCGAGCGCATGGGCGGGCTGAAGCTGCTCACCGTGCCCACGCCCGACGGCAAGCTCACGCCCGAGCTGATCGACCGGCAGGCGTACGGCTGGGAGGACGAGCACCGCGCCATGCCGCAGGTCGTCTCGATCACCCAGAGCACCGAGCTGGGCACCCTCTACACGCCCGACGAGATCCGTGCGATCTGCGAGCACGCCCATGCGCGCGGCATGAAGGTGCACCTGGACGGTTCCCGGATGGCCAACGCGGCCGCCTCCCTCGACGTGCCGATGCGCACGTTCACCAATGCGGTCGGCGTCGACATCCTCTCTCTCGGCGGGACGAAGAACGGCGCGCTGTTCGGCGAGGCGGTCGTCGTGCTCAACCAGGACGCCGTCAGTCATATGAAGCACCTGCGCAAGCTGTCCATGCAGCTCGCGTCGAAGATGCGCTTTGTGTCGGTGCAGCTGGAGGCCCTGTTCGCCAAGGACCTGTGGCTGCGCAACGCCCGCCACGCCAACGAGATGGCGCAGCGGCTCGCGGAGGGTGTGCGGGCCGTGCACGGGGTGGAGATTCTCTACCCGGTGCAGGCCAACGGGGTCTTCGCCAGGCTTCCTCATGACGTGAGCGAGCGTCTTCAGCAGCGGTTCCGGTTCTACTTCTGGGACGAGGCGGCCGGGGTCGTGCGCTGGATGTGCGCCTTCGACACGACCGAGGACGACGTGGACCGGTTCCTGGCGGCGCTGAAGGAGGAGATGGCGCGCTAGGCGCCCCCTCCCAGACACGCCGCTTGATGCATAGATATGCGACCGATCGAAAGTTCATTGACTACCGGTCGGTCGCATACCTATGCTCTGCGAACATGGAGCTGATCCAGCAAACGACCGACCTGTCCGCCTACTTGGCCGCAGACGAGGCCGTCGACCACCATCATCCGGTGGTGCGCGAAGCAGCCGCCCGGCTGGCCGGACAGGTGGCTGACTCGTATGCCTATGCGCAGGCGGCCTACGAGTTCGTGCGCGACACCATCCCGCACTCCGCCGACAGCGGCGACCCGCGTGTCACCTGGCGTGCTTCCGACGTTCTCCGGCTCCGCACCGGCATCTGCCACGCCAAGGCGCACGCCCTGGCCGCGCTGCTGCGTGCCGAGGACATCCCGGCGGCGCTGTGCTATCAGCGGCTGCTGCATGACGACGAAGGCGGTCATGCCGTGCACGGTCTGGTCGCCGTGCGGTTCCACGGCGCCTGGCACCGGCAGGATCCCCGCGGGAACAAGCCGGGCGTGGACGCCCGGTTCCGACTCGACGGTGAGCGACTGGCCTGGACCCCCGACGAGGAGTCCAATGAGATGGACTATCCCGTCTTGTATGCTGAACCTCACCCGGCCGTGCTACGTGCGCTCCGAGCCGCCCCCGACCGGGAGGCCCTCCGGAAGACGCTGCCCACCGCACTCTGAGGCAGGCGATGACTCCCTCCCCGACCGTGTCCGCCGAGGTGCGCGCCCTCGCGCCCGGTTTCACGCACCTCGCGATCGAGGCCCACGGACTTGTCAACGGGCCCAGCGTTCAGGAGACGTCCGCGCTGCTGGACGACGCGGCCCGCCGCCTCGCCGTACGACTGGACGGACGTGCCCCGCACGAGGATCCGCACATGGCGGCCTGGCGCGCGGTGTACACGGCCTTCGGCGCCAAGCCGTCCCGCACCCGTAACTCGGCCGAGGCGCTCGCCAGGCGAGCCCTGTCGGACGCCGGACTGCCGAGGATCAATGTGCTCGTCGACATCTACAACGCCGTCAGCGTGGCCCATCTGATCCCGGTCGGCGGCGAGGACCTCGATCGGGTCCGGGGCGCCATGCACCTTGTCAGGGCCACGGGCGACGAGGATTTCGTGACCGTCGCGGGCGGCGAGGAGACCGTCGAGCATCCGGACCCGGGCGAGGTGGTGTGGCGTGACGAGATGGGTGTGACCTGCCGCCGCTGGAACTGGCGCCAGGGGCCCCGCACCCGGCTCACCGAGGAGTCGGCCTCCGCGGTCTTTCTGCTGGAGAGCCTCGCGCCGACGCCGATGGCCGACGTGGAGCGGGCCGGCACCGAACTGGCCGAACTCCTGGAGAAGTTCAGCCCCGGGGCGCGGATCACGGTGCACGCCCCCGCCTGATCCGGCTCAGCGAGCCTCGGCGGCGCGCAGCTGCTCCTGGGTCGGCGCCGTACCGCCGAGGTGGGCCGGCATCCACCACGAGTCCTCCGGGCCCTTGGCGCGCCCGGGGTAGGCGCGCTGGGCGGCCTCCAGCAACTCCTGCACACGCTCGCGCAGTTGCCGGGTGAGCGCGCCGGCGTAGGTGTCCCGCGAGGCTTCGAACGCCTCGCCGACCCTGATCGTGATCGGGATGTGGCTGCGCTTGAAGTTACGCGGGTGGCCCTTGGTCCACAGCCGCTGAGTGCCCCAGACCGCCATCGGGACCAGCGGGACACCCGCGTCCTGGGCCAGGCGCACCGCGCCCGACTTGAAGCTCTTCAGGGTGAACGACTGCGAGATGGTCGCCTCGGGGAAGACCCCGACGATTTCCCCCGACCGCAGCGAGTCCAGTGCGTGCGCGTACGCGGCCTCGCCCTGCTTGCGGTCCACCGGGATGTGCTTCATGGCGCGCATCAGCGGGCCCGAGATCCGGTGCCGGAAGACGGACTCCTTGGCCATGAAGCGCACCAGGCGCTTCTGCGGCAGGGCCGCCAGGCCGTTGAAGACGAAGTCGAGATAGCTGATGTGATTGCTTACCAGCACTGCACCGCCCGAGCGCGGGATGTTCTCCGATCCCTTGCAGTTGATCTTCAGATCCCATGCCTTGAACATCGTGAGTGCGAGACCGATGACGGGACGGTAGACGAGCTCAGCCATGGACGGGGCGGACCCTTCTCTCTGCCTGGGAAGTTACGCAGCCGTAGGTTTACGGCGTCTCGCAGATCGTGCCCGAAGAACGATTGCGGGGCCAGTCCTGGTGCCCGCGCGCGGCGAGATCCTCATCACGTCAGCCGAATGCCCCGTCATGGGCTTTTCGTATGCTCTTGTTCCGCGTGACCGCCACGCGTGGTCGCGGGGGCGAAGATGGGGAGCCGGGAATCCTTGCAGTCCTGTGAACGCTGCAACGGAGGGCGACTGGCGGAGCGGGAGAGTGAGAGTGCGCGGGCGGAACGACGGACGGCGGCTCGGCGCGGCCGAGTTGGGCCAGGGGCTTGGCCGGCGGGCCACGCTGGTCCAGTTCTCCAGCGCCTTCTGCGCTCCCTGCCGGGCCACACGGCGGGTGCTCACGGAGGTCGCAGGGATGGTGCCCGGGGTCGCGCATGTGGAGATCGACGCCGAGCGGCGGCTCGAACTCGTCCGCGCCCTCGGCATCGTCAAGACGCCCACCGTGCTCGTCCTGGACGCGCACGGCCGGATCGTACGGCGGGCGACGGGGCAGCCCCGCAAAGCGGACGTGATCGCCGCCCTCGGCGAGGCCGTGTGATGCCGTCGGCCGAGGGTGCCGGGCCGCTCGGGACCGGGTGAAGGCGACCGTGTGGAAGCCGGTGACGCATCTCGCGGATCCTGGGACGCACTTGACTGCACCCATCACCTATCGTCAGTCTGACCGTATGCCCCCGGAACTCCTTCTCTTCGAGCGTGTCCACGTGGACCTGGCCCGCACCGCGAGCGCCCGCTGTCCGGCCTGCTGAGCAGCCACGGATCCTCCCCACGTCACTTGCAGAAGGACAACTCCATGACGGCAACGCCCGGCCTCGACCCCGCTCGGACAGCTTCTCCGGACCTCCTGCGCGCGGTCTTCCGCCGGCATGCGGCGGGGGTCGCCGTGATCACCGCCCGTGGAGACGGCGGCCCGGTCGGCTTCACCGCCACCTCCCTCACCTCGGTCTCGGCCGAGCCTCCCCTCGTCTCGTTCGGCATCGGCATCGGTGCGTCCAGCTGGCCCGCCGTCTCCGAGGCCGGCCATGTCGGCGTGCACATACTCGGCGAGCACCAGGAGGCTCTGGCCGGCACCTTCGCCCGCAGTGGTGCCGACCGCTTCGGCGTATCCACCAGCTGGCGAGAGGGCCCCATGGGAGTCCCCGTCCTGGACGACGTGCTCGCCTGGCTCGTCTGCCGAGTGGTGGCGCGGGTGCCCGCCGGCGATCACCGCCTCGTCCTCGCCGAGGTCGTCCACGGTGACCCCTCCGGCGCCGGACGTCCGCTGCTCTACCACCAGGGACGCTTCAACGGACTGCGTGACTGAACCTACCGGCCGGTTACACAGCGTTGCCAAGGTCACAGTTCAAAGCGCTTGCTTAGCGGGCAGGTACTGGGTGTACTGACGAGTAATATCTCGTTCGGAGCGCGGGGTCGCCCCGACCGGGATCGGCCGCTTCAGGCGCCTATGCTGCCTGCAAGAAGGCAGCCCAGAAATGACGATGCAGTAGGAGAGCCGGCGTGAGCTTGAGGATCGTTGTCACTGTGAAGTACGTGCCCGACGCCACTGGCGACCGGCACTTCGCCGATGACCTGACCGTCGACCGGGACGACGTGGACGGTCTGCTCTCCGAGCTGGACGAGTATGCGGTCGAGCAGGCGCTCCAGATCGCGGAGAACGCCGACGACGCCGAGGTCACCGTGCTGACGGTGGGCCCGGAGGACGCCAAGGACGCGCTGCGCAAGGCTCTGTCGATGGGCGCCGACAAGGCGATCCACGTCGAGGACGACGACCTGCACGGCACCGACGCCATCGGCACCTCGCTGGTGCTGGCCAAGGCCATCGAGAAGGCCGGCTACGACCTGGTGATCTCCGGCATGGCCTCCACCGACGGCACCATGGGTGTCGTACCGGCGCTGCTGGCCGAGCGCCTGGGCGTGCCGCAGGTGACGCTGCTGTCCGAGGTCTCCGTCGAGGACGGCACCGTGAAGGGCCGCCGTGACGGCGACGCCGCCTCGGAGCAGCTGGAGGCGTCCCTGCCGGCCGTCGTCTCGGTCACCGACCAGTCGGGCGAGGCGCGCTACCCGTCCTTCAAGGGCATCATGGCGGCCAAGAAGAAGCCGGTGGAGTCCTGGGACCTGTCGGACCTGGACATCGAGGCCGAGGAGGTCGGTCTCGAGAACGCCTGGACCGCGGTCCAGGCAGTCGCCGAGCGCCCGGCGCGCACCGCGGGCACCATCGTCAAGGACGAGGGCGAGGGCGGCAAGCAGCTCGCTGAGTTCCTCGCGAGCCAGAAGTTCATCTAAGGCTCCTCAGCCTGACCGCCCCTGACTTCGCAATCCGCAAGGAGATCCATTCCCATGGCTGAAGTTCTCGTCTACGTCGACCACGTGGACGGTGCCGTCCGCAAGCCCACGCTGGAGCTGCTGACCCTGGCCCGGCGCATCGGCGAGCCGGTCGCCGTCGCCCTCGGCAACGGAGCCGCCGACACGGCCGCCGCGCTCGCCGAGCACGGCGCGGTGAAGGTGCTCACCCACGACGCCTCCGAGTACGCCGACTACCTGGTCGTCCCGAAGGTGGACGCGCTCCAGGCCGCCTACGAGGCCGTCTCCCCGGCCGCCGTCCTGGTGCCGTCCTCCGCGGAGGGCAAGGAGATCGCCGCCCGTCTGGCGCTGCGCATCGGCTCCGGCATCATCACCGACGCCGTCGACCTGGAGGCCGGCGAGGAGGGCCCGGTGGCCACCCAGTCGGTCTTCGCCGCCTCCTTCACCACCAAGTCCCGTGTCGCCAAGGGCACCGCGGTCATCACGGTCAAGCCGAACTCGGCCGCCGTGGAGGCCGCCCCGGCCGCCGGCAGCGTCGAGGCGCTGGCGGTGACGTTCTCCGACAAGGCGACCGGTACCAAGGTCACCGGCCGTACGCCGCGTGAGTCGACGGGCCGCCCCGAGCTGACCGAGGCCGCGATCGTGGTCTCCGGTGGCCGTGGTGTCAACGGCGCGGAGAACTTCGCGATCATCGAGGCGCTCGCCGACTCCCTCGGCGCGGCCGTCGGTGCCTCGCGTGCCGCCGTCGACGCGGGCTGGTACCCGCACACCAACCAGGTCGGCCAGACCGGCAAGAGCGTGTCGCCGCAGCTGTACATCGCCTCCGGTATCTCCGGTGCGATCCAGCACCGCGCCGGTATGCAGACCTCGAAGACGATCGTGGCGATCAACAAGGACGCCGAGGCCCCGATCTTCGACCTGGTCGACTACGGCGTGGTCGGCGACCTGTTCGAGGTCGTCCCGCAGCTGACCGAGGAGGTCAAGGCCCGCAAGGGCTGAGCGACTTCGCGGGTACGAGGCCCCCGGGACCGCCGTCGCGGTCCCGGGGGCCTCGTTCATCCCAGGGTCAGGGACGCCTGCACCGGCAGATGGTCGCTGGGAAAACGCCCGTCCGGCGCGAAGGTGTTGACCGATGCCCAGTGCGCGGTCACACCGGGCGTGACCAGGATCCAGTCGATGCGATCGCCGTACGGCCGCGGCGGACGGTAACCGTGGAACGTGCCGTACGGCGCGGTGCGCTCCACCGCCGTGTCCCAGGTGTCCACGAGCCCGGCGCCGAGCAGCGTGTCGTAGACGGGGTCCTTGTGGGCGGCCGCGTTGAAGTCGCCGGTCACCACGAGCGGCAGCGAGCGGTCCAGTCCGGCGATGCGATCGGCGATGAGGGACACCGCACGCGTGCGTGCGTACCGGCTCTTGTTGTCCAGGTGGGTGTTGAGGACGTAGAACTCCCGCGCAGGCGGCTGCGCGTCGCGGAAGCGGACCCAGGTGACCATGCGGACGCAGGCGCCGCCCCAGGTGTTCGAGCCGATCACATCGGGCGTCTCGGAGAGCCAGAAGTGGTCGTACTCGACCGGGGTCAGCCGGCGCGTGTCGTAGAAGACGGCCACGAACTCGTCGCGGCTGCCGCCCGCACGGCCCGTGCCGATCCACGCGTACTCCGCCCCGAGGTCCGCCGCGATGTCGCGCACCTGCTGGTAGAGGCCCTCCTGGGTGCCGATGACATGCGGCCGTTCGCGGCTCAGGAACGCGCGCATCACCGGGCGGCGGACCGCCCAGCTGTGGGGCTCGGTGGTGCTCGCGTACCGCAGATTGAACGACATGACCTCGAGGTGGCGGTCTTGCCGGGCCGCGGCCTGGGCGCGCCGCGGGGACAGTGCCGCACTGGACGCGGGCAGGGCGGCTGCGGCCGCCACGGCGCTCTTGAGTCCCAGACGGCGCGTGAGTCGACTGAGGTGGGGCACGGGAGGCTCCTTCTGTGGCGGGTGCCGGACGAGCCCTGCGCCCCGTAGTGTGACAGAGCCGCATGGGATGAGCGTGAACACGGCAAAGGCGCGCGGAGTGTGCCACCTGAAGGAGAGAGGTCGCCTCGCGTATCCGGTGGGCGCCGGCCCCTGCCCGGAAGGTGTTGACCCACGGCAAGTGCCGCGGCTAGCTTCGTTCAACGGATTGTTGATTCCGTGAGGCGGAAAGTGGGAGGGTTCGGGATGGGCCAGGGTCAGCGGGAGCGGGTGGCGACAAGCCTCGGGAGTGCCGTCCACGAGGAGATCAGCGCCTCTCTCGCCCCGGTCGATGCCGAACTGGAGCGCCGATACCCCGGTGACCCGGGCACGCGTCAACCCGTCCACACGGTCTACGTCCCGGGGGACGCCTTCGCCGCCGACACCGTCCGCTCCTGGGGCGCCCGGGCCCTGGCCGCCCTCGACGAACACGCCCCGGACGCCGCGTCACTGGCCACCGTGCTCGGCCTCGCCGACGACCTCGCCGAGCCCGTCCACGACCGCGTGCGCGCGAAGCTGGAGCGCGAACCGGTGGAAGACCTGCGCGTCGACTTCGAGGACGGCTACGGGGCACGGCCGGACGCCGAGGAGGACCAGGCGGCCGCCCGTGCGGCACGGCTGATCGCACAGGCCCACCGTGACGGCACCGCGGCCCCGTACACCGGTATCCGCATGAAGTGCATGGAGGCGCCGGTACGCGACCGGGGCATCCGCACGCTCGACATCTTCCTGACCGGCCTGATGGAGGCCGGCGGCCTGCCCCGGGGCCTCGTGCTCACCCTGCCCAAGGTCACCTACCCGGAGCAGGTCACCGCGCTGGTGCGGGTCCTGGAGGAGTTCGAGAAGGCGCACGGGCTCGAGCCCGGACGTATCGGGTTCGAGATCCAGATCGAGACCAGCCAGGCCATCCTCGCCGCCGACGGCACGGCCACCGTCGCGCGGATGATCCAGGCCGCCGAAGGACGCGCCACCGGGCTGCACTACGGCACCTTCGACTACAGCGCCTGTCTCGGCGTGTCCGCCGCCTACCAGGCCAGTGACCACCCGGCCGCCGACCACGCCAAGGCGGTCATGCAGGTCGCGGCCGCGGGCACCGGGGTACGCGTCTGCGACGGCTCCACCAACGTCCTGCCGGTCGGCCCGAGCGAGAAGGTGCACGAGGCCTGGCGGCTGCACTACAGGCTCACCCGGCGGGCGCTGGCCCGCGCCTACCACCAGGGCTGGGACATGCATCCCGGCCACCTCCCGACCCGGTACGCGGCCGTCTTCGCCTTCTATCGCGAGGGCTTCGAACAGGCGGCGGCGCGGCTGGTCCGGTACGTGGGCCGGGCAGGCGGCGACGTCATGGACGAGCCGGCGACCGCGAAGGCGCTGAGCGGGTATCTGCTGCGCGGGCTGGACTGCGGCGCGCTCGACACGGCCGAGGTCGCCCGGGCCACCGGCCTGACCCGAGCGGATCTGGAGGGTTTCGCGATGCCGCGACGGGGCGGCCTGACGGCATCGGCCCCGTAGGACCGCGAGAGGGGTCCGGGCTCGGTGGGCTCACACTCGACCACCGGCACCGTCTCGCCCATGTCGGCGGGGTGCCGTCGCTCGTGCGCCGCCCGTCAGTCCGCGGGCGGCAGCTCCCCGGAGCCGCGGGTGATCAGGCGGGTCGGGAGTTCGATGCGTTCAGGGGTGACGAGTGTGCCGTCGAGCTGGCGGAAGAGCCGCTCGGCGGCCGTACGGCCGAGGGCGGCGGCGTCCTGGGCGACGACCGTGACGCCGGGCTTGAGGAGATCGGCCAGCTCGAAGTCGTCGAAGCCGACCAGGGCGACCGGACGGCGGTGCTCGGCCAGGACGCGCACGACGGTGACCGTCACCCGGTTGTTGCCCGCGAAGATCGCGGTGACGGGGGCCGGACCGGAGAGCATCTCCTCGGCGGCCCGGCGCACCCGTTCGGGGTCGGTGACGCCGAGGGACATCCAGGAACGCTCGACGGGTATCCCGGCCTCCTCCATGGCGGCCCGGTAGCCGCGCAGCCGCTCCGCCGCGGTGTGGATGCGCGGCATGTCACCGACGAAGCCGATCCGCCGGTGGCCGTGTGCGATGAGATGGGCCACCCCGTCACGAGCGCCGCCGAAGCTGTCGGACAGCACCACGTCCGCGTCGATCCTCCCGGCCGGACGGTCCACGAACACCGTGGCGACGCCCGCCCTGAGCTCGGGCTCCAGGTAGCGGTGGTCGTCACCGGCCGGGATGACGACCAGGCCGTCCACCCGGCGCGCGCACAGCGCCAGCACCAACTCCTGCTCGCGCTCCGGGTCCTCGGCGCTGGAGCCGTTGATCAGCAGGGCGCCATGGGCTCGGGCGACCTCCTCGACCGCCCGGCTCAGCGGTCCGTAGAACGGGTCCGCGAGATCCTCGAGAACCAGGCCGATGCTCGCGGTACGGCCCTTGCGCAGAACCCGTGCGCTGTCGTTGCGCCGGAAGCCCAGCGCCTCGATGGCCTCCTGGACCCGGCGCTCGGTGTCCGGGGTGACGCCGGGCTCGCCGTTGACGACACGGGAGACCGTCTTCAGACCGACTCCGGCTCGCGCTGCCACGTCCTTCATGGTCGGGCGATTGCCGTAGCGGGTTCCGGACACGCGGTCTCCTCTGCGGGCGGTCTCGGGCACGATGCGCTGTCCTGTCCTGTCGTCCACGGGGGGTGCGTCGGTCCATGGGGTTGTATGAGGATGTGGCGTCGAGCATAGAGCCTGGACAACGTTGTCAGATGCGGGAGACACTGTCCACCGCAATCTCCGGCCTGCGCCTTCCCCCAGGGGCGCCTCCTGCCCGTACCCGGCCGGAGGCCCGGACCCCGCGGTGACCACCGCGGTGCGTCCGGTCCGGCACCACTCCGGTACGACTCAAGCTTTGGGAGAGCTGACACTGATGCACACCGACCTCGTGGCCGCCCTCGACATCGGCGGCACCAAGATCGCCGGGGCGCTGGTGGACGGCCACGGCCGGATCCTGCTGCGCGCGCAGCGCGCGACGCCCGCGCAGGAGGACGGCGACACCGTGATGGGCGCCGTGGCGGACGTGATCGCGGAGCTGACGCTCTCCCCGCTCTGGTGCAGGGCGCGTGCCGTCGGGATCGGCAGCGCGGGCCCGGTGGACGCCTCCGCGGGCACGGTGAGCCCGGTCAACGTGCCGGGCTGGCGCGGGTATCCGCTCGTCGAGCGGGTCCGGTCGGCGACGGGCGGCCTGCCCGTCGAGCTGATCGGCGACGGTGTGGCCATCACGGCCGCCGAGCACTGGCAGGGCGCGGCCCGCGGCCATGACAACGCGCTCTGCATGGTGGTGTCGACCGGAGTCGGTGGCGGTCTCGTCCTGGGCGGACGGCTGCACCCGGGCCCGACCGGCAACGCGGGCCACATCGGGCACATCAGTGTCGACCTGGACGGAGATCCGTGCCCCTGCGGTTCGCGCGGGTGTGTGGAACGCATCGCGAGCGGACCGAACATCGCGCGCCGCGCCCTGGAGGGCGGCTGGCGGCCGGGCCCGGACGGCGACACCTCGGCCGCCGCGGTGGCCGCAGCCGCGCGTCAGGGCGACCTGGTGGCCGTGGCCTCCTTCGAACGGGCCGCGCAGGCGCTGGCGGCCGGGATCGCCGCGACCGCGACGCTGGTGGAGATCGACATCGCGGTCATCGGCGGGGGAGTGGGCAACGCGGGCGAGGTCCTCTTCACGCCCCTGCGCAGGGCCCTTTCCGACTACGCCACGCTCTCCTTCGTGCAAGGTCTGGCCGTCACGCCCGCCTTGATGGGCACGGACGCGGGACTCGTGGGCGCGGCCGCGGCGGCCCTGAGGGGCCGAAGCAGCGTGCCGGCGGCGGGCCTCGCGACCTGACGCCCCGCCCGCGCGCGGCCCCGAGCGCACAGGTGCGGCGGGTGCCGACAAGCCGCCTCGCACGGCCGGTGTGACCGAACTTGACCGCTGCCGCCCGTTGTTTGGCGGTTTACTAACTGAGTTAATTCTTCTTCAGTGCTGAATTTCGCTCTTTGTGACCGGATTGGCTGTCTTCGGCGGTAGGGCATCGATTTGGCTGCGGCCGGCCCGGCGCGTCTCCTACGGTGGCCGTCTCGGGGCGCAATCCGGCGATCACGGCCATGCTGTGGGGGCATGGAGCCTGTGCGCCTGTGGGGACGTACGCGCGTACACGGGTTGCGTATAGGGGGGCGGCTCGTCCGTGAGCGATATCAAGGAAAGTCTCGATGCCGTGCTGCGTCGGCGGCGGGAGCATCTGCCTGTCGTCGACGAGCAACTGGACCGGTGGACCCGGATGCGGCAACTGGTCCGGGAACTGAGTGCCGCGACCAGGAGTGCCGGCCCGGCCGGTCCACGGGGGCCGGCCCACGCCGCCCTGGATTCGCTCGACACGGAGGCGATCGAGCGAGCGGTGCAGGACTGCCTGGACGTGCTGGCCGGGGTGCGCGGCAGGGTGGGTCGCAACACCGTCAACATCGGGGTGAGCGGCCGTGCCCGCAACGGCAAGAGCACGGTGCTCCAGTCGCTGTCCGGGCTCGACGACCAGCAGATTCCCAGTGGCCGCGGCCAGCCGGTCACCGCCGTGCGCAGCCGGATCTACCACTCGGCCACCGACCGCGGCGCACTGCTGACGATGCACACCGAGGGGTCGTTCCTCAGGGAAGTGATCGCTCCTTATCACGCCGAACTGGGCCTCCATCCCGCACCAGGTGACCTGTCGGCCTTCGCGCGCTACGACTATCCGCCGCCCGCTGACGCAGCGGGCAAGGCTGACCAGCCCCGGCTGGCCCCGATGCTGGCCCGTGTCCGTGAGGCACAGGAGGCACTCGGCACCTACCGGCACTGTCTGACCGGCGAGGTCCGGACGGTGGACCTGTCGGACATCAGGGAGTGGGTGGCCTATCCGGAGGGTGGTGCGGCGCCGCCGGTGAAGCGGCCGTACCTTGCCGTCCGGGACGCGGCGATCACCTGTGCCTTCCCGATCGACGAAGTGACAGCGCTGGGTCTGGTGGACATGCCCGGACTCGGCGAACTGGTCCCCGAGGCCGAGGCACACCATCTCGACGGCCTGCGCAACGACGTCGACTTCGTCATCGTCGTCAAGCGGCCGACCGACACCAACGCCATGTGGGCGGAGGAGGACGCCCGCGCCCTTCAGCTCATCGGAAGTGTCTGCACCGTCGCGGACGTACGGGACTTCACCATGATCCTGGTCAACACGGGTATGTGTCTTCCCGAGAACGTCCGCGCCCTTTCCGACGACCTGACGCAACGGCTCAACGGGAACGAGAGGCATCGCGGTTACTGGGTGGTGCTCGAGGACGGCGCCGACCGCGACGCGGTACGGGACCGGGTGCTGCGACCGGTTCTGGAGCACCTGGCGACCGCTCTGCCGCGCATGGACGAGGCGGTCATCGCGGACGCGATCGCGGTGTGCCGCGAACGCACGGACGTGATCGCGAAGGAACTGGCCGCCTGGACCGCCGTACTGCGGACCCTGGCGGTGCCCACATCGGCGGAACAGACGATCAACCGCGCCGAACGACTGCGTGAGGAAGTGGCGGCTTCGCTCCAGGCATGGGTCGACACCCTCAGGGCTCGTACCGCGGACGACTTCGACGACACCGAGTTCCTCGAGCGCGTCGCGGAAGTGCACGAGGACGTCCGCTCCTGGGCGCTCGACGGCTTCGGCGAAGGCGTCGAGGCGTGGCGAGAACGGGCGCTGAACCGCCTGCGTGTGGACCGGGCGTCGCTGCCCTTCGCATCCATGGAGCTCAACCGGGTGCGGGTCGAGATGGCACGCCGCTTCGCGGCCGTGGACGACGTGCTGACGCAGCGTCGGGAGGAATACTGGGCGGGCCTGGTCGATGCATTGGGCTCCAAGCTGGCGCTCCTCGCCCGTGACTCCCACGACGCGGACACCGTTCGGCCGCAGGACTTCCTGCAGGCCCTTGCCCGTGTCCTGCACGACGCGTACGACCCCTGCCCGGTGCTCGCCGGGACGCTCGACTCCGCGCTGGACGTACGGCTCGACTACCACACTCGGGTGCTGCCCCATCTGCGTCGTGCCCTCGACGTGCTCCTCCCCGAACCGGACGATCCGGCGGGCGCGGACGGCCCGACCACCTTGCTCGCGGTGCCCCGCACGGCCGAGGGCGCCGAACTCCTGCTGGAGAGGATCACCCAACTGGCCCGGCAGGCCGCCTACGACGCTCAAGCGGTCCTGGCCCGTGAGCCGGCGACCGCGGCCCAGGCGTTGTTCGCGTACGGCGAGCAGTTCGAGGACTCCTTCGTGCGCTCCGAACAGTCCGAGACGGAGTTCAGACGCCTCGTCGCGCAGTTCCAGGACCGCATGTGGCCCTCCGACGGCGCCGGGCCCCAAGCGGTGACGGCTCAGGTCCGCCGCGTGCGCGGCCTGGTGGCGGAGTTGCGCCGCCTGATCGGTGACGTGGATCCGCGGCACCCCGCGGCAGAGGGGAGCCTGCGATGACCCTGTCGTTCAAGGCGTCCATGGTGGGCCCGTCCAGAGTCGGGAAGACGACCTTGCTCACCGCCGTCCTGGCCGAGACGGAATCCATGCTGGCCGGTAGCGGAATCAGTCTCGTCCTGGACGAGACCACCGAGTTGCGGGTCCGCAGGAACCGCAAGGAACTCCGGCGGGCCATCGAAGCACGCGAGTTCGACGCGGCGTCCCTGAGGGGCAGCCAGGAGAAGGCCCTGTATCAAGTGAGCCTCCAGGCATTCGGGGACAGCAGGCCGGGCATCCCGTTCAGCATCCTCGACTACCCGGGCGGCTGGCTCGACCCTGCCGTGCGTGCCCGCGTCACCCAGGCCAAGGAGAGCTGGGCCGAGTGCGAGAGGCACATCACCGAAAGCCTGATGCTGCTGGTCCCCGTGGACGCCGCCGTACTGATGGAGGCGGTGACTCCGGCGCAGCGCCGGGCGGTGGCGGACCTGCTAGGTCTTGAGGACGTAGAGGCCTCTGCCCGGAAATGGGCACGCGCCCGCAACCGGCCCGAGCACCGTGACGAGCCGGCCGTACTCCTTCTCGCGCCGCTGAAATGCGAAAAGTACTTCGATGACAACGGGGGCAAAGGGCGAGAAGCGGCAAGACTGCGGCAACTCGTCCGGGAAAAGTACAAGACGATCGTCGGTGTCGTCCACGAGGAGGCGAAGGACCGCAACGTACGGGTGGTCTACTCGCCCATCGACACCTACGGCTGTGTGGACCTCATGGAGGCGGAATGGGTCGAGGTGGACGACGACGGCGACCGGACCCTGGATTTTCGCGGGCATTACCGATTCCGGGAGATTCCGCCCGAAGTGCGGCCCAAGGCCGCCGCCACCGTCATGCGGGAGCTGTGCCGATGCGTGGTCTCCGGCCAGGACGCCGCCGAGCAGCGGCGAGCGGACACGGCCAGGGGCGTCTATGAGGTGGCGCTGGGGCGCAAGCTGGAGACCAAGGGGTTCTGGGGGGCGTTGGACTACTACGTCTTCGGGGAGGCGCTGGCCAACAGGAACACCCGTCTGTCCAGCCAACAGATCATGGCCGATGCCGCGCGGCACCAGGAAGAGCTGACAGCGGTACTGAAACGCATGGCCCAGCAGCCCGCCGACGAGCGAGTGGAGGAGTGGTGAGCGGCCCGATGCGCGCCTATCTGATGACCCGCGGCACCATGCGGAAAAAGGACTACGCCTTTGTCGGCGAGACGCCGGACGAGCCGTGGTGGGACGCGCTCACTCCTTGGGTCTTCCTGGAGAGCGAGGAGGTCATCGTCCACCGGAGCGAAGCGGGCGGCGCGAGTCTGCTCATCAGTGGCATCCCGTCGCGGCGCACCGATGTGCTCGGCACACGCATCCGGCACACGGTGGTGGTGGAGGACGCCCACCACGAGCATGGACTCGCCCTGTGGATGGTGCGGTGCGGACTGGACGACGAAGAGCGGACCCGTCTGGGTGACGCCCTGGACGGCGCCTTTCCGGGGGACCTCGTGGACGCGCTCATGACGGGTGCGCACGATGACGTCGAACACCGGTTGCTCGCCACGCTCAGACAAGCCGCCGAGGAGTCGGAAGCGCACAACGCGGGGAAGGACATCCCCGGGTCGTGGGCGGGCAGCGTCCACGACGTGACGGCGGCCGAGGCCTTCATGGCGCGCGCCCGGCTCCTTCTGGCCGAGGAGCACACCGGATACGCCTTCACCACGCACGCTCTGCTCACCGTCGACGGCGCGCGGCGCGCGGCGTCCGCGTTGTCCGGCGAGGTGGCCGCCCTTCTCCACGAGGGTGACCTGGAGGGGGTCGAACAACTGGGAAAAGGCGGAATCCCGGCGAAGCGCCGGGACGGCACCGCCCGGGATGGAACGAAACGCCGGGTTCTGCCGGCGCTGGGGGCAGTGGCCGTGGCTCTGGCCGTGGCTCTGGGAGTGTGGTGGCTGATCCGGCATCTCTGATGGACGAGCTGGACGCCGTGTTCCGCGCTCAGGACCGCCGGCCCTACACATTGGAATTCGCCCTTCCGCGTCGGGGGGCCGCGAAACGGCGCTACGAACTCGACGTCCGTGTACTGCTCCCCATGGTGGAGGGTTCTCTGTACCTCCCCCGGGGCGAGCGTTCCATCGAGGGTCGCGTCATCCAATTCGCGTCGCCCGCCGATGCGCTGGGGAGCGGGGATTCGGTCAGCGAGGAGTTCGTCTTCCGGGTGAACGATGCCTCCGCGGAAGTGCGCGTTCCCCTGCGCTTCAGTGTCAATGGCTTGAGCGATGCAGTCACGTGGTTCCGAGAGGCCTTCACCGTCTACGAATCCGACGACCTCGGTCGGCATCTCGTGCGCCTCGTCCGCCACGCGGGGGCCAGACTCGGGGAGGTGATCCACCTGTGCCACCAGCTGGCCTCGAGCGAGGACCCTGCCGACGCGTTGTCACACGCGGAACTGCTGTGGGCCCGCGCGCGCCTGCTGATGCTGTCCGACCAGGACCCGGCGGCGGCCCAGTACGCCGTCCAAGGATGTCACCGGGCCCAAGGGTCCGGACTTCCTCTCGGCTCCCGCATGGTCCGAGCCGGGCAGGAACTCTCCGTCCTGCTGGAAGGCGCTCGGGAAGTACAGGCCGCGCAGCGGGTCAGGAATCTCCTGTCCTCTGGGCGCGACCGGTCTTGAGGGCCGTGTCGACGCCGGGAGGCCGGCGCTTGGCGGGGCACGGGAAGGAGATCCCGACCGGTAGGGTCTCTTCATGACGCGTAGCGAATCATCCGACGCGCCAAGGGTGTTCATCTCCTACGCGCACGAGGACGACGGCGGGGCCCACGCCGAGCAGGTGCGGGAACTGTATCTCCTGCTGCGGGACAACCACGTGGACGCGCGGCTGGATCGCGTGGCCGCCGAGCAGCGCCAGAACTGGCCCAGGTGGATGCTGAAGGAGGCCGAGGAGGCGGACTTCGTCCTGGTGATCGCCTCCCCCGCCTACAAACGGAGGGCCGAAGGCACCGAGGCACCGGGGGTCGGCCGAGGGGTGGCCTGGGAGACGGGCCTGCTCGAGAACTATGTGTACCGGCACCCCCGCACATGGCACCGCCGCGTCCTCACCGTTGTGCTGCCGGGAGGCTCGCCGGACGACCTGCCCGACTACCTCCTGGCCGCCGCCGTACCGCCCTTCCTGGTCGATCCCCTCGCCCGCGGAGGCGCCGAGGAACTCCTGCGCTATCTGCTCGAGCAGCCGTATGAGATCGAGCCCGAACTCGGAGCCCGGCCGGTGCTGCCGCCGCGTGACACATCGCCGGGCGGCCGGCAGGGCGGCGACCCACCGGAGTTGGCGGAGTTATGGGACAGCTCGCAGGCCGCTGCCGCCGAAGCCGA
This sequence comes from Streptomyces sp. NPDC046931, assembly GCF_040644655.1. Lineage (NCBI taxonomy): Bacteria > Bacillati > Actinomycetota > Actinomycetes > Kitasatosporales > Streptomycetaceae > Streptomyces > Streptomyces sp. NPDC046931. The sequence goes on from NZ_JBEYWX010000028.1 coordinate 53,168, forward strand.
CATTGTGGGACTGCATCCCCTGGGCCGGGAACTGCTGCTCTCCCAGGGGCTGTATGTCCGGCGCACCATCGAGAAGGACGTCGTCGCGGCCCTGGAGGGCCCAGGGTGCACGGCGGTCGTGGGCGAGGCCGGCTACGGCAAGACGAGCCTCGTCTGGAGCATCCACCGGCGCCTCACCGAGCAGGGACAGCGGCCCTTGTTCATCCGGGCGAGCAGTTTGCTGTCCGGCCTCTACGAGACGCGGCACGGCGGCTCCTCCGCCCGGCGCAGGGGCGTTCTCGCGCCCGAGGTGGTCGTCCGCGCCATCGAGCAGGCGGCCCGACGGGAACCCGCGACGGTTCTTCTGGTCGACACCGTCGACCTGCTCATGCACAGTGACGACGCCTGCGCCCTCGTCGTCGACGTGGTGCGCACCGCCGACCGCCTGGCCCTGCCCACGCTCCTGACCTGCCGCCCCGTGGAGTCCCAGCGCCTGACCAACGCCACGGCACGGGCGGGAGTGGACGTCAGGACCAGGGTCCTCGCGTCCTACGACGCCGACGAGTGGCCCGAGGCCGTCCGCAGCTACGCCCGCGGCTTCTACGACGGACTGGACGGGACTGCGTCGACCGAAGAGGTCGTCGACCGGGTCACGAACGCCGCCTCGCTGGGCCGCGCGCTGCGGGAGGTGTGCGCCAACCCCTTCGCGCTGCGCCTCCTGTTCGAGCTGTACGCGCCCGCCGTGCCCGAAGAGGACGTGGACACGCCTCACCTGTACGACCGGTTCTGGAAACGCCGGGTGGTCAGCGACCAGCGGGCCTGGCGGACCTCGACCGCCCTCCCCTCGGCCGACCTGTCCCCGCACGCCAGGGCCGCCGCGCGGCTGATCCTCGCCTCGAGCCGGCTCGATGCCCGGCGGGCCGTGCTGGAGGACGGGATCGAGGCCCAGCTGGCCCGCACTCGGGGATCCGCGGTACCGGACGGCCCCGACGTCCCGTCAGCCGTGGAGGCGCTGCGCTCCCGGGGAGTGCTCTCCATCCGGGAGCAGACCGGGTACCTCTGGTTCTTCCACCAGACGTTCTTCGAGCACGCGGCGGCCCGGGGGGTGCTCGCCTGCGGCAGCTCGGCCGTCGACGGTCTGATGAGGCGGGTCGCCCGCGACCCGGCGGACCTCTACTTCGGCGAGGTGGCCGGCGAGGTCCTGCTGATGGCCGGACGGCTTCCCGAAGCGGGTGGTGAGACCTTCTCGAAGGACCGGGCCGATGCGGCACTCGCCGACTGGCTCGCCGCCGACGACCCCGCTCTGCTGGGTATGGGGCTGCGCGTCTACGCCAAGCTCAAGGAGCCCGGCCCGCTGGTGCGCGAGAACGCGCCGCGCGCGCTGAAGCGCGCCGACACCCCGTTGATCGACCGGTTCCTGCGGCTGCTGCCGTCCGTGACCCACCCGGACCTCCGCCGGCCGCTGGACGACCTGGCCCTGCTGTGGGCGGGTGAGCGGGACAGAAAACGGGTCAGGAAGGGCGTGATCGAGGCGCTGCTGCGGCTCGCGACCCAGGACGCCGTGGCCGTCGAGGCGTTCACCCGGAGCCACGGCTGCTTCGAATGGCTGCACTCGTTGCCCGCCGACGAGCTTCATCACAACGACAGAGTGGCCTTTCGGCTGCTTGACGCCGTAGTGCCGGCCAATCAGGAACGCGCCGTCGCTCTGGCCGCCGAGTTCTGGCGGACGGCCGTGACCACCGGCAGGCTCGCCCTGCTGACCGACCTGCTGGTGCGGATGGCCCGCTGGCCGCTTCCGCCACGCCTCGTCCGGACATCCGTCAAGACCTTCATGGAGAGCCTCGAAGACCTCCGTCCGGATAAACAGGACACCGTGCCCTTCGAGCGGGCATTCGGCAGTTTCTTCCTCAACAGCGCCCCGAGGGCGGAGGAGGTCTTCCCGGAACTGCGCAGATGGCTCGGGCTCGACGCGCGTGGGGCGGCGGTGGACGGGCGCCGGCGCCGCACGAACGTACTGGCGCTGCGGACGACGCTGCGTATGCACACGGCTGCCGTACTGAGCGGACTCGCCGTCGATCCGGCCGACTACCTGGACATGGTCCTGTCCACCCGCGACCCGGCACACCAACTGGCCGTGTGCTACGGCGTGCTGACGGAGTCGCTCATCGGGCGGGCGAAGCGTTTCCGGCAGGACCCGCGTACCACCGTCGGTGGCACGGACACCGCGCCGGAGAGCGAGGACCCCCTCACCCTCGAGGCGCGCCGACGCTGCGCGCGGGCACTGCGGGCCCTGCCGTGCGAGGAGAACGCACCGCTGGGCGGCAAGGACGACAGATGGCTGTGGCGCAACGCCCTGCAGGAGGCGCGGCTGCCCGCGAAGACCCTCCTGACACTGCTGCCCGAGGCGCGGCCCGGGCCGGCCGACCCTGAGCGGTCCCTGTGGCTGAGCAACACGGGCCTGAGCTCGTTCCTCATCTCAGCCGCCACCGCCGGACACGCCGAGGCACGCACCGCTCTCGCCGCCCTCGTCGGCGACCGGGAGGTCCAGGAGACGCAGCGCGGCACGAGGCAGGGGCGCGCCGCGCTGGAGAACATGGTGGGCCGGCTGCAGTACGCGGTGCCCCACCACCCCGAACTGGTCGACCACCTGATCGTCTACGCGCGGACCGCGGCACGCCCGGAGGTGCTCCACCAGACGCTGGGGGACATGGCCAAGGCCGTGCGGTCCGACGCGGACGGCGCCCTTCCGGTCCGGGAATGGCTCTCGCCCTCGCACCGTCGGGCACTGATCGAGTACCGGCACCGTCTTGTCGCCGACCGGCTGCCGGACATCCGCCGGCACGGCTTCATCCTCTGGAAGGTGCACCTGGAACTCGGCTTCGACGAGCACCCGACGACCGACGAGATCGTACGGGCCTGGGAGGCCGCGGCGGCACAGGATCTGCGCAACGCCCTCCTGGAACTGGCCACGGTGACCGTGCCGGCCCGCGTCTGGGACACGAATGCTCCCGCGGTGCTGCTGCGTGCCCTCAGACCGCTGCTCAAGGCGGGCCGGGCGGCACGGTCCCAGCCGCCGTCCCGGGCGACCGAGCAGGTCATCAGCCATGAGTCCAAGGCCCGCATGCTGCTGACCCAGGCGCACGCCCATCTCGGAGCACTCCACCGCGCCGACGGCATCGTCGCCTTCGCGCTCTGCCTTGCCGAGCGCGCCGGGTACGACGTGCGGTCGAATCTCGGCAGCGGGACGGTGAGTGAGATCTTCCGGTCCCTGGGGTTCCTCATGGAACGCCTCGTCTCCGAGGACCCCGTGGAGGCGGCCCGCCTGACGGCGACGGTCGTGGAGGCCATGCACCGGGTCCAGCCCGCGAACGTGAAGTGGAAGCGCGACATCGCTCGGCCCTGGGCGGTCTTCCTGGGGGACCTGTGCACCCGGCTGGCACCGGTCGACCAGGAACGCTGGATACGGCGCATGCTGTGTGAACCGGCCTTCTGCACACCCGTGGTGTCCGCCGCGGCCCAGCTCAAGCCCAAACCGGCCTGGCTCGACGTGCTGTTCCGCGAGGAGACCACGCCCGCCTCGCTGCGGGAGAGCATGAGGGGCAGCAACTACCTCCACGGGAGGGCGGAGGGTTCCCTGGGCGGTTGGCCGGAACTGCTGGACTGGGCCCCGCGGTACTGACCGGCCGAGGGGCGTGACCTGTGGCCGGTGGGAGCAGTTGAACCGGTCATGAAGAAGCGCAGCATGCTCGCCCTCGCCTCCCTTGCCACCGGCTTCGTCGTGGCGGCGGTCACGCCCTCCCACGCGGCCGACCGCGACGCGGTCGGTGATCTGAACGTCAAGGACACCCTGAGCACGGTCGACCACACGATCGACCAGGACGGCCTCGCCACGGACGACGGCGTCCTGGGACAGAACGGCTGAGGGGGAGCCGAAGACGCGGCGCCGGCGCCCCTGGACGGCAGGGGCATCGGCGCCGCGGCATGCGATCCGAGCGCGCATCGACGGCCCTGGTGCCGTGGACTCTTGAACAGGTGAGAGCCTTCCGGTTCGGTGTGGATCGCGACGCCGGGATGACCGACCTGTCCTCGCGTCCGCATACGGTCAAGCGGTTCTCGCGGCGTCGGAGTACGGCTGGTGGAGAACACACGTGATGCCGCCGTCGCCACATGAGGTCCATGAGGCGCTCCTCGCCTCCCCTCGGGGCCCTTGGGCCTTCGTCTCGATGGCCGGTAAGCCGCTGTTGGCTACTCACGTCGACCGTAACCATGGGTACCCGATCCGGGGCGGCACAAAGGAGCTTGCCGCCGCCGGCCGTGGGGCGTGTCCACAGGGAAGTGACGGTCGCCATGGAGGGGCGGATCGTGGAGTATCTGCAGGGCGTGTGGGAGAAGGAAGTAGTGGGGGCGGGACTGTGGGTGGCGCCATTTCCCACGCCTCTCCCAGATGATCTCTTGTCAGATGACCGCCGCCGTTCAGCGGCCTTTCCGTCCTGGAGTATGAATGATCGTCTGGATCAACGGCGCGTTCGGTGCGGGGAAGACGACCACCGCACGGGAAGTGATCGAGCTGATCCCGAACAGCACGCTCTTCGATCCGGAGGTCATCGGCGCAGCGCTCACGCACCTGCTGCCGCCCAAGCGTCTCGCCGAGGTCGGCGACTTCCAGGACCTTCCGATCTGGAGGCGGCTCGTGATCGACACCGCGGCGGCCATGCTCGCCGAACTCGGCGGTGTCCTCGTGGTTCCCATGACCCTGCTGCGCCAGGAGTACCGCGACGAGATCTTCGGCGGCCTCGCCGCCAGGCGCATCTCCGTGTGTCATGTCCTGCTCGCACCGGCGGAAACGATCCTGCGCGAGCGGATAGCCGGCCGGGAGGTGCCACCCGAACTGCCCGACGGCGAGATACGGATCCGCCAGTGGTCCTACGACCACATCGAGCCCTACCGCACCGCCCTCGCCGCCTGGCTCGCCGCCGACGCCCACCCTGTCGACACCAGCACACTCACCCCGTACGAGAGCGCCCTGCGGATCGCCGAGGCCGTGCGCACCGGTGATGCGCCCGTCAGCGACATCGTGCAGACCCCCGAGCCCACCTCCGAGACCCTCGCCGCCGGTGTGCTCCTTTTCGACGAACAGGACCGTGTGCTGCTCGTCGACCCCACCTACAAGGCCGGCTGGGAGTTCCCCGGCGGTGTCGTCGAGCCCGGTGAGGCCCCTGCCCGCGCGGGCGTCCGTGAGGTCGCCGAGGAGACCGGGATCACGCTCGAGGAGGTTCCCCGGCTCCTTGTCGTCGACTGGGAGTGCCCCGCGCCCCCCGGCTACGGCGGACTGCGCCTCCTCTTCGACGGCGGCCGCCTCGACGGCGCCGAAGCGGAGCGCGTGCTGCTGCCCGGCCCCGAGCTGCGTGCCTGGCGGTTCGTCACGGAGGCGGAAGCGGCCGATCTTCTTCCGCCCGTGCGCTATGAACGCCTCCGCTGGGCACTGCGGGCCCGGGAACGCGGCGCGGCGTTGTACCTGGAGGCGGGCGTCCCGGTCGGCTGACGAGCCGTGCCGTGTCCTCAGCGCGGGGCGTCGTACCTGTCCGCCGCCTTGCACAGCGCGTCCCCGGCCCGTCGGAGGACCGGGTCACCGTGCCCGAAACAGGCCACCTCCACATCGAGTGCCGCGAGACGGTGGAACGAGTGCACGGCCCGGTCCCGGTCGAGGTTGAACACACCGAGCAGTACGCCGCCGTCGACGGGCGACGCCGAGACCGCGTCGCCCGTGAACAGCAGGCCCTGGTCCGGGAGATGGAGCGCGATGCTGCCGTGCGTGTGACCGGGGACGTGGACGACCCGGGCGCCACCGCCGAAATCGAGGACGTCGCCGTCCGACAGGTCGCGGACGCGGTCCGGGCGGAGGGGGTCGCCCGGGGGCAGGAGCGCGGCGGCCGCCGCGTGAAGCGGACGCTCCCAGTCCTCGAAGACCGGCGGCGGGCCGGGAACCCGGCCCCGGACGACCGGCGCGTCGCCGTGATGAGCGAACACGTCCGCGCCGCTGTGCGCGGCGATCTCGCCCGCCCCGCCCGCGTGGTCCTCGTGGTAATGGGTCAGCACGATCCGCCGCACCTGCGAGGGGTCCCGCCCCAGGGTCGTGATCGCCTGGGCGATCGCCGCACCGGAGCCCTTCGGGCCGGCATCGATCAGCGTCAACCCGTCGTCGTCGCACCAGAGATAGGCCTGACCTACCGGGAAGCGCAGCAGATGCACACGCGGCAGGAGTTCGATGACGTCCATGGGGACGACCGTAGAGAGGGCCCCGCCCCTCGGCGAGGGCCCTCTGCCGTGGGCAGAGCCGCTCAGCTCGCCGCGTAGTTGCGCAGGAACAGGGCCTCGGCGACCGACAGACGCTCCAACTCCTCTGGGGACACGCTCTCGTCGACCGCGTGGATCTTCGCCTCCGGCTCGCTCAGGCCGATGAGGAGTATCTCGGCCTGCGGATACAGCGACGCGAGGGTGTTGCACAGCGGGATGGAACCGCCCTGGCCCGCGTACTGCATCTGCCGGCCCGGGTATGCGACCGCCATCGCCTCGGCCATCGCGGAGTACGCCGCCCCGGAAGGGTCCGCCCGGAATGCCTGCCCCTGTCCGATCTGCTCCGTCTGCACCCGGGCGCCCCATGGCGTATGGGCCTCCAGGTGGGCCTGGAGCAGCTTCGTCGCCTCGGCCGCCTCCACACCCGGGGGTACCCGCAGGCTGATCAGCGCGCGGGCACTCGCCTGCACGGACGGGGTCGCACCCACGACCGGCGGGCAGTCGATGCCGAGGACGGTCACGGCGGGGCGGCCCCAGACGCGGTCGGCGACCGGACCGGAGCCGATCAGCTGCACACCGTCGATCACCTTGGCGTCCTTGCGGAACTGCTCCTCTTCGTACCGCAGGCCCTCCCAGCCGGAATCGCCCGTGAGCCCGTCGACGGTCGTCGAGCCGTCCTCGGAACGCAGCGAGTCCAGGACGCGGATCAGCGCGGCGAGCGCGTCCGGGGCCGCGCCGCCGAACTGGCCCGAGTGCAGATTGCCCTGCAGCGTGTCGATCCGGACGCGGACCAGGGTCATGCCGCGCAGGGTGATGGTGACGGTCGGCTGACCGGCCCGGAAGTTGCCCGCGTCGCCGACGACGATGGTGTCGGCCGCCAGCAGCTCGGGGTGCTCCTCGGCGTACCGCTCCAGACCGCCCGTGCCCTGCTCCTCGGAGCCCTCCGCGATGACCTTCACATGGACGGGCACGCCGCCGTTCGCCCGCAGCGCGCGCAGCGCCAGCAGGTGCATGATGACGCCGCCCTTGCAGTCGGCGGCGCCACGCCCGTACCACCGGCCGTCGCGCTCGGTCAGCTCGAAGGGCGGTGTGGTCCAGCCGTCCTCGTCGAGCGGAGGCTGTACGTCGTAGTGGGCGTAGAGGAGAACGGTCTTCGCTCCCTCGGGGCCCGGAAGATACCCGTACACCGACTGCGTGCCGTCCGGGGTGTCCAGCAGTGCCACGTCCTGGAAGCCCTCGGCGAGCAGTGCCTGGGCGATCCAGCTCGCGGCGCCCTCGCTCTCGCTCTTCGGGAACTGGCCGAAGTCCGCCACCGACTTGAAGGCCACCAGTTCGGTGAGCTCTTCCTTCGCCCTGGGCATCAGTGAGGCGATGGTCTCGGCGACCGGGTTCGACGACATGGAAACGCTCCTTGAGGTGCTACGTGGCACCGATGGGTACTGCTGTGTAGGGGTGTGGTTCTGCGCACGGGTGATCGCGCGGGGGCCCGCGCGTACCGGTGTGCAGTGCACGTACGCCGCCGATCCTGCCACAGCGGCCTGCGACGACGCCGCCGTAGGATGCGGGGGACAGGTGCGGCAGTCGGCTTGATCGGGAGCAGTAGACCATCGTGAGCAGCGAGAACTCTTCGGCGGACGGCGTGCAGCGGGTGTGGGACGTCGTCGTGGTGGGCGCGGGGCCCGCGGGAGCCTCGGCCGCCTACGCGGCGGCCGTCGCGGGGCGCAGCGTGCTGCTGCTGGAGAAGGCGGAGCTCCCCCGTTACAAGACCTGCGGCGGGGGCATCATCGGCCCCTCGCGCGACGCCCTGCCGCCCGGCTTCGAGCTGCCGCTGCGTGACCGGGTGTATGCGGTCACCTTCTCGAACAACGGCCGCTTCACCCGCACCCGCCGCTCCAAGCGGATGCTGTTCGGGCTGGTCAACCGTCCCGAGTTCGACCGACAGCTCGTCGAACACGCGCAGAAGGCCGGCGCGGAGCTGCGGACGGGCGTGACGGTTTCCCGGGTCGAGCAGCACGGCTCCGCGGTGCCCGACCGGCGCACGGTCGCCGTCGTGCTCCAGGGCGGCGAGACGCTGCTGACGCGTGCCGTGGTGGGCGCGGACGGGAGCGCCAGCCGGATAGGGGCCCATGTCGGGGTGAAGCTCGACCAGGTGGACCTGGGCCTGGAGGCGGAGATCCCGGTGCCGGAGACCGTCGCCGAGGACTGGAAGGGGCGGGTGCTCATCGACTGGGGACCCATGCCCGGAAGCTACGGCTGGGTCTTCCCCAAGGGCGACACGCTCACGGTCGGTGTGATCTCCCGGCGCGGTGAAGGCGCCGCCACCAAGAGGTACTTGGAGGACTTCGTCGCCCGGCTCGGGCTCGCCGGCTTCGAACCGAGCATCTCCTCCGGGCACTTGACCCGCTGCCGTGCCGACGACTCGCCGCTGTCGCGGGGGCGGGTGCTGGTGTGCGGGGATGCGGCGGGGCTGCTGGAGCCGTGGACACGTGAGGGCATCTCGTTCGCGCTGCGGTCGGGGCGGCTCGCCGGGGAGTGGGCGGTCCGGATCGCCGAGGCGCACGATGCCGTGGACACGCGGCGCCAGGCCCTGAACTACGCGTTCGCGATCAAGGCCGGTCTGGGTGTCGAGATGAGTGTCGGCAAGCGGCTGCTCACGGTGTTCGAACGGCGGCCCGGTCTCTTTCACGCGGCACTGACCGGCTTCCGCCCCGCGTGGAAGGCGTTCAAGGACATCACCCAGGGGTCCTCCTCCCTGGCGGAGATGGTCCGCGCCCGCCCGATCGCCCAGCGCGCCCTGACCGCGCTGGACCGGGGGCCCGTGGAGGGCGAGGTCAGTTCCCGAGCGTGACGTGGAAGACCGGGTGGTCGGGGGCGATCCGGCGCAGCTCCTCGTCCGGGGATTCGGGGCCGACCCCGTCGAAGAACACCCCGACCTCCGCCTTCCAGCGCTTGAGGTAGGCGCGCAGCAGCGGAACCTTGTCGTCGTCGGTGACCTCGGTGGCTGTGAACACGTCCACGTTCTTGCCCAGACGCAGTTCGCCGCCGCCGGCCGCGCGCATGTTGTGGGTCCACTGGACATGGCCCCGGGGAGCCACCAGGTACTGCTGTCCGTCCACGGTCAGCAGGTTCACGGGGGTCGTGCGCCACTCGCCGCTCTTGCGGCCGCGGACCGCCAGGACCCGGGAGCCCCAGACGCTGATGCCGCGGCGGGTCACCCAGGCCACTGCGCGGTTGAAGACGTTGACGGTGAACCAGCCGGGCTTGCGGACGTGCGTGGACATGGCCGTCCTCCAGGGGCGGAGAGGTGGAAACGGGGGCGGAAATTGTGAGCGTTGCTCTCGCTGCATGACAGTGTGGAGGAGATCGGTGATCCAATGCAAGAGCAGTGCTCACTTATTGGTGCGGCGCTCTTGGTTGTGTGCACTGCTCCGGAATCGTGTCACACTGCTGACATGAGCACCCCCCGAGGAGCCCGTGCCCGCGCCAGGATCGAGGTCACCGCCGCCATCAAGGACGAGGCCCGCAGACAGCTCGCCGCGGAGGGTGCCGCCAGGCTCTCGCTGCGCGCCGTCGCCCGTGAACTGGGCATGGTCTCCTCCGCGCTCTACCGCTACTTCCCCAGCCGCGACGACCTGCTCACCGCGCTCATCATCGACGCCTACGACGCCCTCGGGGAGGCGGCCGAGGCCGCGCACGCGAGGGCCGGCGACATCGCCCCCGCGCAGCGTTGGGTAGCCGTGTGCGAGGCCGTACGCGGGTGGGCGCTCGCGCATCCGCACGAGTACGCGCTGATCTACGGCTCGCCCGTGCCCGGTTACTCCGCGCCCGAGACGACCATCCCGGCCGCCAGCCGCGTGGGTCTCCTGCTGTTCGACATCGTGCGCGACGCCCACCGGCAGCGCGGCGTGGCCCGCACCCCGCTGCCCGCCGAACTCCAGCCCGAGGCCCGCCGCATGGCCGACGACCTGGCCCCCGATCTGCCACCCGAGGTGGTGACGGCCGGGGTCGCCGCCTGGGCGCAGCTGTTCGGGCTGGTCGGATTCGAGGTGTTCGGGCAGTTCAACCGGGTCGTGGAGGACCGGGAGGAGTTCTTCCGGCATGCGGTGGCCCGGCTGGCTCACGGTGTGGGCCTGGTCTTCCCGTAGCCGCTGTCTCCCGGAACCGCCGGACGTACTCCCGGGGGAGTACACGTGATCACCTCGCCCGGCGGACGTCTCCCGCCGTCGGCTGCGTCTAGCGTGAACGTCATGGAGGAGCAGAGCGCAGCAGGCCCGTGGCGGCCCGGACTGCCCTGGTCGCCCGTACCGCCGTGGAGAGCGGGACGGTGGCGACCGGGACCGCCGTGGGGGAGCCGCCGGGACGACGAGGCCCGCGGCTCGCGTCCGCCCTGGCGCTCCACGCTGCTGCTCACCGTGCTGGTGGTCGTCGGTACGCATGTCGCGGCCCAGGGCCGCGGGGGCGACCGCGCACACCTCGATGTCTTCGCCCATCTGCTGCTGCTGGTGGCCGCGGGCGCACTGCTGTGGCGGCAGCGGCATCCCGTGCCCGTCGCGTTCGTGACGGCCGTCGCCGCGACCGTGTATCTGGGCGCCGGATATCCGTACGGCCCGGTCTTCCTCACCGTCGCGGTCGGTTCTTTCGGAGCGCTCGTCGCCGGGCATCGCGTGGCGGCGTGGACGGCCGTCGGGATGTTCTGGGCCGGGCATGTCCTCGTGTCGCACTGGCTGCACCGGTGGCTGCCGCCGCTCGGGGAGGCGACCGCCTCCTGGGGGCAGGAGCTGGTCATCGCCACCTGGGTGGTGGCGTTCGTGGCGGTCGCGGAGCTGGTGCGCGTCCGGCGGGAGCAGTGGGCGCGCGAGCGGGCCGAACGGGCGCAGGCCGCGCGGCGGCGCGCCGACGAGGAGCGGTTGCGCATCGCCCGCGAACTCCACGACGTCCTCGCGCACAGCATCTCCGTGATCAACGTCCAGGCGGGAGTGGGCCTCGCGCTGCTGGCCTCCGACCCGGAGCAGGCGCGCACGGCGCTCATCACGATCAAGGCCGCCAGCAAGGAGGCGCTCGGGGAGGTGTGCCAGGTGCTCGAGACCCTGCGTCCGCCCGGTGACGCGCCTCGCGCGCCCGCGCCCGGGCTGGGGCGGCTGCCGGAGCTGGTCGAGCACGCCGCGAGCGCCGGGCTGGCGGTCACCGTCGAGGGCGCGGCACCCCGGCTCGCCCCGGGCACCGATCTCGCTGCCTTCCGTATCGTCCAGGAGGCGCTCACCAATGTGGTACGGCACTCGGGATCACGGCAGGCACATGTGCACGTCGGCACCGAGGCGGGGGCCCTCCGGCTCCGAATCGACGACGACGGGCCCGCGACCGGCGCCGACGCGGGCGGCAGCGGCAACGGGCTGGCCGGGATGCGGGAGCGGGCCGCCGCGCTCGGCGGCACGATCGAGGCGGGCACCCGTGCCGACGGGGGCTTCCGGGTGCTCGCCGTGCTGCCCCTGAGGGCGTCGTCCGGGGAGACCGTCGAGCACCGGGAGGATCGATGATCCGTGTACTGCTCGCCGACGACCAGTCGTTGGTCAGGGCGGGGTTCAAGGCGCTGCTGGACGCCCAGCCGGACATCGAGGTGGCGGGGGAGGCGGCCGATGGCGAGGAGGTGGTGCGCACGGTGCGCGAGCTGCGGCCCGACGTCGTACTGATGGACATTCGTATGCCGCGGGCCGACGGGCTCGTGGCGACCCGCGAAATCACCGGGGACCCGGACCTGGAGGCGGTGAAGGTGGTCATGCTCACCACCTTCGAACTCGACGAGTACGTCTTCGAGGCGATCCGCTCCGGGGCGTCCGGCTTCCTCGTCAAGGACACCGAGCCCGACGAACTGCTGCGCGCCGTACGGGCGGTGGTCGAGGGCGACGCACTGCTCTCACCCGGTGTGACGCGGCGGCTGATCTCCGAGTTCGCCGCCCGTTCCAGACAGCCCGCGGCTTCCGCCTCACTGTCCGCCCTCACCGAGCGGGAACGGGAGGTGATGGCCCTGGTCGGGATCGGCCTGTCCAACGGGGAGATCGCCCGCCGTCTGGTCGTCAGCCCGCTCACGGCGAAGACCCACGTCAGCCGCACCATGGTCAAGCTGGGTGCCCGTGACCGGGCTCAACTGGTGGTACTGGCCTACGAGTCGGGGCTGGTGCGACCGGGCTGGCTGGGCTGACTCCCGTGACTCCCGGCGCCCCGCCCGAAGCGCACCAGCACGCTGACGACCCGGGCGACGAAGAGTACGGCGGCCGCGGTGGCCCCCGAGGCGACGAGTGTGTGCCGTGCTCCACCGGCCAGGCCGAACGCGAACACCGGTCCCACCACGGCCCCGAACAGCAGGGCCGCCGCGAACGCCGCACTGCACAGCGCGTAGCCGATCTCGACCGTGATCGCATCCCGCTCGGCCTGGGTGCGCCGTGACCGGGCGCCGGATGAACGTCCCCCGTGGTTCTCCATGCGCCGAGTCAAACAGGCGTGCGCCCGGCGGAGCAAGAAGGCCGCGCCGGGCGCACGGGGAGGTTCCCCCTAGTCGCGGGCCGCCACGGGCTCCGCGTCCACCTCCTGCGGAAGGGAGCCGGCGACCACCAGGGACCGCTGCGACGGTCGCGCGGTCAGTCCCGGGAGGGTGATGAGCAGGCCCACGAGGGCGATGCCGGTGATCACGATCAGACCGGGCCGGTAGCTGTCGAGCACGGCCTGGGGCGAGGGGTGCGAGGGCGCGTTGGCGGTCACCACCGCCGTCACCACGGCCAGGAAGACGGCGCCGCCCACCTGCACCGAGGTGTTGAGCAGACCGGAGACCATGCCCTGCTCGTGGTCCTCGACACCGCTGGTGGCCTGGATGTTGAGCGAGGGGAAGACCAGTGCGCAGGCCGCGCCGATCAGCAGCATGCTCGGCAGGACGGCGGCCGCGTAACCGGGGTGCAGGCTGACGCGCAGGAACAGCGCATAGCCGACGACCATGAGCGCGAAGCCCACCGCGATCAGCCGCGGTGTCCCGTAGCGGTCGACGATCGCGCCCACCTTCGTGGACGAGACGGCCACCAGCGCCCCGGCGGGCAGGAAGGCGAGCGCCGTGTGCAGCGCCGACCAGCCGAGCAGTGACTGCATGTACAGCGTGACCAGGAACTGGAAGCCGACGTACGACCCGAAGAAGGCCATCGCGCCGAGTTGTGCGCGCATCTGGGTGCCCGAGCGCAGCACGCCGAGCCTGATCAGCGGGCCGGCCGAGCGCCGCTCGACGGCGGTGAAGACGGTCAGGAGAACGGCGACGGCGAGGAAGGACAGCAGCGTCCGGGCGGACGCCCAGCCGGCCTGTGGCGCCTGGACGACGGTGAAGACGAGCAGCAGCATCGACGCGGTGCCGATGACGGCGCCGGGGATGTCGTAGCCGTTGTGGTCCTTCTCCCGTTCGCTGCGGGGCAGCAGCCTGAGGCCCGCGAACAGGGCGATCAGCGCGATCGGCGCGGGCAGCAGCATGGTCAGGCGCCAGCTGGCCTCGGTGAGCAGGCCGGAGAGCACCAGGCCCATGGAGAAGCCGGTGGCCGCGCAGGTGGTGTAGATCGACAGGGCCCGGTTGCGCAGCGGGCCCTCGGCGAAGGTCGTGGTGATGATGGACAGGCCGGCGGGTGCCGTGAACGCGGCGCTCAGGCCCTTGACGAAGCGGCTGGCGATCAGCAGCGGCCCCGAGTCGACGAGCCCGCCCAGCAGCGAGGCCACCGCGAAGACGGCCAGGGCGACCAGGAACACCTGGCGCCTGCCGAGCAGGTCCGCGGTGCGTCCGCCGAGCAGGAGCAGTCCGCCGTATCCCAGGATGTAGCCGCTGACGACCCATTGCAGGGCCGACGTCGTCAGATGGAGATCGGAACCGATGGACGGCAGGGCGACGCCGACCATCGACACGTCCAGTGCGTCCAGGAACATCGCGGCGCAGAGCACCAGCAGGGTGCCCCACAGCCGGGGAGTCCAGCGTCCCTCGGACGCGGAGGTGGTGAGCGGAGAGGTCATGCCCCAGAGACTTTCATGCGTATGCATTCAATGCAAGCGCATTTAATTCGGATGCAACAAAGTGGGTTCTTTGCTACGGTGCGCCCATGGCGGCTGTGAGCAAGGCCGAGCGGGCGCTCGTGAACCGATGGCGAGCCATCCTGGCGCTGCACGCACGCACCCAGTGCGAACTCGACCGCGCGCTGCACCCGCACGGCCTGTGCGCCAGTGACTTCGAGGTGCTCGACCTGCTGTCCGGGGACACGGTTCCGGATGGCACGCACGCCTACCGCGTCCAGGAGATCTCCGAGCGGGTCCATCTGAGCCAGAGCGCTCTGTCGCGGCTCGTGGCCCGCCTGGAGAGGGACGGGCTGGTCGAGCGGGCCATGTGTGCGGAGGACCGGCGTGGGGTGCGCGTGGCTCTCACGGCCAAGGGGCGCGCCGTGCACCGGGAACTGCTGCCGGTGCACCGCGCCGTGCTGACGAGGATGCTGACGGACTGAGCCCCGCGCTCAGCTCCAGGTCACGGCGGACATCCCGCGCCACAGGGCGGCGACCGAGGCGTCACCGGTCACCTCCGGAAAGGGCAGCCGGTTCCACAACGCCAGATACAACCGGCCTGCGGGCCCGGCCACTTCACAGTCCGCGTTCCCCACGTGTCCCGCTTTCCCCGTGTCCTCCCGCTCGGCCACGGGCGGCCCGGCCGACAGGCGCACGCTCCACACGGCGTCGTCGGCATCCGTCGCCCGCACCCGCAGCACCCGAGGCACCTCACTGCGGACCCTGCTCCTGTCGCGCGCGTGAAAGCCACGCAGCAGCTCGTCGATGCCGTCGAGCGCGAAGTCCGTGCCGACCGCGGTGGGCGTCCCACCCCGCGCCGACTCCGCGTCGAACCGGTGCACGGCCGTCTCGTGCGCCTGCCGCCGGGCCCAGAAGGCGAGCGGCGAGGGCGCCGGCAGGAAGTGCCAGCACCGCACGTCCGGCGCGGCGCAGGACAGGGTGTCGACGAGTTGCCGGTGCCCCTCGCGGAACCAGGTCACGAGTTCCGCGCCGTCGAGATCCGGCAGCCCGCCGTCGGGGTGGTACGCGGTGTGCCCCTCGGCGACGAAGGCCGCCGCCCAGCGGTGCACCATCCCGGTGTGCCGCAGCAGATCCCGCACCCGCCACTTCGGGCAGGTCGGCACCTCCGCTCCGGTACCCGTCTCCTCCGCGGCGGCGGTCAGCAACCGCCCCTCCCGGTCCAGGACCCGTACGAACTCGGCAGTCTCCATGGGGCCGAGTGTGCCGGACGGAACCCCGCCGAGGGGATGTACGTGCCGCGTTCGACAGGTCACCACGACAGCGTGATCACGGAGTGCCCGACACCGTCATCCCGCCGGTACTCGTTTCCGCCCCCGATGACCGCCGCACCTACGGACGCCGTCACCAGAGGCCCCCTCCAGCTCGGTCGTCGTGAGCCCGGCCGCCCGCCCACGGAGTCTTCGGCACCGGTTCCCCCAGTGTCGCCGACGACCCGCACCGAGCCCGTCGGTGACACGCGACGTCCATGCCGTCGACGGCCCAGGCCGGCATGCCGTAGGAGGCGGCGCGCATGGCCAGGTCGGTCTGTGCGCGCTCGACGTGGAGCGGGTGCCCATCGCGTACAGGTTGTCCTCGCAGGCGAGCAGAAGCGGCAGTCCCCACAGGGTGGCGAGGTTCGCGGTCTCGTGGAACTCGCCCTCGGCGAGGGCGCCGTCGCCGAAGAAGCAGCACGCGACGCCCGGTCCGCCGCGCATCTTCTCGGCGAGGGCCAGCCTCGCGGCGAGCGGGATGCCGCCGCCGGCGATCGCGTTGCCGCCGTAGAAGCGGCGGTCCGCGTCGAACAGGTGCATGGAGCCCCTCGTCCGCGGCTGCACCCGGTGGCCTTGCCGCACATCTCCGCCATGCCGGCGACCACTGAGCGGCGCATACGGCCCACTCGCCCACCCTTCCCTGGCGTGCCGCCGCGGAGTCGGGTACTGCGGAGGTGTAGGACGGCATTCAGCGCGGCCGCTGCACGGCTGCATGAGGGGTGAGACGTATGGGCACGGACACTGCCAGGCCCCGTGTCGTGGTCGGAGTCGACGGTTCACCGTCCTCGCACGAGGCACTGCGCTGGGCCGTGCGGTACGCGGACCTGATCGGCGGCACCGTGGACGCGGTTTCGGCCTGGGAGCTGCCCGGCGCGTACGGCTGGTCGGCTCTGGCCGTGGACATCGACTTCGAAGAGGCCGGCGTCCGGCAACGGCTGAACCAGGGGCTGAGCGATGTGTTGGGAGCCGAGGGAGCCTCCTCGGTCAGGGCGCTGGTGATGCGCGGCAATCCCGTCGAGGTGCTTCTGGCAACGGCCGAAGGAGCCGAGGCCCTGGTGGTGGGCAGCAGGGGGCGGGGCGGGTTCGCGCGGGCGCTGCTCGGGTCCGTCAGCCAGCACGTCGCTCACCATGCGACGTGCCCGGTTGTCATCGTGCGCCCGAAATCGCGAGGAGGGCGGCCCGGCAGCCCCGCGTGACCTGATTGGCCCCCTGGGAGAGGGGACTGACGGCTTTGTCCGGACGTTGTCGCCGAAGCCGGCCAGAATCGCCCAGTCCACGGGGGCCAGCCGCGCAGTGCCCCCTCGGTGGTGTCGCCGAGCACCCGCCAGTTCTCACTATCCGACGCCGGGGCCACCAGACGGGCGTCGGAGCACAGCGCCGCAGCCCGGAGCAGCTCACACACCGGTTCGGCGTCGGCGACCTCGCCGACGGGGGCGTATCCCACCCCGGACACGGTGTGCGTATTTTCCGCGCCGCCCGCTTGGGTCGGTTCATGTGTCATGCGAAGGGCTGTCCGCCGACGGCGGCCCGGGCGGCTCTTCGAGAATGCTCCAGGCGACCGGACCGAGCAGGTCGGCCACCCGTTGGAAAACGTCCAGCAACAGGTCGTCCACCGTCAGCATGCCCACGACCCTTTGTCCGTCGACGACCGGCAGGCGGCGCACACCGGACCGGCGGAGGGTCCGATACGCCACGTAGACGTCGTCGGCCACCCCCACCGTGATGACCTGCGGCGACATCACCGCTTCGACCGGCGCCCCGCCGTCCAGACCACGGCCGAGCCCCCGCACCGCGAGGTCGCGGTCGGTGACGATGCCGCGCAGTGTCCCGCCCTCGACGACGAGTACGGAACCGACTCCGTATTCGTCCATCTGCCGGGCCGCCTCCCCCAAGGAGGTCCGAGGAGGGATGGCAACGGCGGGAGCGCTCATCGTCTCGGAGACCTTCATGCCAAGCCTCCTCAGCGTGGGCTGTAGGTCAGGCAGTCGGCGCCTCCCTGCCCCGGGCCGACGACGATGCCGGCCGCTTGGCACTCGAGCCGTGAGTTGTGCCGGCAGTCGGTCATCTTGCAGGCTCCGACCTGCCCGGCGGCAGCCGGGTCGCCGCCCTTGAACGAGGTGACGAAGAAAGTGTCGCACTGGGCGTGTGGCGGATCACCCACAGTGATGGCCAGTGCGTGACAGGCGGCACCGACGTTGTACGAGCACGACTCCACCGCGCACTCGTTGATGAAGGGCATCTCCACGGAGTCCTCCTGACATCCAGCCCGCCGCCGATGCGAGGGGTGGGGGCCGGCGCGACGTCGCACGATCGGTCAGAGATCAACGTGATCCCACTTCCGCGCCGGGACGGCGTGCGACACCCCGAGAGGTCGCGAATCACCCGAAGGCCCCGGGACGCGGCGGCCGGTGCTGGGCGCTTCGGGAGGACGTGGACCGGCCGGTGTTCCGCTCGGAAACGTCATGTGTGACGGACCGGCGTGTGATGACCGGTGCCCGCCGTGCCGCGCAGCCGGGGCGGCTCGAGGTCGGATCCGAGGTCGTCGTAGGAGTAACCGAGTGACTGGTGGACGGCGACCACGCCGTCGAGGGAGCGGCACAGACGCTCGATGACCGGGATGAGGGACCTCTGCTCGACCCGGCCGGTCAGCGTCACCACGCCCTCCCGTACGTCGACACGGACGGTGTTCTGCGGAAGGCCCAGGATGCTGCCGAGAACGTCCTGGTGGATCTCGTCGCCGATCGCCGTGTCACTGCGCAGGAAGGGCCGCAGCAGGTCGCAGCGGCTGACGACGCCGACCAGCTTGCCCGTCTCGTCGATCACGGGAAGCCGCTTGACTTTGTGGCGGTACATGGTCCGGGCGGTCTCGACGACGTTCCAGCCGGGCCGTGCCGTCACCGCGGGCGAGGTCATCATCGCCTCCGCGGTCTCGGCGCCCGCGCGCGCCACCTCGCCGGGGCCGAGGCGGTGGCCCACCGGTCGCCCCTCCGGGTCGGGGAGACTCGCCGCCTTGCGTAGCAGGTCCGCCTCGGACACCACACCGACGACGTGTCCCTCGTGGTCGACGACGGGCATCGCCGTGATGTCGTTGTCGCGCATCAACCGGGCGACCTCCTTGAAGGACGAGTCCGGGTGTGCCGTGACGACGCGGTGTGTCATGACTTCGGTGACGGTCCGGTGCTGCATGATCCGCGCTCCTTCCGTGCGTACTCCGCACCGGTTACGGGCCCTGCGAGTCCGGATGTGTGTCAGCCCGCTCGGTGGCCAGGTGCGGATCACGCTGTTGGCTTGATCATGTTCTTACGCTCTGCGGCGGTGACACATCCAGTCCACCGTGTGCTGTTCGCCGGGCGCTGGGGCCGAACAGTCCTCGACCGGAGGTCCGAAGGTCCTTCTCCCCGAGGCGAGCCGAGGCGGGCGGAAACCGCCGGACGCCCAGGAGCCACAGAGCTAGAGGATGTCGAGCACCTCAGCCACCGGCCGGCGCGGTGTCGGGTGGCCCTCGGGGCCGTAGCCCAGGCGAATCACCATCTGTACATGACCCATGGCCGACGTCGGGTCACGCACCGCCCACCGGAGCTCCGGCCATTCCAGCGCCTGTGAAGTCAAAGAAGCGACGAGCCCGTCCACGGTGGCCTCGAGGAGAACCCGCTCCAGCGCCTGGCCCGCCCGCAGCCAGTCCACCGGCCGGTCCTCGGCCGTACCGAGCAGGGCGATGTGGGGGTGCTTCTCGAACGGGGCCCAACCGCGACCGGGTACCGAGCGGCCGGCGGCGAAGTCGCGCACGGGAGAACTGGCCCCCCGCTGGCCGGGGCCGAACGCCTCCACGGGGATCCCCTCCGCAGCCGTGGCCCCGTCGGCGCGCTCCGTTCGGGCCCAGCGCGCTGTCTCACCACGTCTGCCCGGGTCCCCTGCTTCGCGGCCTTCGGCGTCGTGGGCCAGATCCAGTACCGACTGCACATGCCAGGCGTCGGGAAAGACCAGGCGCGCGCCTTCCAAGCGGGCCGCGGCACACAGTCCGTCCTCCAGGGCGGCTGGTATGTCCTCCTCGAGGAAGGGATGGCGGCTGGTGTGGCGGCGGTGGATGGCCGGGTGGAGGAGGGCGGGTGCGCCGTCGGTCGGTGTGGTCGCGGTGAGATCCGCCTCGGCCAGCAGAGCGGGGTCGGCGGAGTCGGGCAGGAGCCTGACGGTGGGCTCCCGGCCCCAAGCCGCGGCGGCCACCCGCAGGTTGAACAGTGCGGCACCGCAGCCCAGGTGAAGGTTGCGTCCGTCGGGGTCGGCCTGCGGGAGCGTGCGCTCCGGGTCGGCGTACAGCTGGAGAATGCCACGATCTCGCAGGAACCGGAATTTCCAGGGTTGGGTGTTGTGCAGTGACGGAGCCGCCGTGGCGTCCTCGACGAATGCGGTGACGGCGGTGGTGTCCAGGGGTGGTGCGATCACTGGAAGCCTCCCTTCACGACCGGCCCACGTTGCCTCGGCTGCCTCTTCGGACGAGACGGTTGATCAGTTACCAGGCTGGGCGCGTAGGGCCTGCCGGGGGAGGGGCCGCCCGGACCTCCTCGGGGGCCGAGTGGGCCCGTGTCCGGGCAACAGAGCGGGCTTCGGGCGCCCGGATGCGAAACGGCCTGGGCCGCATGTCCCCGGGGAGGTCCGAGTCGCCCCTCCTTCGCCCCCTGACGGGCGTGATCGTTGGAAGGGACCTGCTTCCGCTGCGGGGATCCGCAGCCGAACGAAAGGCGGTGGGACCCATGGAACTGCCCCTGGTCGCGGGCGTCGACGGATCGGACTCCAGCCTCATGGCGGTGGACTGGGCGACCGACGAGGCGGCCATGCACGGCGTGCCGTTGCGGCTCGTGCACGGTTCCCTGTGGGAGCGCCACGAGCACGCCCTGCCTTCGGGCGGCCCGCAGCGTCCGGCCCCACAGGTGATGGCGGACAACATGCCGAGTGCCCCGTGGCGGTCGTACCCCACCTGCCGTGACCGGCCGACGGCCTGTTTCCTGAGATGCCGTCCAGGAGGTCCAGGAGGTCACGGCGTCAGGGAGAAATAGCTCTCCTCTTCCTGCGCGAAGTGGAGGCGCAGGATCGTGTGGAGGCCGTACAGCGAGGCGCGCAGGTCGTCGAGCTGCTCGGGCCGCAGTCCGCCTTCCGTGTCGGCGAGGTGGAGGTGGGTGCCGACACGCTCTGCCAGGCGTTCGATCTCGGCGTGGGCGCGGCTCATGGTGTCGGTGGTCTCCGGGCCGAGTCGCCGGTTCAGCGCCGGATAGAGCTCGCGTTCCTCTGCGTGTTCGTGGGGAAGCAGGCGCTCCGTCAGCAGGTGGTCGATCTCGCGTACGGCGGCCAGGGCGCGGGGGCCGCGGTCTGTGGCGAGGAGGCCGGCGGCCTCGCGAATGGCGTCGAGGGTGTCCCTGAGATCGTCGTGCTCGGTGGCGAACCGGTGGATGAGGCTTTCCGCTTCGGGTTCCAGGGCCGGACGGGTGCCGCGTGGCGGAAGCAGGGCGCGCAGCGCGTTGAGGATGACGGCCACGTCGATGGCTTCCTGGAGAAGAGCGCCGGGAGCGGGCGGCAGCCGTCCGAGCAGGGCGGCGGTCATCGCCGCGAGGGACAGCGCCATACCGGCGGCGGCGCTCTGCACCGCGATCCGCCGGGCGCGCGCGGCGATCTCCATGGCGTCGGCGAGGCGGCTCACACGGTCCGTGGTCAGGACGATGTCGGCGGCCTCGGAGGCGGAGGTGGAACCCCGGGCGCCCATGGCGACCCCGACGTCTGCTGCGGCGAGGGCGGGGGCGTCGTTGACGCCGTCACCGACCATGACGGTGACGGCCCTGTCGCTCTCCTCGCGTACCGCGGTGATCTTGTCGGTGGGCAGTTGCCCGGCCCGTACGTCGTCGAGGCCCAGGACCACGCCCACTTCGCGGGCCGGTTCGGGGCGGTCCCCGGTGAGCATAAGCAACCGGTTCAGACCTGCCGTCCGCAGACGGCGGATGGTGCGTGGCGCATCGGTGCGCAGTGGGTCCCGCAGCAGCAGGGCGCCGGAGAGCGTGCCGTCCACGGTGAGCCAGACGCCGGCGGCGCCGTCGAGCAGGGCCCGGTTGTCCACGGCCCGCGCCCACTCCGGCAGGTCCGCCTGGGGCAGGCCGGTCCTGCCGACGGTGGCCCGGTGTCCGTCCACGCTGCCGGTGACCCCGCGCCCGGGTTCCTCGGCGACGTCTTCCGGCACCGTGAGGGAAAGCCCGCGTGCCCTGGCCTCGCGGACGATCGCCTCGGCCAGGACATGGGCCGACACCTGGTCGAGCGAGGCGGCCAGCCGCAGCACCTCGGCCGGCGACGGGCCGCCCGGGGCGCCGACCACCTCCAAGACCCGTGGCCGCCCCACGGTGAGGGTGCCGGTCTTGTCGATGACAAGGGTGCGGGCCCGGCCCAGACGCTCCAGGGCACCACCGTCCCGGACGACGACGCCGCGCCGGGCGCACTGGGACAGGCCGGAGACGATGGCGACCGGGGCCGCGAGCAGCAGCGGGCAGGGGGTGGCCACGACGAGGACGGCGACGGCCCGTGTCGCCGAGCCGCTGGCCAGCCAGGCGGCGGCGGCCAAAGCCAGGGACAGGGGCAGGAACCAGGCTGCGCAGCGCTCCGCCAGCCGCACCGTGGGCGCCCGTTCAGCCTCCGCCTGCCGGGTCAGACGCACGATGTCCGCGTAGGTGCTCTGCGCCGCGGTGGCCGTCGCACGCACCTCGAAGACGCCCCCGGCGTTGACGACACCACTGCGCACCGTGTCACCCGTACGACGCTCCACTTGTGCGGACTCGCCAGTCAGTACCGATTCGTCGAGCACCGCGGGACCGGCAGCGACCTCGCCGTCCACGGGGACGACCTCCCCGGTGCCGACCACGAGCAGGTCATCGGGGACGACCGTGTCCAGCGGTATGACCACGACGTTCCGGCCGTCGCGCCGGCGGGCGGAACGCGGGGCGTGCTCC
This sequence comes from Streptomyces sp. NPDC046931, assembly GCF_040644655.1. NCBI lineage: Bacteria > Bacillati > Actinomycetota > Actinomycetes > Kitasatosporales > Streptomycetaceae > Streptomyces > Streptomyces sp. NPDC046931. The sequence goes on from NZ_JBEYWX010000028.1 coordinate 75,759, forward strand.
AACAGGGAGCGCAGGTCGTGAGAGGCGCGCCGTTCCGCTGCCGCCTCCAGGCACCGCCCGGTCGCCAGCATCAGGCCGACCAGCGCGCCTGCCAGGTACTCGCCCACCGCCAGGGTGCCGGCCAGCGCCAGCACCGCCAGCACGTCGACGCCGACCCGGCCCCGGCGCAGGGCAGCCACCACCCAGGTGACCGCAGGAACGACCGCCAGTGCGGTGCCGGCCGCCCAGCAGGTGTCCGCGACGTCCCGGTGACCCAGCAGCCACCCGACCCCGCCGCCGAACAGAGCCCCCGCGGTCACCGTCAACAGCGCGTATTCCAGCAGACGCCGACCCGGGTGAGCCCTCCACAGGGCCCGGCTCCCGTCCGCGCCGCGGAGGCCGGTCTCCCTTCGCACAGTGCCCTCCATCCCGGCCGGAGGCCGTTGCGGTCTCACGCTCCCGGCCCAGCGCCGGCTGCCCGCGGAGCGACAGAGCCGGACGGTCCTCGAGGCACGGCGCACCGGTCCACGAGGCACGCCGCACCGAGGTCGCCGAGCGGAGTGCCGGCGTCAGGGCCGGCCCGTAGTCGGTCGGCTCATCCCGACGACGTGTGCGGTACGGCGATGACAGGACAGCGGGCGTAGCGCAGTACGCCCTGGCTCACCGAGCCCAGCAGCATGCCGGCGAAGCCACCGTGGCCCCGGGTTCCCACCACCAGGCCCAGCGCGTGCGCGGACTCCTCGGCCAGCACGTTCACGGGATGACCGCTGAGCAGCTCGTGATGCAACTCCACGTCCGGGTAGGCCGCACCGCGGCCGGCAACGGTCTCGGAGAGCAGGCGCCGGCACTCCTGCTGCACCGCGTATTCGTCGAAGATCCTCAGCGGACCCGGCTGCCGGACGTACAGTGCCCGCAGGGCCGCGCCGCGCAGGGCGGCCTCCTCGAAGGCGACGTCGACGGCGGCGGCGGACTGCGCGCTGCCGTCCACGCCGACAACGAAGTAAGCGGGCTGCTGGGTGACATGCTCGGGCTCCGGCACGACCACCACGGGGCAGTGGGCGTGCGCCATGACGGGCAGGGCGACCGAGGCGGTACCGAACACGTCCTTCATGCGGCCCAGGTGCCAGGAGCCCAGGACGACGGCCGTGGCATCGCGGCTCTGGTCCCGCAGGATCCACGCCGGGTCCCCCTCGGCGAGCAGCGCGGACACCTCGAGCTGCGGACGCCGCGCCTCGGCGAAGATCACAGCCTCCTTGAGCACCTGCTCACCGGCCTCGTGCAGCGCCTGGTTCCATTCCTCCCAGGAGGGCGGCACGTACGCCCTACGGACGCCTGGCGTCGGCACACCCTCGGCATGTAGCAGACGCAGGGGCACCCGGCGCCGTGCGGCCTCGTCGACCGCCCAGGCGAGCGCCATCCGCTTCGTGGGGTCGGGGTCGACACCGACCACGATCGGCCGGTGATCGAAGGGTGGGGCCATCGCCGTCTCCAGCCGTCCGTCGACACGTTGATGAAGCCGTCATCCACCGCGTTCATCGGGCGTCGCGGTGTGCGCGAGACGCCTGACGTACGCGTCGGGACCGGGGAAGTACAGCGTCACCCTGCCGCTGTCCGACCAACGCACGTCGTACGGAGGGCTGCCGTCGGGATGGTGGACGCCGACGACCTCACCGTCGCGGGCGATGACGCCGGGGGCGGTGCCACGTACGACGATCTCGTCGCCGACGTGAGCACGCATGCCACTGCCCGTCGCCTTGGCAGGTGGCACGTCCGTCCTCGGATCGCTCTTCTCGGTCGGGGCGGGTGCGGTCATGTCGTCCTCGCCTCCTCAGTGCGGTGACGGGAAGGGGGTACTGCCTCTGTTCATACGAAGCCCGTCCGTGTCACGTCGCCAGGGGCCGTTGGTCCCCGGGCCGCGGGACTGTCGGGCCAACCGCGATGCGTGGGCGCACAGGCCGCGCCACCCTGGTGCGCTCACCCCGCTGCCGTCACGGCTCGCCATGGCCGTCACCGAGGCTCTCGGACCGAGCCTGAAAGCCTCCGATCGGCGTGCCCGCCGCTACCGGCCACCCCGAGGTGTTCCGGACGGAACCGTCGGGCGATCTCCCCGCGCACCCGCGACGTCAGGTCTTCCAGCACTGGTGACACGACCGGGCGCCAAGGCTCGGGGCCCTCGATCCTGCGGGCGGGGCCAGGGAGATCTGCGATGTCGTGCGCGCAGCGCGCACACGCGTACTCCCACCGGTCGGGTGGCCCTGTGCGCCGGCCGTCGCGCATCACGGTGCGCAACAGCCGCTGCGCCGAGTCCGGTGGGTCCTCCTCCCGCAGGCCGATGACATCCGGCTGCCCCGGGCTGCGGAAGACCTGCTTGCGGCCCGGGGCCGTCACCTTCGCCGAGGACAGCTTCATGACCGGGCGGCCGTCGTACTCCACGAGCTTGTACGCCGCGTCCAGGTACGGTGCGTCCGCGGCCACGCCCACCTTCGTGCCCACCGCGTACACGTCGATCGGGGCCCCGCCGTGCACCAGCTCCGCGACGGCGTACTCGTCGAGCCCGCCGCTGGCGACGATGCGGACGTCGGGCAGCCCGGCGGCGTCCAGCAAGGCCCGCGCCCGCCGCGCCAGCTCGCCGAGATCGCCGCTGTCCAGGCGGATCGCGCAGCCCGGCCCCCGCCGGATCTCGTGCAGGACACGGGCGGCGGCCATGACTCCCGCCTCGGTGTCGTAGGTGTCGACGAGGAAGGTGACCGGCCCCGGATGGGTGCGCGCGAAGGCACGGAACGCCTCCTCCTCACCGGGGAACGCCTCCACATAGGAGTGGGCCATGGTGCCCGACGCCGGCAGGCCAAGGACACCGGCCGCCGCCACGTTGCTCGTGGCCGCGAAGCCCACCATGGCCCCCAGCCGGGCCGCCTGCAGACCCGCCCAGGGCCCGTGGGTGCGGCGCAGGGAGAAGTCCACCACAGGCCGTCCGGCCGCCGCGAGCACACAGCGGGCGGCCTTGGACGCCACCGCCGTCTGATGGCACAGCTGGTTGAGCAGGTACGTCTCGACGAGCTGCGCCTGGGGCAGCGGCGCGGTCACCTCCAGCAGCGGCTCGCCCGCGAGGACGACGTGGCCCTCCGGGACGGCACGCACCTCACCCTCGAAGGCCAGCCCCAGCAGCGGCTCCAGGTCCTCGGGCGGCCGGTGCAGCGCCGCCGCGAACTCCTCGACGTCCACGTGTTCCACCCGGTATCGGGCCAGGAAGTCCAGCGCGGGTTCCAGGCCCGCCGCGACCAGGAACCCCCGGCCGGGCGGCAGGTCACGGACGAAGAGGCTGAACGTCGCCGGGGCGCGCATCCCCTCCCGCAGGTAGGACAGGGCCATGGTCACTTCATACAGGTCGGTGGTGGTGACATCGGACATGGTGACCGCCACTGAGTGGGCTGGGGAGCCGCCGGCCGGTGCCGAGGGCGCTCTGCTTCTCATCACCAGTCTCGGCGACCGGCCCGGTCAAAGCATGGGCCGACCGGCCCTGCGAGCGCGGTCTCGTCCTCGCCGAGCGCCGGCCTCGGCACGGAGAAGGGTGCTGACGGGACCATAGGGCCCCGATATGGGCTGTTCGGCCTCAGGCAGCGACCAGGTGCGCGCGGTGGACTGGAGGTGTCCATAGCCGCAACCGCAGTCCTGGGAGATACGGCGATGGCCACACTCACACGCAGGCAGAGGTTTCCCTTTCCGGAGATGCCCGAGTGGTTCGAGTCCTTCCCCGCACGTTTCGCGATGCCCACGATGGGCGACCCGTACGCCGTCCGGATCGAGGACTACACCGAAGGCGACCGGTACGTCGTGCGGGCAGAGCTTCCCGGTGTCTCGCCCGAGGACATCGACGTCGTCATCGGCGAAGGCGTGCTGACCGTCAAAGCCGAGCGCACCCAACGCGAGGCGGAGAAGGACCGCAGCGAGATCCGCTACGGCTCCGTGAGCCGCAGCGTGACCCTGCCGCCGGGCGCCGACGAGGATGACGTCAGGGCCGACTACACCAACGGCATGCTCACCGTCAGCGTGCGCCTCGGACGTGAGACGGCCGAGGCCAAGCACATCGAGGTCGAGCACGGCGCGTGATCCCGCTCCCCGCGGGTCCGGTCGGGCGGGCTGACGCCCGCCCGGCCCCCGGTTCACGTCCGCCCCGCACGGTGCGCAGGACACCTTCCGAGAGGGGGTGCCGAGCGATGAGGCACCGCAGTGTGGGCGATCTGATGACCCCCACCGCCGTGAGCGTGCGGCCGGGCACGACGTTCAAGGAGATCGCACGCCTCCTCGACGAGTACGACATCACCGCCGTGCCCGTGGTCGACGACGACGGTCGGCCCGTCGGCGTGGTGTCCGAGGCAGACCTCCTGCGCAAGCAGACGACCGGTGATGTCGGGAGCACCGCCGGGGAGCTGATGACAAGCCCTGCCGTGGTCGCGGAGCCGGAGTGGAACGCGGTGCGTGCCGCGCGGACGATGGAGAGGCGGAAGGTGAAGCGCCTGCCCGTGGTGGGCGGGGAGGGCCGCCTGATCGGCGTGATCAGCCGCAGTGACCTGGTACATCTGTTTCTCCGTCAGGACCACGCGATCCAGGAGGAGATCCTCGAGGATGTCATCGTCCGGACGCTCGGCCTGCCACCCTCCTCGCTGACCGTCGAGGTCACCGACGGCAGGGTCACGCTGAGCGGCAGCCTGGAGCGCAGGAGTCTGCTTGCCGTCACAGCGCGGCTGTGCGAGGGGGTCGATGGCGTGGTGGATGTCGTCAACCGGCTCGACTTCGACCGCGACGACACCACGGACGGGGCAGCGGTGCAACCCAGCAGAGATCGCTCGTGATCCCTGGTCTCTCCAAGACGTACGATCACGACGGAGGCGCGTGCCGGACCGCCCCTGCGGTACTCAGCCCCTCGCCCGGTCCCGGGACGAGGCGGCCCAGCGCCGTCGCACCGCCTCCTCCCGCTCCGCCTCCTCCAGCGCCAGTTCGACGGCGGCCAGCTCGCGCATCAGGCGGGGAATCCAATGCCTGCGCAGGGCCCGCACCCGCTGACGTGTCCGTTCCGCCTCCGCCGCGAGGAGCTCGGCCGCGCTGCGGGCGGCGGAGTGCTCCACGGCGGCGCGGACGGCCGCGCGGTACGCCGCCTCCGCGTGAGCCAGCGCGGTGTTCCCCGGTGTCGGCTCGTCGAAAGAGCGAGCCGGGGCTGTCCACGACGCCCCGGACGGATGGCTCACGCCCATCGAGGAGGTCCACTCGACGTCGACCCCGGCCCGGCCGGCGGGGGCTGCCCCGAACAGGGCGCGCTCGCCACCGATCAGGAGCCCGCGCACACACCAGGTCTCCGCCTCGGCGAGCCTGCCCCGCCAAGTCCGGCCGGCCTCCTCCGCCGTGCGCCTCAACTCCCGCTCACGGTCCAGCAGGAGCCGCAGCTTGCGCTCCAGCAGGTCCGCTCCGCGCAGGGCGGTACCGAGACTGTGCCGCAGCCGCAGGCGGCCGGCCCGCCCCGGTGGTACCCGCAGCCGGCGCGCGCTCACGATGGCGCTCCCGTCCCACCCGTGCCCGTGTCTCCGGCGGCGCGGGCGTCGAGCACGGCTGTCGGGATCATGCCGAGCTGGCTGCGGGGCAGAGTCAGCAGTACGTCCCAGGCACGGTCGAGGGAGTCGTCGAACGGCCGGTTCTCGTCTGTGCCCTGGGCGAGGAACTCGCGCACGAACGCGTCCTCCAGATCCAGGTACCGGTGGTCTGCAGGGCTCAGCGCCGGGCGTCCGATCAGGTCGGCGAGCTCCCGTACCTGCCGGGCGCGGGCCAGTGCGGCGATCAGCTGTGCGGCGACGTCCGGATGGTCTTCCCGGGTCCGTCCCGCCCCCGTGCCTTTGCGCATCAGACGCGACAGCGAGGCGAGCGGGTCGACCGGCGGATAGGTGCCGCGGGCGTGGACCTCGCCGGACAGCACGATCTGGCCCTCCGTGATGTAACCGGTGAGGTCGGGCACGGGGTGGGTGATGTCCCCGGCAGGCATCGTCAGCACCGGCAGGACGGTCACCGACCCCGGACGGCCCCTGATCCTGCCGCACCGCTCGTACAGGGACGCCAGGTCGCTGTAGAGGTAGCCGGGATAGGCCCGCCGGGCCGGGATCTCGCCCCGAGCGGCGGACACCTCGCGCAGCGCCTCGGAGTAGGCGGTCATGTCCGTCATGACCGCCAGAACATGGCGGCCCTCGCCGAATGCGAGGTGCTCGGCCACCGTGAGCGCGAGCCGGGGCGTGAGCAGACGCTCGATCACGGGGTCGTCCGCGGTGTTGAGCAGCAGGACGAGATCCTTGGCGGCGGAGCGTTCGGCCAGCCCGTCGCGGACGAACGCCGCGTCGGCGTGGGTGAGACCCATGCCGGCGAAGACGACGGCGAACGGCTCGGCGCCGCAGGTCGCCTGGGCGGCGATCTGCACTGCCAGCTCGAGATGCGGCAGTCCGGCGGCCGAGAACACGGGGAGCTTCTGCCCCCGCACCAGGGTCGTGAGAACATCGATGGCTCCCACTCCCGTCAGTACCGGCTCGGTGGGCGGCTCGCGGCGCACCGGGTTGATCGGCGCACCGCCGACCGCGGCGTCCACCGCACCGAGGACCGGTGGTCCGCCGTCCGCCGGTTCGCCCCGCCCGTTGCATACCCGGCCCAGCCACCCGGTGCCGACCGGGATCCGCAGGGGCGCTCCCGAGAAGGCGATGCGCGTGCCGGTCCGGTCCATGCCCGCCGTGTCCTGCAGAACCTGCACGACCGCCAGGTCCCGATCCACCTCCAGGACGAGACCGTGCCGCCTCTCCCCGGAGTCGAGGACGATCGTCGCGAACTCGTCCCACCCCACACCGCTCACCCCCTCGACGACCACGAGCGGGCCACGCAGCTCCCGCACGCTCGTGTACTCGATCTCACCGGGCGTGCTCATGCCAGCTCTCCCAGCCGTGCCAGTAGCAGGTCGCGGGCAGCCTCCACGGGGGCCGTCTCCTGCGGACCGGCATCCTCGCGGGCGCGCAGCAGCGGCGTGAAGTCGACGGCCTCGACGGCGTCCGCGCGGGCACCGGAATCCACCAGTTCCACGCAGCGGTCGATCACCGTGAGGACGGCTTCCGCGAGGGCCGCCGTCTTCCCGGGTGGGCAGTACCCGTCCGACGACGACAGCGCGTTCTGCTGGATCAGCCCCTCGCGCAGCAGCCGGCCCGCGAGCACGCTGACCCGTTCCCGTGGCGGCAGGGCCGTCACGCCGATCAGTTCCACGAGATCGGCCAGCCGGTCCGCCTCGGCGAGCAGGGTGGCCACCCGCCCACGCCGCTCGGACCACTGGGGGTCCCCGGCGCGTGCGTACGCGGATGCCAGCGCGCCGGCATCCCGGGAGAACGAGTCCGCCCAGGAGAGCGCCGGATAGTGGCGCGCGTAGGCGAGGTCGCGGTCGAGACTCCACAGACACCGCACGAACCGTTCGGTGTGGGCCGTGACCGGTTCGGTCCGATCGCCGCCCGGCGGTGACACGGCACCGATGACGGTCACCGAACCGGCGGTGCCCCCGAGCGTGCGCACCGATGCCGCCCGTTCGTAAAAGGCGGCCAGTTCCGAGGCGAGCCCCGCGGGGTAGCCCTCCTCCGCGGGCAGTTCGCCCATCCGGGAGGCGAACTCGCGCAGCGCCTCGGCCCAGCGGGAGGTCGAGTCGGCGATCACGACGACGTCGAGCCCCATGTCCCGGAAGTACTCGGCGGCCGTCACCCCCGTGTGCACGCTCGCCTCGCGGGCCATCATCGGCATGTTGGACGTGTTCGCGATGGTGACCGTGCGCTCCGCCAGACGGCCACCGGTGCGGGGGTCGGTCAGCGCGGACAGCTCCTCGATCACATCGGCCATCTCGTTGCCGCGCTCCCCGCAGCCGACGTAGACGATCACGTCGGCGTCGCACCACTTGGCGATCTGCTGCAGCAGCATGGTCTTGCCGGTGCCGAAGCCGCCCGGGACGGCGACCGTGCTGCCGCGGGCCACGGGGAACATCAGGTCGACGGCTCGCTGACCGGTGTGCAAGGGAGCGTCGGCTGGCAGCCGCTCCCGTACCGGCCGGGGCCTGCGCACGGGCCAGGTCTCCGTCATACGCACCTCCTGACCGCCCACCACGGCGATGGGGGAGTCCTGTGCGTGCTCTCCCGCCGGTGCGATCCGCGCAACGATCCCCGAGCATCCAGGTGGTACGAGAACGCCCAGCGGGACCGACGCCCTGATGCCGCCGAGGACATCCCCTGCCGCGACGTGTTCTCCCACTGCCACATTCGGGGTGAACGGCCATGTGCGAACGTCAGGTTCGATGCTCCGCCCGGTAGCCAGGAGCAGGTCCCCTGCGCGGGTGAGGGGGCGCAGCAGACCGTCGAAGACACCGCCCAGCAGCCCCGGTCCCAGCCGCACCGCGAGCGGTGCGCCCTGCGGGGCGGCGGGATGCCCGGGCGCGAGGCCGCCGGTGTATTCGTAGGCCTGGACGGTGACGACATCGCCGTGGATCGTCACCACCTCGCCCGGCAGCCGATCCTCGCCGAGCAGGACCAGGTCGTCCATGGCGACGCGGGCGGCGCAGGCGATCTCGACGAGCGGCCCCGCCACTCGCACGACCCGCGGCGGTCCGTCTTCGCTGGGCCGGTGGCGCGCCGCTGTGGTCGGGGACGTCATCGCGCCCACAGGGCCTCGGCCCCCACGCCGAGCCGGTCCAGCGCGCGGTCCGCGAGGGCGTTCGCCGAGAGGTCGGCCCTGCGACCGGGCGTCTCGGCCGTCACTCCGCCGTCAGCGGCGGCCGCGACCCGCACTTCCGTTCCGAGCAGCGTTCGGGCGTGCTCCTCCAACCGGACCCGTAGCGCGCCCACGTCCGCCAGCGTGTCGCGAACGCCCGCGCGCACCCTGGCACGGAGGTCCGCGTAGGCCTCGGCCCGTGCGGAAAGTTCCTCTGCCCACGCGTCCTGACGCGCCCGCACCCGTTCCCGGGCCGCGGCGGCGGCACCGTCCGCCACGCCCTCCTCCCGGGCCCGGCTCAGCAGCGTCTCCGCCTCCGTGCAGGCCGCTCGCACCGTCTCGTCCGCGTCCGCCCGGGCACGTGTCAGTGCGGCGTCGGCGTCCGATCGTGCCGATCGGAGGAGTTCGGCGCGCACCGGGGCCAACGGGTCCGTGGGGCCGGGGGCGGGGACGGTCATGGCGGCATCACCACGGTCAGCGGGCGGGAGGGATCAGGCTCCGCCGTCTCGGTCTCCAGAGCCTCGGCCGCTTCCGGCGTGACGATCACCAAGGAGACCGTACCGGGAAGCGTCCGCCAGGCCTTGCGTACGGCGTCCGGGTGCTCCGCGACCAGCACGTCGACTCCGGCGAGGGCCAGCCCGCTCACCCTGCTCCGTGCGCCGATGGCGGCCACCGTCCCCATCGTCATGCCCTCCGGGTCACGCCTTGCCGATCAGCAGGATCGCGACCACCAGCCCGTAGACGGCGATGCCTTCGGCCAGACCGACGATCACCATGGCGCGGCCGAACATCTCGGGACGCTCGCTGAGTGCGGCCAGCGCCGCCGCCCCGGTGTAGGCGACCGCGATGGCGGCTCCGACGGACGCGCCCGCCACCGCGATGGCGGCTCCGATCAGCGCGGACCCGTTGCCCGCGGCCGACGCGGCGGCCTGGGCGGGCGCCCCCTGCGCGGGGCCCGACAGAGCCGTTGCCAGGAGCACGCACGCACCGCCCAGCAGCGCGAGGTTCGTCGCCAGCAGCCAGCGGAACGCGCGTTTGGCCCGGCGTCGCCGCAACAGCCGCATGCCTCCGAGCGCCGCCGCCAGCACCGGCAGGACCATCACCCAGGTGAGCACCGGGTCACCTCCGTTTCAGCATCGGCCGCTGCCGCCGACGGAACGTGCCAGGGGCGGAACGGACGGCCCTCCGTCTCGAAGATCCGCGAGAAGATCTCGTAGAACTCCAGCCGCAGCGCCTGAACACCGGCCACGAGGGCCTCCAGCGCGAGCGAGGCGGCAGTGCCCACGACGAACACCACCAGCGCCCCGGCGGCTCCTGCGGCTCCCCGCCCGGCGAGGCCGGTGGTGCCGCGCCACACCAGGTCCGCGAGCGCGGCATGGGTGAGACCGAACGCCGCGAGCCGCGCGAAGGAGACGGTGTTGGTGCCCGCGCGCACCACGACATCCAACAGCCGTACCCCGGTCTCGGCGAGCCCTGCGAGGCCCCCGGCCGTGGCCCGGTAGAGCCCCACCGCCACCAGCGCGAGCCCGGCCAGGGCGAGCCCGGCCCCGAGAACGGCCGCAGCCGACCGGTGCAGGGCGAGCCCCGCCGCCGACAGCCCGAACCCCAGGAAGAACAGGAGCCCCGCGCAGCCGGACGCCGCGTAAAGGGCCTTGCCCGCACCGCCCTCGCGCCAGCGGTTGACCGCACCGGCGGCATGGGCGACGGCCAGCAGCCCGGCCCCGAAGACCACCGCGGCGGCCAGGAGGCGCGCAGGGCTCTTCAGCGGACTCAGCCACAGGACCGGCAGCACTCCTGTCGGCCCGAAGAAATCGCCGTAGGCGGCACCCGCGAGCATGGCCGACAGCCCGGCACCGGCGAGGAAGGGCCACAGGCGGCTCAATCGGGCGAGCCTGCGAGGCCGCCCGAGTCGCAGTGCCAGCGCACCGAGCAGCAGGAGCGCGCCATGACCCACGTCCCCGAACATGATTCCGAACATCGCGACGTAGGTGATCCCTGCCGGCCACGACGGGTCGACGTCCGCGTAGGGCGGGGTGCCGTACGTCGTCACCAGCGGTGCGAACGACGCGGACGGCGCCGACCGCAGCAGTGTCGGCGGATCGGCTCCGGGCGGGGTGGGCAGCGGAACCAGCGCGCCACCGGCGGCGGCCAGCCGCCACGCGAGCCGGGGTACCTCGGCCGCCGGGCACCACCCGGCGAGTGCGGCCACCTCTCCGCGCAGTACGGCTCCCCGAGTCCGCTCCTCCAGCTGTGCCTCGCCTGCCAGCATCCCCAGGCGGCGCTGCCGCTGGAGGGTGTCCAGATCGGGCGCGGAAAGGGCCAGGACGGGAGCCTCACGGGCAGCCGATGGCGCGCCCGTGGTTCCAGGGGGGACCGCTGCGGGATGGCCCTCCAGCCGCTGCAGCCGTCGGGCCGCCGGTCCGGGGGTCGCCTCCTCCACCCGGTCCAGCTCCACGCAGCCCGCCTCGGCGATCCGCACCAGCGTGTCCCGTAGCGCCGCGTGCGGCACGACCAGCGCCACGCGGCGCATCCGGACCGGCGTCAGCGCCTCAGACCAGGGCATCGAACTCCTCCAAGGGCCCCGCGCCCCGGGCCGCCGACTCCAGGGCCGCCCGCACCCGCCAGGCGTCCACGGAAAGCACGGCGACCGCCCCCACGACTCCCTGGGGACCGTACCGGCCCTCCCGCAGCATGCCGGCGCCGTCCTGATCGACCACGCGCCACCACCGGGCCTCGGCCCGCCACAGTGCTCCCGGCTCCTCGACGCCCTCCAGGACCCAGCGGGACGGGGACGGCAGGCGGTCGCGGAAGTCCCGGACGGACGGGGCGTCGACCGCCCGCGACCCCAGCAAGCCCGCCGCGGTGCGGCGCACCGGTCCTGGCAGGCGGCGTTGGTGAACGAACAGTTCGCGTGCTGTCACCAGCGCGGCGCGCCCCCTGGCCCAGCGCCGGGCGGACGTCACGGCCGCATCCGTACGGCGCGCGGCCGCCATGCGCATGCCTGTGATCAGGGCCCACGGCGTGTCCGCGCCCGGATCGCCCCAGGACGAGGCCGCGAGGGCGGGGCGCAGTTCGGCGGGTGTCACGGCGCGTTCCAGGTTCCGCCAGGTGGTTTCCAGGCTGCCGAGCCGGTACGGCTGCCATGTCGAGACCTCCGGATCCATGCCCGGGGCGCCCTGTGCCGATAGACGAGACATGACATCGGCGACTTCGAAGCCCGCGGCGAGCGGACGCATGAGGCGAGCACCGCCCGCGGGCAGCCAGCCTGCCAGCGGCCGCAGATGCCACAGCAGCGTGGCTGACACCGCCCGCTGAGCCTCGGTCACCCCCATCGCCGCCCGCGCGGACTTCCCGTACGGCGTCTCCGTCAGATGGTGCAGTGCCGCCTCCAGCGCCTCCGCACTCGCCATCTCCCGCGCCCCGTCCGGTCCGGGACAACGGCCGACCAGGGCGCGAGCCCGGATGACTCCCGCCACCCATCCGGCGCTCACGGCGCTGTCCGCGTGCCGTCCGCGGCGTGGAAGGCGTTCTCGACTACGCGCTCCACCAGGGCCGGCATGCGCCTCCGCGAGCGCTCGCGCACCAGCGAGGCGGCGCGTTCCCCGGCCGCGCGAAGGTCCTCCGCCTCCCGCAGGGCGGCACGGTGCTCGGGCGTCGCGGCCTCCTGCCGTACCTGCGGGGCCCGGGCCCGGGCTGCCGCCACGGTCTGCGCGGCCTGTCGGGCGGCGCGCTCCCGTATCGCTTCGGCCTCGCGGTCCACCGCAGCACGGATCCGGGCCGCCTCCTGCTGAACGTCGGTCAGCAGGGCAAGCGGTGGCTCAAGTTCCGCAGCGCGCTCCGCGGCCCGGTCGGCGGGGACTCCGGTGACGGCTGCTCCCGGCGCACCGGTCGGACGGAATCGCGCCAGGAAATCCCGCAGGCTCACCACGCGCATCCTCCTGCCGGTCGGCTCCTCTTTCAGTCTCACCGCTCCCGTGCAGGCTCGCATCGGATGGACCGCAGCGCCGCTCCATCGGGACCGTTCGGCTCTTGGCCAGGGCCGGTGGAGCGCAAGACTGGAACCGTAGGCAACCCGACGGAGTCCGGAGGCCGCTGTGAACAAGCGCGAGAACCACTCCACGGGCGCCGAGGCCCGTCGTGCCGTGCCAAAGCACCACTGGAGCCCCGCGAGGAGGGAAGGCAGGACATGCCTCCTGCGCTATCTGGGTGCCGTCGCCACGGTCTCGGCGAGCCAGCCACACGGTGGCACGTGCCGTCATGCCGCCCGCGAGTCCGGCAGCGGAGCCCACGCCCGGTTCCGTCCCGAAGGCGGGTCGGGAGGCCGGCGGCACCCGTGGGGAGAGGCCGCCCAAGCCGCCCCCCAAGTCGGGCCGCCGTTGGTACGGGACGTGATGGACGTGCCCGCCACGTCCATGCAGGACGACCTGTCGTGTCGCGAGACCGCACGTCTGCTCGCACGGGAGCACGTGGGTGCGCTGCCAGTGGTCGACGCCGACGACTGGGTTGTCGGCGTGGTGTCGGAATCCGACCTCCTGGCGAAGATCGCGTTCGAAGCGTCCGGTCACCGACCCGGACCTCTCGGCCGGATGCGGGGAGCGGCACCTGTACGGTGAGGCACGGGGCGAGATGGCCGCGGACCTCATGACCAGCCCCGCGATCACGGTGCTGCCGGGGGCGACCGTGGCGGAGGTCGCCTGGCTGGCGGCGCTGTCGCGCCTGTAGCGGCTCCCGGTCACCGAGCACGACGGACGCCTGGTGGGCGTGGTGCGCCGTGAGGACGACGCCGGAATACGGGGGGAGATCGAGCAGAAGGTCCGTACCGTCTGCACCCCTGCCGACCGCAGCACCCTCGAGGTCATGGTTCACGACGGCGTGGTGGAGCTGACTGGGAGGATGTCCCAAGCCTCGATGTCCAGGCTGGTCGCGGAGGTGGAGGACATCGACGACGTGGTCGAGGTGAACAATCACCTCACCGCGGTGTGACGGGCGGACCCGCGCTCGATCTTGTCCGTACAGCCTGATCCGCAGCCCCGGTCCGATCACCGTTTCGCGGTACCCAAGCGCGGCCCCTCACCTCGGCAGATCCCCCGGTATCGTGAACTACAGGGTCGCCGGTCGAGCTGTACCTGTCTGCATGGGTCCCCGGAGGAGGCAGTGGGCGGAGAAGAGATCGAACGCCCGGAGCAGCACCTGCCCAGGCTGCGGCTGGACGAGATGCTGGACGAGGTGCAGGCCCGTATCGACGCGGCGCGCGGCACCCAGGACCGGGTGCAC